>DATGGI010000024.1:0-55343 GCA_035308545.1 Usitatibacter sp.
GTGGGCGGCGACTACCTTTCTGTCCACGCCGTGACAAAGTTCGCTGATGATGCGCAGAGCCTCGCGCTTCGCATCCTGCACTTTGAAGGCCGGCCAAGGCCCGATGGTTCGACGGCGAGTGGCTCCCGTCCCCTGCAAACGCTTCTCCGCGAAAAAGACCTTTCGGGTTGCGCTGACCCTAATGCCAAACCCGCTCGTCTCAGTGTCGTACACCAGTGTCTGATGTGCTACGCAAAACGGAAGAGCGGCGACAAATTGCTCTGTGAGTTTCGCGGTGGCCATCGAAGGAAAAGTAGGCAGGGAATAGGCAGGATCGTGATGTGATTGTAGCAATGATACGCAATATCAGTCAATGAAATATTGACAGAAATCATCTATTAATCATATAGTTGCTTGACAAACAGGAAGCCGCGTTAGATCCCTTTTGCCCAGCTTTTTCCTTGCGTTAGATCAGGTCTTCTCCTCCACTTTTTTGGCTCGGTTTATTATTCGTAATCAGTAGGTCGGTGGTTCGAGTCCACTCAACAGCACCACTCCTTGCCCTCGCGGCCCGCTTCAAACGCGGGCCGTTTCAATTCTTGGCAACAGGCTTTCGAAACCCTGTAGGATCGCCGTTCAAGAATAGGAAAGGGAGATTCGAAAAATGTCCTGGCGCAACCTGGCTGCAATCCTCGCTGCAGCTTTTCTATCCGTCATTTCCCTTCCCTCGGCGGCCCAGATCCTTTATGGCGCCACGGGAGGCCTCAACGGCGGCGTCGCGACGGGCAATCTGTACATACTCGATCAAACGACCGGAGCGGCGAGCGTGGTCGGACCGATCGGCTACAGCGTCACTGGGATGGCCTTCCAGAACGGCATCATGTATGGCGCGACGACCAACAACGCGGCCTGCAGCAGCTGCCTCATCAGGATCAACCTCTACACGGGCGCGGGAACGGTGATCGGCCCCCTCGGCCTCACGATCTCGGAGCTCGAGTTCGGTCCCGGCGGCAAGCTCTTCGGCTGGTCCGAGAGCTCCGACGAGTTCGCGAGCATCAACTTGACGACTGGCGCCGCAACCACGATTCCCGGCTCGGGCATCAGCACTTATGGCGATGGCCTCGCGTTCCTGGCCGGCACGATGTATGTGATGCCGCAGGGCGCAAACAGCACCTACTACAGCGTCAATACGACGACGGGCGCCGTGACGCCATTGGGAACCCTTACCGGCAACCCATTGCCCGCGGGCGCGGCGGTCAACGCCGCGGCGGTGCAACCTGGAACCAGCGCGGTCTTCGCGTCCGTCAACGACTTCGGAGCGGCCTCGAATCTCGTCACGGTCAACCTTTTCAACGGCGTGATCACGAATGTGGGCACCACGGTCACGGGCCTCGACGCGCTTTCGTTCGGACCGGCCGCGGGAATCCCGACGCTGTCCCAATGGTCGTTGCTCGGCCTCATGCTCCTGGTCGGATTCGTCGGGATGCGCGGCTCGCGTGGGCTCGCGCAGGTACCCAGGGCGTAGCTTTCAGGAGAGGCCGCGCAGCAGCGCGGCCAATTCATCGGGCGTGCGCCAATGCTGTCCGCAGACGTAGCGCGGCACGCCCCACCGATTCGATTCCCGCGTCACCGGCTCGCCCGCGGTCGTGAAGGCCGCGACGTGCCCGTGCTCGAATTGCAGCTTCGGAAAATATTCGTCCACGAGATACTCCGGAACATCCCCGTACGGGTAGGCGAATAGCCGCGTGCTGGGGTGCCCCAGCACCTGTTCGATGGCGACCCTCGCGATCCTCACCTGCACATTCGCGTCACGGTAGCTGTCGATCGCGAGGAACGAGCCCTTCTGCTGCGTGCGTTGCTCGACGTAGGGCAGCGAGGGATGCACATGGTCCCAGCTGTGGTTGCCGATGGCGATGAGCCCTTCGCTCGAGCACTCGCTCCACCACGAGTCGCGCCAGTCGCCGCGTCCCGCGATGCACGTGCGGTCCAGGATCGTCCGAGCCTCGCGCGACGCGATCACGAACGACACGGCGAGCGGGCCGCCGGAGTGCGTCTCCGGATGCGCATCGCGATATTCCTCGAGGATTCGGCGAAAACTCTTCACGAGGCCGAGGCGCGCGTCCGAATAGTCGATGTAGTCGACGTCGGGCCCGTCGTCGAACGAAAGGCACACGAAGCGGCTTTCGGCGAGCTCGACCGTGCTCATTCCCGTGAGCGTGTCGATGAGCGCCGGCAAAGGGAGCACGCGAAACCCCGCGCTATCGATGACGCGAAGGTCTTCCGCGAGCGCCGTGTGGTCGTTCTCGGCATAAGTCGTCCCCGGGGCATGCAGCCCGTGATAGCAAAGCACGGGGATTGCATACGAGGTCCGCGAGCGGCGCCGGAACGAGGCGGCAACTCTTCTGGTTGCGCTCTCTATGAGTGTCACGAGCGCAAAAGTGCCACAAATTGCGTCTAAATGTAACTAAATGTATATCCCTTTGTAGTTGCGGGTGAAAATCACCAGATTCGGGACATCCCGGGCAGCCTGAGGAACCATCCGCAAACCAGGTAGAGGGCCGCGCAGGACAGGCTTCCGGTGACCGCGAACTTGAGCAGCGGCGGCGCTTCCCAGGCTCGGAGCGCGATCGAGATGCCGACCACGACGGGCGGATGGAAGCAATAGATTGCGTAGGCGCGCCGCCCGAGACCGGCGAAGCGATCGGGTCGGACCTTCGTACGGAAGAACCACATCAGCGTGAGCAGGATGCCCCACGCGACGAAGGGCTCCCAGAGCGCATACAGCAGCGAGCCCACGTTGAACCCTCCACCCACGTCGGCGCCCGAATGCAGGATCGCTCTGTGCGCCACCGCGAACGCGGGGAGCACCGGCAACGCGACGAGCGTGACGACCGCCCAACGCTTCGCGTAATTCCACTCGATGCGCTCGAGCCAGCGATGGCGCGACGCCGCGCAACCCACGGCGAAGAGCAGCACGTACGCGGGAAAATAACCCAGCTGCCAGTGCCACCACTCCTCGCCCACCGGGATGGCGAGACGAACGACGAAAGCCACGAGAGCCACGGCGATCGCCGCAACGAAGAGCCGCGCGTGCGATGGAAGCGGCGCATCGTCCTGCGGCTTCGCGGGAACGAAGCGCCGCCAGATCGCGAAGGCGACGGCGAACACGAGGAGCGCCTGCACGAACCACAGCGGTCCTGGATGGTATTCGAACGTGAGGACGCGGCTCACGAGTCCCCGGGTGAATTCGCCTCCCCGCCCCAGGTCCGCGACCGCATTCGTGAGCGCATCGAGGAAGAAACCGAAGACCAGCAGCGGAACGCCGAGGCGAATCGCGCGGTCGGCGAAAAAGCGTTTCGCGCCCTTTCGATCGAAGGCGCCCGGCGTGAAATATCCCGCCCAGAGGAAGAATGCGCCCATGAACCAGGCCTGGTCGATCGCGCACATGAGGGAGAGCACGACTCGCGCCGCGGGATCCGATGCGGCCGCGGCCTCCTTGTAGTACCACCCGCCCGATCCGCCATAGGTGATCGCGGTGTGATGCAGGACCACGAGCAGCGTCGTGAAGCCGCGGAGCTGGTCGACGAAAGCCTGCCGCGAAGGGGCGTTCATCGCGCGAACCGGGCTACTTCAGGAAGAAGCGGTAAGCGGGGTTGCGCGACTCGTCGGTGAAGTCGTAGCCCAGCTCCTTCAGGAACCTCCGGAACGCGGGCCGCTCGCGTTCCGGGACCTGCATTCCCACGAGCACGCGTCCGACGTCGGCGCCCTGGTTGCGGTAGTGGAAGAGCGAGATGTTCCACCCGGCGCCCATGTGGTCCAGGAAGTTCATGAGCGCGCCGGGCCGCTCCGGAAACTCGAAGCGATAGAGCATCTCCGGCTGCGCGAGCGAGACGCGTCCGCCGACGAGATGGCGGCCGTGCAGCTTCGCCATCTCGTTGTCCGAGAGGTCCGTCGCCTTGATGCCGTGCTTGTGCAGCATGGTGACGAGGCGATGCGTCTCCTCGCGCCCCGAGACCGACACGCCGAGGAAGATCGCCGCCGCGCGCCCCGGCGCGTAGCGATAGTTGAACTCCGTGACGCTGCGCTTGCCGAGCAGCGCGCAGAGCTCGCGATAGCTGCCGGGACGCTCCGGGATCGTGACCGCGAGCACCGCCTCGCGATGCTCGCCCAGCTCCGCGCGCTCGGCGACGAAGCGCAGCCGGTCGAAGTTCATGTTGGCGCCCGAGGCCACCGCGACGAAGGTGCGCCCCTTCCATCCGCGCTTCGCGACCGCGCGTTTCACGCCGGCGAGCGCCAGCGCTCCCGCGGGCTCGAGCACGGTGCGCGTGTCCTCGAAGACGTCCTTGATGGCGGCGCAGATCTCGTCGGTATCCACGAGCACCATGTCGTCCACGTAGCGTTTCGCGAGCTTGAGCGTCTCGCTGCCCACCTGGCGCACCGCCACGCCGTCGGCGAAGAGGTTCACGTGGGGCAGCGTCACGCGCTTTCCCGCCGCGAGCGACTGGAACATCGCGCTCGAGTCCACCGGCTCCACGCCGATCACGCGCGTCTTCGGGGAGACGCGCTTCACGTACGCGCCGATGCCCGCGATGAGTCCCCCGCCGCCCACGGGCACGAAGATCGCGTCGATGAAACGCGGATGCTGCCTCAGGATCTCGAGGCCGATGGTGCCCTGCCCCGCGATCACCAGCGGATCGTCGTACGGATGCACGAAGGTCGCGCGGCGCTTGCGCGCGAGCGCCTTCGCATGCAGGTACGCCTCGTGATAGCTGTCGCCGTGCAGCTCCACCCTCGCGCCGCGCGCCGAAACCGCGGCCACCTTGATGCGCGGCGTCGTGACCGGCATCACGACAGTCGCGTCGACGCCGAGCCGCTGCGCGGCGAGGGCCACGCCCTGGGCGTGATTGCCGGCGCTCGCGCAGATCACGCCTCGCGCGAGCCGCTCCGGCGCGAGGTGCGCCATCTTGTTGTATGCGCCGCGCAGCTTGAACGAGAAGACGGGCTGCTTGTCCTCGCGCTTCAGCAGCACGTGGTTGCCGGTGCGCCGCGAGATCATCGGCGCGACCTCCAGCGGGCTCTCGCTCGCCACGTCGTACACCTTCGCGGTGAGGATCTTCTCGAGGTAGCCGTCGTTCTTCATGACCGTGAGGATACCTACTTCGGGGTCAGACCCCTAGCGGCCAAGCACCCCAGCACTAGGGGTCTGACCCCGAAGTAGGTATTCTCACGCCATGGACCAGAATGCCCAGAAGAAGGCCGCGGCCGAAGCGGCGTTGAAGTATGTCGAGGACGACATGGTGGTCGGCGTCGGAACCGGCTCGACCGTGAACTTCTTCATCGACGCGCTCGCCTCGATGCGCGCGCGCATCAAGAGCGCCGTGGCGAGCTCGGAAGCGAGCGCGAAACGCCTGCGCGCCCTGCAGATCCCGCTGGTGGAGCTCAACGACACGGACGGATGCGACGTGTACGTCGACGGCGCCGACGAGGTCACCGAGCACCTCGCGATGATCAAGGGCGGTGGCGCGGCACTCACGCGCGAGAAGATCGTCGCCGCGGCGAGCCGCAGGTTCGTGTGCATCGCCGACGCGGGCAAGCTCGTCGGCGTGCTCGGCAAGTTCCCGCTGCCGGTCGAGGTGATCCCGATGGCGAGGAGCTACGTGGGACGGATGCTCGTGAAAGTCACCGGTGGCGGCATTCCGCAGTGGCGCGACGGCGTGACGACGGACAACGGCAATCTCATCCTCGACGTGCGCGGCCTCACCATCATGAAGCCCGTGGAGCTGGAAGCGGAGATCGGCGCGATCGCCGGCGTCGTGGAGAACGGCATCTTCGCCCGGCGCCCCGCCGATGTCCTGTTGCTGGGAGGCGAAGGCGGCGTGCGGACGATCACGCGGCCGAAATGACGCTGCGCGTGCGCAGGAGCCGGCCCGCCGATTCGAGCGTGATGCTCGCGATCATCAACGAAGCCGCCCAGGTCTATCGCGGCGCCATTCCCGCCGACCGCTGGCACGAGCCCTACATGCCTCGCGAGGAGCTCGCCGGCGAGATCGCCGCGGGCGTGGAGTTCTGGATCGCCGAAGACGACGAGGCCATCGCGGGTGTGATGGGAATCCAGGACAAAGGCGATGTCGCCCTGGTCCGGCACGCTTACGTGTCGCCGGCGCGGCAGCGGGGCGGCGTGGGCAGGACATTGCTCGCGCATCTGCGCACGCTCGTGCGCAAGCCCATCCTCGTCGGAACGTGGGCAGCCGCGAATTGGGCGATCGACTTCTACCGCCGCAACGGCTTCGAGCTCGTCGAGCGCGAGGAGAAGAACCGCTTGCTGCGCAAATACTGGACGATTCCCGAGCGGCAGGTCGAGACGTCGGTCGTGCTCGCCGAGAAACGCTAGGCCTTCGGCACGTAACCCGAGGCCTGGTCGGCGCCCTCGCCGAAGAAATGCTTCCTCATCTGTTCCTCGAGGTACTTTCGCGCCCGCGGATCCGCGAGGTTCAGGCGATTTTCGTTCACCAGCATCTTCTGGTGCTCGAGCCACTGCTTCCACGCCTCCTTCGAGACGCTTTCCCAGAGGCGCTTTCCGAGCTCCCCGGGATACGGAGGATGGTCGAGGCCCTCGGCCTCCTTCTTCAGCTTGATGCAGTTCACCATGCGTGCCATCAGATGTCCTTCACGAAGATCTTCGAGCGGCGGTCGTAGTTGTAGAGCGCCTGCTTCTGCTCGGGCAGCCACTGCGTGCCCATCTCGCCGAAGCCGCGCTCGAGGAACCAATGCGTCGTCTGCGTCGACAGCACGAAGAGCGACTTGAGCCCCATCGCCTTCGCCCTCGCCTCGGCGTGCGAAAGGAGCCGCTCGCCGCGGCCGCCGTCGCGGTAGAACGGATTGACCGCGAGCGCGGCAAGTTCGGCCGTCTTGCGGTCCCCGAAGGGATAGAGCGCCGCACAGCCCAGGATGTTCCCCTCGGATTCGATCACGAAGAATTGCCCGATCTCGCGCTGCAGCTGGTCGCGGTCGCGCTTCACGAGCACGCCCTGCTGCTCGAGGGGTTCGAGGATCTGCACGATGCCCGCGATGTCGGCCGCGGTCGCGCCCCGGATGTGCTCGGGCGACTCCGGCACCACCATCGTGCCGATGCCGTGGTGCGTGAAGAGCTCGATCAGCAATGCGCCGTCGACGTGGCGGCTGATGAGGTGCGAGCGGCGCACGCCCTGGGCCACGGCCTTCACCGCGCACGGCAGGTAGATCTGCACGTCTTCCGGAAGGTTGTTTCCGGCGACGAGATCCTCGGCCTGCTTCACGGTGAGCTCCGAGATGAGCTTGCCCTTCGGATCGAGCGCGCCCGCGGTCTCCGTGAGGAAGATCAGCTTGTCGGCGCGCAGCGCGATGGCGGTCGACGTCGCCACGTCCTCGAGCGTGCAGTTGAAGACGTCACCCGTGGGCGAGAAGCCGATCGGGGAGATCAGCACCACCTCGTCGTCCTCGAGGCGGCGGATGATGCCCTCGGCGTCGATCTTGCGGACCTCGCCCGTGTGCTGGAAATCCACGCCATTCACGACGCCCACAGGCTTCGCGGTGACGAAGTTTCCCGAGGACACGCGGATGTCCGCGCCCCACATGGGGCTGTTGGCGAGCTCCATCGACAGGAGCGCCTCCATCTCGACGCGCACGATGCCGTTGGCTTCCTTCACGCACGAGAGCGCGCGATCGTCGGTGACGCGGCGGTTGGCGACGTAGCGCGGCTCCACGCCGTGCTCGCGCATCTGCTTCTCGATCTGCGGGCGCGTGCCGTGCACCAGCACCACGCGCACCTCGAGGCTCACCAGCACGTTGATGTCGTGCGTGAGCTGCTGGAACTCGCCGTCCTCGAGCACCTCCCCGCCGAAGGCGATGACGAACGTCGCCCCGCCCCACTTGTGGATGTAGGGCGTGGCGGTGCGGAACCACTTCACGAACGCTTCGGTCTTGAGCCTCGGGTTCTTCGGCATGGGCGCAATTCTATCCGCGGAAGTCGCCCCAGAGCGCATGGATCGCGGCCAGCGCCGCGACCGGCGCCGTCTCGGCGCGCAGCACGCGCGGCCCGAGCGCGACGGGCTCGGCGCCCTGCGACAGGGCGAGTTCCTGTTCGCGTTCCGAAAGGCCGCCTTCGGGCCCGACGAGGATCTCCAGGCCGCCCGCGGGATTCGGCTTCGCGGTCACGGGTTCGCCGCCCGGCGTGAGGACCCAGCGCGGCGTCTCGGCCGGGACCGCGATCCAGCTCTGGAACCCGAGCGTGGGCCGCACCTCGGGAATCCTGTTGCGCCCGCTCTGCTCGCAGGCCGCGATCGCCACGCGGCGCCAATGCGACTCGCGGCGCGCGGCGCGTTCACCCGAAAGGCGCACGACGCTGCGGTCGCAGACGATCGGCTGGATCCATGCCGCGCCGAGCTCCACGGATTTCTGGATGATCCAGTCCATCTTGTCGGCTTCCGGAAGGCCCTGCACGAGGCCCAGGCGAAGCGGCGGCTCCATGTCCACGTCGCGCCACGCGCCCACCTTCACGTCGACGCGGTCCTTGTCGATGCGCGTGAGTGTCGCGTCGTATTCGCCGCCGCGCCCGTCGAACACCACGATCGAGTCGCCGGATTTCAGTCGCAGCGCTTTCGCGACGTGTTGCGCGGCTTCGGCGGCGAGGGAGAACTGCGCGCCCGGACCGAGGCGCAGGTCGCAGTGGATGCGTGGAAGTGGCACGGTCGGCCGATGCTAGCATAGGCCGTGCACCCTCCCGCCTTCGATCGCAGCGCGCTGCCGTACTGGGAAGCGAGGTCGGCTCGCTGGCAGGTGTCCACGCCAATCTCGCCCCTGCCCGACGACATCCACTTCTACGAAGCGAACGCCGCGCGCGACGCCGGCGAGGCGGCCGGATCCGACGCATTGCTTCTCGGAGTGACGCCGGCCATCGCGACGATGCGCTGGCCCGTGGGAACGCGCCTCGTGGCGCTCGACTGGTCCCAGGGAATGTTGCGCAACGTGTTTCCCCGGACGAGCGTCGCGTCGTTCGCGCGCGCCGTTCGCGGTGACTGGCGCGAGATCCCGCTCGCGAATGCGTCCGTGGATTTCGTCGTGGGCGATGGCTGCTACTCGACGTTCGCGACTCTCGAGGGGCCAGCGCAGGTGAATCGCGAGGTGGCGCGCGTGCTGCGTCCCGGTGGGCGATTCTGCCTGCGCTGCCATCGCAGGCTCGACGCGGCCACTCCAATCGAGACCCTTTTCGGCCGCCTCCTCGCGGGCGAGTTTCGCGATCTCGACATGTTCCGCTGGCAGCTCGCGATGTCGGTGCACGGCGATTCGCGGGACGGGGTGTGCCTCGGCGACGTGTGGCGCGTGTGGTCCGGGCACGTGCCCGACGCGCGACGGCTGCAACAGCGCCTCGGCTGGACCGATGCCGCCATCTCGAACATGGAAAGCTGGAAGGGCTCGCGCTCGCGTTATCTTTTCCCGCGCCTCGACGAGCTGCAAGCGCTGGCGCACGTGGACTTCGACCTCGAGGACTGCGACATCCCCGAGTACGAGTGGGGCGAGAATTTCCCGCGCCTCACCCTGTCGGCCCGCGAATCCTAGGGCAGGAACTCCTCGATACCCAGCGAGAGGCGATCCCACGCCTCGACGATCTCGGTGTTGCCCGTGAAATCCGTCGGCGCGCCGGGCGTGCGGTTGGCGTCGAGCAGGATGTACTCGCCTTCGTGTCGAACGTAGTCGAACTTGCCGAACTCGAATCCCAGCTTCTCGCGCCACGCGCGCATCTCCGGCGGCACTTCCACCGCCGCGCGCGACTTGAAGTTCCCGACGCGGATCATGAGATCGTCGGAGCAGTAGAGCATGTTGCGTTCGCGCGATCCGAGGAAGGTCCAGATGCGGATGTAGTTGCCGTTCGCGCCGGTCTCCGGAACGAACTTCTCGACGATCACGCCGGGCGTCTCCCAGATGCGCGGGGGAACCTTGCCGATCGAATCGCACAGGTAGTAGGAATCGAGCAGCGGGCGCTCGGGGATATCGGTCGCGATCCCCTCGGCGAGCGCGAGGCGCCGCAGAGCGTCGTCGACGTGTCCCGCATGGTTCGCGTCGCTCTTGATGATGACTTTCCCGGGCCACGCATCGTCGCGCAAGACGCGCACCGTGCTGTAGGCGCTCTTGCGGATGTCCCACGTGCGGCTGTTGATCACGCGCGGATAGTGGCGCTCGAGCGCTCGATATGAATCGGGCACGACCGTGACGTCCAGGTGCGCGATCGCGACGTCGCCGGGCGGCGGCGTGGAGACGCCGCGATGGAAATGGACCCGATGCCCGCGCTCCTGCCAGCGCTTCGCGAGCTCGTGGGCCATGTAGGGCAACCCGAGCCGTCCCTGCATCTGGTGCTCGAGCAGCACGATCGTCGCCATCCCGCGCTCCGCGGCCCGCCTAGAAGCTCATGCAGGCGGCGCTCAGCAATCCGACGGCGAGCGAGAGGGACCCGAGGAAGAAACCCTGCGCGCCGTTGCCCGCGGGGATGTCGTGCGTCACCGAGGGAATCAGGAGCTTCACGACGACGAACGCACCGACCTGCACGAAGAGCGCGATGAGCCCCCAGATCGCCATGTCGACGAGGTTCGCGCTGTGCTGGATCGCCGAAGCGAGCGGCACGACGAATCCGAGGATCGAGCCCGACAGCGCGAAGGAAGCGGCCATGTTGCCCTCGCGGATCAGCTGCACCTCGTGGTACGGCGTCACGCGGATGTAGATCGCGACGAACGCCGCGAGCAGCACGATCGACACGCCGAGGTAGGCGAGGAATTCGTCGAAGCCGGCGAACGAGTCGAACAGTTGCTTCATGGGAGACCCTCCGTGGGTATCAACTAAAATAGTGCGGCACGAAACGGCTCGAGTTCTTCGTGATCGGCGTCGCGTCCTCGCGAATGCCCATGCCCGCGGGTTGGTCGCCCACGATCCACGATCCGATCACGGTGTAGTTGCCGTCGAACTGCGGCAGGGCATGGTATGCCTGCCAGATGAAGCCTTCGTCGCCGTAGTCTCCGGGCGCCTCCACCGTGCGGCCGCCCGATGTGATCGAGACGTTGGCGCCTTCCCGAGAGTAGATCGGCTTCTTCACGAAGTCGGTCGCGAAGCGCCCCGGCTCGAAGCTCGCCTGGAGGAGGTTGGGATGGTCGGGGAACATCTCCCACATCACCGGAAGGATCGCCTTGTTGGACAGCAGCATCTTCCACGGCGGCTCGATCACGCGCAGGCTCCCCGCCACGAGGTTCTTCCCGAATTCCTCGCGCACCATCCATTCCCACGGGTAGAGCTTGAAGAGCGAGCTCATGGGACGGTTGTCCAGGTCGACGAAGCGCTTGCCGTCCCAGCCGATGTCCGCGATGTCGATGGCGCGCGCCTCGATCCCCGCCTGGGTCGCCGTGTCGCGAAGGTAGTCGAGGTTTCCGGAGTCCTCCCCGGAATTCGTGTCCGCCGAGAAATAGACGGCGCCCGTCGCGGGCAACTGCGCGCGAAGCTCCTTCCAGCGGTCGATGAGCTTCTCGTGCAGCGAGTTGAACTGGTCGGCGTGCGGGAAGACATCCTCCAGCCAGTACCACTGCACGACGCTCGCTTCGAGGAGCGCCGTGGGCGTATCGGCGTTGTACTCGAGCATCTTCGGCTCGCCGCTGCCGTCCCACGAAAGGTCGAAGCGCCCGAAGAGCGATTTGTCGCCGGCCTTCCACGAGCGCTCGATCCAGCCGTGGAACGCCTCGGGGATCGCGAAGCGCGCGAAGTCGCGTTTCTCGATCACGCGCTCCACGGCCTCGAGCGCGCGGGCGTGCAGCTCCGCCGTGGCCGCCTCCAGCGTGTCGATCTCGGCCTCCGTGAACCGGTAGCAGGCACGCTCGTCCCAGTACACGCCGTCCACGCTGTGGAAGTAGAAGCCCAGCTCCTCCACCTTGGCGGGCCAGTCCACGCGCGGGACGAGCGTCTCGCGGTGCATCGCGCTAGGAGGACGCGGAACCGCGCGACGTGGAGCCGAAACCGCCGCGCGACACGCCGCCCGACGATGAGCTGCCGTGGCTGGTTCCGATCGAGTGGGTGCTCGTGTGGCCGCCCGTCCACGAGCCGAAGCCCGAATACCAGGGGCGCACGTAGTAGGGACCCATGAACATCCCGTGGGATCCCGGCTGGGCGTTCGCGGCCGGCGTGCAGTCTTCCGGCTGGTTGCCCCAGTCGGCCAGGCAATCGGTCTTCGAGGCGTACGTATCGCGCTGGATGCGGTCCTCCTCGCGGGAGCAACCCGCCAGGGCGGCCACGCCCAGGAGGACCAGGGTTACCTTCGAGGATCGGCGCACAGTTCGCGAATGTAATTCGGAAGTGCGAATACTGCCTGATGTGTGTCGCCGTTGTAGTACTGGAGGTCGCCGATGCCGCGCACCGAGATGATGTGGCGGGCTTCCTCGCTCGAGGTCTTGCGCGGGTCGAGCACGTCCGACGCGCAGGCGAATCCCCAGATCGACCCGTAGATCGGGATGTGGACGAAGTACGGCGTCACGTGCGGAAAGACCTCGCGAAGGTTCGCGAGCGTGGTGCGGATGCGCTGTGGATGCGAGACCGGCGAGCCGATGTGCAGCGTGAGCGCTCCGTTGGAAGTCATGGCCCGCTTGGCGAGCGCGAAGGTCGCCGGCGAGTAGAGCTCCACGGACGGGCCCACGGGATCCGTGAGGTCCATGACGACGAGGTCGTAGCGGATGCTCGTCGCCCTCAGGTACGCGAGGCCGTCGCCCACCGTGAGCTTGAAGCGGGGATCGTCGAACGCGCCGCGGTGGACCTTTTCGAAGTGCGAGCGGGCCACTTCCACGACGACGGGATCGAGCTCGGCCATGTGCACGAGTTCCATCGTCGAATGCTTGAGGAGCTCCTCCGAGGATCCGCCGTCGCCGCCCCCGATCACCAGCGCCCTGCGCGGCGCCGGGTGCGCGATCGCGGCCGGATGGACGAGGTTCTCGTGGTAGAAGAACTCGTCGCGCTCGCTCGTCATGTTGAAGCCGTCGAGGCGGAAGATGCGCCCCAGGTCGGGCGTGTCGTAGACCTCGAGGAGCTGATAAGGCGTCTGGCGGCGCTCGACGAGCGTGCCATCGAAATAGACGCCGCTACCCTCGGTCAATCTTTCGAAGATTCTCTCGGACACTTCGGGAAACTGTGGGGGCCTGGCCCCCGGCTTCGTCGGAAAGGGCGCCTCTAGGCGACGCGCTTCGGTTTCTTGATCGGCAGGTCGCGCCCGCGAATCACGCGCTCGACCATGACGTCGCCCGGCTCCAGGGCCTTGATGAGCCCGTCGTAGACGGCCTCGGCCTTGTCCGTGTTGTCGGCCGTGAAATTGCAGACGTAGACGTCGAGCGTTGCGCCCGCGCGCTCCGGCCACGTGTGGATCGCCAGGTGCGATTCGGCGAGCACGACCGCTCCGGTGGAGCCGCCATCCTGGCCGCCATCAAGGCCGTCGAACTGGTAGAAGTGGTCCCCGAGGACCGTGAGTCCGGCGTCCGTGCAGGCGTTGACGCAGAGGTCGCGGAGCTTGCGGGACGAGACGAGCAGCTCGCCCTTCTGGCAGTTGTAGAGATCGGCAATGATGTGCAGTCCCTTCACTTCGATACCTCCTTCCAAGCAAAAGTCCGCGTGGAGGTGGGACTGAGGCGCGACCTCGGGCGTTCCGCCAAAAAAATGCGGGACGCCCTCAAACCCAGGGCGGCGGGTGCAGTCCAACTCCTTGCAGAGGTTTACCCAAGCGAAAAAATATCGCGTAAAAGGTGCGCAAGTATAATCGCAACAATCACGCCAAGTATAGTGTTTTGACGCGTTTTCGCTCCAATCCCGCCGGATTTCCGATGCCCGACACATCCCGCTCCTCCGCCTCGCACGCCGATATCGTCAACGCCATCCGCGCCCTCGCGATGGACGCCGTCCAGAAGGCCAACTCGGGACATCCGGGAATGCCGATGGGCATGGCGGACATCGCCGAAGTGCTGTGGCGAGGATTCCTGCGCCACAACCCGAAAAATCCCGCCTGGCCCGACCGCGACCGCTTCATGCTGTCCAACGGCCACGGCTCCATGCTCCAGTACGCCCTGCTCCACCTCACCGGCTACGACCTGCCGATGGAAGAGCTGCGCCGCTTTCGCCAGCTCCACTCGCGCACGCCGGGCCATCCGGAAGTGGGCGTCACGCCGGGCGTCGAGACCACCACGGGCCCGCTCGGCCAGGGCCTCGCCAACGCCGCGGGCTTCGCGCTCGCCGAACGCCTGCTCGCCGCGCAGTTCAATCTCCCGGGGCACACGATCGTCGACCACTACACGTACGTCTTCGTGGGCGACGGCGACCTCATGGAGGGCATCTCGCACGAGGCGTGCTCGCTCGCCGGGACGCTCGGGCTATCCAAGCTGATCGCGTTCTACGACGACAACGGCATCTCGATCGACGGCAAGGTCATCGGCTGGTTCACGGACGACACGCCCGCGCGCTTCCGGGCTTACGGCTGGCACGTGGTTCCGAACGTCGGCGGCGACGATCCCGCGGCGCTCAAGGCGGCCATCGAAGAGGCGCGATCGCAGACCTCGAAGCCCACGCTCATCTGCTGCAAGACAGTCATCGGAAAGGGCGCGCCCACGCGCCAGGGAACCGCCAAGGCCCACGGAGAAGCGCTGGGCGAGGCGGAAGTCGCGGCGACGCGCGTAGCGCTCGGCTGGAAATATCCGCCCTTCGAGATTCCCGAGTCGGTGTACAGCGCCTGGGATGCCACCGAGAAGGGCGCCGCCCTCGAGCGCGACTGGAACACGCGCTTCGCCGCATACGAGGCCGCGCATCCCGATCTCGCGCGCGAGTTCAAGCGGCGCATGGCGGGAGAGCTGCCGGCGGATTTCGCCGCGACAGTCGACGCGCTCGTGGCGGGCGCCGTCGAAAAGGGCGAGTCGGTGGCGACCCGCAAGGCTTCGCAGAACGCGCTCGAGGCGATCGGGCCCCACATGCCCGAGCTGATCGGCGGCTCGGCGGACCTCACCGGATCGAACCTCACGAAGTGGTCCGGATCGAAGGCCGTGAGGGCGACCGAGCCGGGCAACTACATCGAGTTCGGCGTGCGCGAATTCGGCATGACCGCGATGTGCAACGGGATCTCGCTCCACGGCGGCTTCATTCCCTACTGCGGGACGTTCCTCACGTTCTCCGATTATTCGCGCAACGCCCTGCGCCTGGCCGCGCTCATGAAGGCGCGCAACATCCTCGTGTTCACGCACGATTCGATCGGCCTCGGCGAGGACGGCCCGACGCACCAGTCGATCGAGCACCTCTCGTCGCTGCGCCTCATCCCCAACATGGAGCTCTGGCGCCCGTGCGACACGGTGGAAACCGCGATCGCGTGGTCGCGGGCGATCGAACGCGCCGATGGGCCGACGTCGCTCGCGCTCTCGCGCCAGAACCTTCCGTTCGTGAAACGAAGCGCCGAAACCGTCGCGTCGATCCGCAGGGGCGCCTACGTGATCTCGGAAGCGGCGGGGACGGCACGCGCGGTCCTGATCGGCACCGGCTCCGAGGTATCCATCGCGCTCGCCGCGCAGAAGACGCTCGCCGACGAAGGCATCGCGGTGCGCGTCGTGTCGATGCCGTGCACGAGTGTGTTCGACCGCCAGGATGAAGCGTGGCGGGAGTCCGTGCTGCCGAAGAAGATGCCGCGCGTCGCGATCGAGGCGGGCGTGACCGACTACTGGCGCAAGTACGTGGGCCTCGAAGGCGAGGTGATCGGCATCGACCGCTTCGGCGAGTCGGCGCCCGCGCCGGACGTCTACAAGTTCCTCGGGATCGATGCCGCGCACCTCGTCGCGGCGGTCAAGCGCATTGTCTGACCTCGACGCGAAGGTGACGGTGCGCCTCGCGCGCGCCGCCGACGCCGAATCCATCGCGCGCGTCCAGCGCGAGAGCTGGAACACGAGCTACGCGGGCATCCTTCCGCTCGACGTGATCGCGAGCCACGCGGGCACGAGCGACGCCATCGCGTGGAAACGGCGCATCGCACGCCAGAGCCCCGACGCGGCGACGTGGATCGCGGAGCGCTCGGGCGGTGTCGTGGGCTTCGCCTCGTGCGGGCCCGCGCGCGACGAGCTTCGCGGCCTGGACGCCGAGATCTACGCGCTCTACGTGCTGCAGGAACACCAGCGCCGCGGCGTGGGGCGCGAACTGGTACGCGCCTGCGCGAAGCATTTCGCGAGGCGCGGACTGTTCGGCTTCTATCTCTGGGTGCTGAAGGCGAATCGCGCGCGGATGTTCTACGGCGCCCTCGGAGGCGAGGAAGTCGGCGAGAAGGTCGAGCGCCTCGGACGCCACGATTTCGCCGAGATCGCCTATGGCTGGGCCGATCTCACTGGTCTTATCGCCGTCGAGGAATAGCCCGGGGACCGGTTTCGCGATCGGCTAAAATGAGCGGTTCGTTCCCGAGTTTTTCCACCGAGAGTCCACTGACATGACCGTCCGCGTCGCCATCAATGGTTACGGCCGCATCGGCCGTAACATCCTGCGTTCCCACTACGAGAGCGGCAAATCGCACGACCTGCAGATCGTCGCCATCAACGACCTCGGCCCGGCCGAGACCAACGCGCACCTCACCCGCTACGACACCACCCACGGCAAGTTCCCGGGGCAGGTCGAAGTCGACGGCGACCAGATGGTTGTCAACGGAGACCGCATCAAGGTCTTCGCCCAGCGCGATCCGGCCCAGATTCCCTGGGGTTCCCTCGGGGTCGACGTGGTGCTCGAGAGCACCGGCTTCTTCACTTCGAAGGAAAAAGCCTCCGCGCACCTGAAGGGTGGCGCGAAGAAGGTGATCATCTCCGCGCCCGGCGGCAAGGACGTCGACGCGACGGTGGTCTACGGCGTGAACCACAAGACGCTCAAGGCCTCGCACACGGTGATCTCGAATGCGTCGTGCACGACCAACTGCCTCGCGCCGCTGGTGAAGCCGCTGCACGAATCGATCGGCGTCCTGAACGGGCTCATGACGACCGTCCACGCATACACCAACGACCAGGTGCTCACCGACGTCTATCACGAGGATCTTCGCCGCGCGCGCTCGGCCACGCACTCGATGATCCCGACCAAGACGGGCGCCGCCGCCGCCGTGGGCCTGGTGCTCCCCGAGCTCAATGGCAAGCTCGACGGCTTCTCGATCCGCGTGCCCACGATCAACGTCTCCCTCGTGGACCTCTCCTTCATCGCCGCGCGCGACACCACCGTGGACGAGGTGAACGCCGTCATGAAGAAGGCCTCCGAATCGGGCGACCTGAAGGGCATCCTCGGTTTCGACAAGGCGCCGCTCGTGTCGGTGGACTTCAACCACGACCCGCGCTCGTCGATCTTCGACGCCACGCTCACCAAGGTGTCCGGGCGCCTGGTGAAGGTGTGCTCGTGGTACGACAACGAGTGGGGCTTCTCCAACCGCATGCTGGACGTGGCCATCGCGTTGATGCAGGCGAAGTGAAAAATCCGTTCACCGCCCATCCGCGGTCGGTGGGCGAAACCTACCTGCAACACGGTCTCTTCGCCTGCCGCTACGGGGCGAAGATGACCGCGGGCGGGATCGCGGCCTTCGTGCACGGGATCCTGCCGTTCCTTTTCCAGACCACCGGCAGCCGCATCACGCGCGAGCTCAACGCGACGCTCGCGGAGTCCGTCGCGCGAATGAAGGAGAACAAATGAAAGTGCTGGAGCTCGCCGAGCTGGACCTGCACGGCAAGCGCGTCTTCATCCGCTCCGACCTCAACGTGCCGCAGGACGACGCGGGCGCGATCACCGACGACACGCGCATCCGGGCGTCGATCCCGGCGATGAAGATGGCCCTCGACAAGGGCGCGGCGGTGATGGTGACCTCGCATCTGGGCCGCCCGACCGAGGGACTGTATTCCGACGCGGACTCGCTCGCTCCCGTGGCGAAGCGCATCTCCGAGCTCCTCGGCCGCGACGTGCCGCTCAAGCGCGACTGGATCGACGGCGTGGACGTGAAGCCGGGCTCGCTCGTGCTGCTCGAGAACTGCCGCTTCAACAAGGGCGAGAAGAAGGACGACGAGACGCTTTCGCGCAAGTACGCCGCGCTCTGCGACGTCTATGCGAACGACGCCTTCGGCACCGCGCATCGCGCCGAGGCTTCGACCCACGGCGTGGCGAAGTTCGCGAAGATCGCGTGCGCCGGCCCCCTTCTCGCGAAGGAGCTGGACGCGCTGGGCCGAGCGCTCGCCGATCCCAGGCGCCCGCTGGTGGCGATCGTGGCGGGATCGAAGGTGTCCACGAAGCTCACGATCCTGAAATCCCTCGCGGGCAAGGTGGACCAGCTGATCGTGGGCGGCGGCATCGCCAACACGTTCATGCTCGCCTCGGGGCTGCCCATCGGGAAGTCGCTCTGCGAGGCGGATCTCGCACCCGAGGCGAAGGAGATCATGGTGATGATGCAGGCGCGGGGCGCGGCCGTTCCGATTCCCCAGGACGTGGTCTGCGGCAGGACGTTCTCTCCGGATACGCCGCCGCACGTGAAGGCCGCGAAGGACGTCGCGGAGGATGACATGATCCTCGACATCGGGCCGAAAGCCTCGAGCGACTACGCCGCGATCCTCTCGAGGGCGGGCACCATCGTGTGGAACGGGCCCGTCGGCGTCTTCGAGTTCGACGCGTTCGGCAGCGGCACCGAGTCGGTCGCGATGGCGATCGCCTCGTCGAAGGCGTTCTCGCTCGCCGGCGGCGGTGACACGCTCGCGGCGATCGCCAAGTACGGCGTCACCGATCGCATCGGCTACATCTCGACCGGAGGCGGCGCGTTCCTCGAATTCCTCGAGGGCAGGACGCTGCCGGCGGTCGCCATGCTCGAGTCGCGCGCGGGGGTGCCCGCGTGAGCGAACAGCGCAGCACGAAGATCGTCGCGACACTCGGGCCCGCATCCAGCAGCCCCGAGGTGCTCGAGCGCATGTTCCTCGCGGGCGTGGACGTCGTGCGCCTCAATTTCTCCCACGGCACCACCGAGGACCACATCAAGCGCGCGGAGCTGGTGCGCGAGACGTGCCGCAAGGTGAATCGCGCCGTCGGCATCATGTGCGACCTGCAGGGCCCGAAGATCCGCGTGGGCAAGTTCAAGGACCACAAGGTCACGCTCAAGCCCGGCGACAAGTTCATCCTCGATTCCGAATGCACGCTCGGCGGCCAGGATCGCGTGGGCCTCGACTACAAGGAGCTGCCTCGCGACGTGAAGGAAGGCGACGTCCTGCTCCTGGACGACGGGCGCATCGTGCTCGACGTGACGAGGGTGCTCGGCGCGGAGATCCACACGGTGACGCGCCACGGCGGCGTGCTCTCGAACAACAAGGGCATCAACCGCCAGGGCGGCGGCCTCACGGCGCCGGCGCTCACGCCGAAGGACATCGACGACATCCGCACCGCCGCGAAGATGAAGGCGGATTACCTCGCGGTGTCGTTCCCGAAGAGCGGCGCCGACATGTACATGGCGAAGGAGCTGCTTCGCGCCGCGGGCGGCTACGCGATGCTCATCGCGAAGATCGAGCGCGCCGAGGCGATCCCCGCGATGGAGGAGATCATGCATGCCTGCGACGGCATCATGGTGGCGCGCGGCGACCTCGCGGTGGAAGTGGGCGATGCCGCGGTGCCCGCGCTCCAGAAGCGCATGATCCGCAAGGCCCGCGAGCTCAACAAGCTCACGATCACGGCCACGCAGATGATGGAATCGATGATCTCGAGCCCGGTGCCCACGCGCGCAGAGGTCTCGGACGTCGCCAACGCGGTGCTGGACGGCACCGACGCCGTGATGCTTTCGGCGGAGTCGGCATCGGGCCAATACCCCGTGGAGACGATCTCCGCGATGGCCCGCGTCTGCGTCGAGGCGGAGAAGAGCCAGCCCGTGACGCTCGAGAGCGAATTCCTCGACCGCGTGTTCACGCGCGTGGACCAGTCGATCGCCATGGCGGCGCTCTTCACGGCCTACCACCTCAAGGTGAAGGCGATCGCATCGCTCACGGAATCGGGCTCGACGGCCCTGTGGATGTCGCGCCTGAATTGCGGCGTGCCGATCTACGCGCTCACCGCCCAGACCTTCACGCGTTACCGGTGCACCCTCTTCCGCGACACGTATCCGCTGATGGTGAAGTACGTGGGGCACGACCGCGAGGAACTCCTCGCCGAAGCCGAGGCCGTACTCGTGAGCAACGGAGTCGTGAAGGAAGGCGACCTCATCGTCCTCACGATCGGCGAGCCCATCGGGAAATCGGGCGGAACGAACACAATGAAAATCGTGAAAGTCGGCGAGCACCGCAAGGGCTGAAGCCAAGACACCTGGGAGCAGCGGCAGCCGCTTCGTCCTAAGATACCGGACACGGCTGTCATCCTTAAGCAACAGCAACGGAGATCCAGCTATGGCACTCGTATCGATGCGACAACTTCTGGACCATGCGGCGGAGAACGGCTACGGCCTGCCCGCCTTCAACGTGAACAACCTCGAGCAGGTGCAGGCCATCATGGAGGCGGCGGCGGAAACCGACAGCCCCGTGATCATGCAGGCCTCGGCCGGCGCCCGGAAATACGCGGGCGAGACGTTCCTCAAGTACCTGATCGAAGCCGCGGTCGCGAGCTTCCCCAAGACGCCCGTGGCGATGCACCAGGACCACGGCCAGTCCCCGGCGGTGTGCGACGGCGCGATCAAGCTGGGATTCTCCAGCGTGATGATGGACGGATCCCTCGAGGCCGACGGCAAGACCATCGCGAGCTACGAGTACAACGTCCAGGTGACCAAGCAGGTCGTCGACATGGCGCACCGGCTCGGAGTCTCCGTCGAGGGCGAGTTGGGATGCCTGGGCTCGCTCGAGACCATGCGCGGCGACAAGGAAGACGGCCACGGCACCGACGCCACGATGACGCGCGACATGCTGCTCACGGATCCGGAGCAGGCCGCCGACTTCGTGAAGAAGACGGGCGTCGACGCGCTCGCCATCGCCATCGGAACCTCCCACGGCGCCTACAAGTTCACGCGCAAGCCCACGGGCGACATCCTTGCGATCGAGCGCATCAAGGAGATCCACAAGCGCATCCCGATCACGCACCTCGTGATGCACGGGTCGTCCTCGGTCCCGCAGGACCTGCTGCAGGTGATCCGCGAGAACGGCGGCGAGATGAAGGAGACCTACGGCGTGCCCGTGGAGGAGATCCAGGAAGGCATCAAGCACGGCGTGCGCAAGGTGAACATCGACACGGACATCCGGCTCGCGATGACCGCGGCCATCCGCAAGTACATGAACGCCAACAAGAGCGCCTTCGACCCGCGCGACTACCTCAAGCCCGCGCGCGCGGCCGCCAAGGAAATCTGCAAGCAGCGCTACACGCAGTTCGGCTGTGCCGGCCAGGGATCCAAGCTCCAGCCGATGCCGCTGGAGAAGATGGCCTCGCGCTACGCCAAAGGGGAGCTCGCGGCCGTCATCAACTGAAGCGAGGCCGTTCCATGGACAAGCAGCTCATGGAGAGAACCGCCGGCGCCATGGTGGCGCCGGGCAAGGGATTGCTCGCCGCCGACGAGAGCGCCGGGACCGCGAAGAAGCGGTTCGACTCCGTCGGCGTCGAGAGCACCGAGGAGAACCGCCGCGCCTATCGCGAGATGCTGTTCACGACACCGGGGCTCTCCGAGTTCGTGAGCGGCGTGATCCTCTTCGACGAGACGCTGCGCCAGGCCACGAAGGACGGTGTGAACTTCGCGAAGTATCTCGAGCAGAACGGCATCCTCCCGGGCATCAAGGTGGACGCGGGCGCGCACGACATGGCGCTGCACCCCGGCGAGAAGGTGACCGAAGGCCTCGACAAGCTCGCCGAGCGCATGGCCGCGTACTTCGGGATGGGCGCGCGTTTCGCGAAGTGGCGCGCCGTGATCGCGATCGGCGAAGGCATTCCGTCGATGGCCTGCCTGCGCGCGAACGCCCACGCCCTCGCCCGCTATTCCGCGATCTGCCAGGAGGCCTCGATCGTGCCCATCGTCGAGCCCGAGGTGCTGCTCGACGGCAACCACACCGCCGAGCGGAGCGAAGCGGTGCACGAGGAGACGCTTGCGATTCTCTTCGACGAGATGCGGCAGCAGGGCGTTTCGCTCGAGCACGTGATCCTCAAGGCGAGCATGGTGGTCACCGGCAAGGACAATCCGAAACGGGCCGGCGTGAAGGAAGTTGCGGAGCGTACGATCCGCGCGCTCAAGCGTTCCGTGCCCGCGGCGCTTCCCGGGGTGGTCTTCCTCTCCGGGGGGCAGAGCGATCGGGACGCCACCGCGCACCTGGACGAGATGAACCGTATCGGCGGCGTGCCGTGGCCGCTCACGTTCAGCTATAGCCGGGCGCTGCAATCCGCGGCGCTCGAAGCGTGGCGGGGCCAGGCGGCCAATGTGGGCGCGGCCCAGCGCATGCTCCACCATCGCGCCCGCATGAACAGCCTCGCGGCGCGGGGCCGGTGGACCGCCGAGGCCGAGAAGATGGCGGCCTGACCGCCGTGAGCTCGCTCGCGGATCCCGCATGCCGTAACTGCGGAACGCCCGCGGGCGGGAAGTTCTGCCCCGAGTGCGGGCAGACCACGGCGCCGCATCCGCCGACGGCGCGCCAGTTCTTCCAGGAGCTTCTCGAGAACCAGGTCGCGCTGGAAGGCGCCATCTGGAAGACGCTCGCGAAGCTCGTGGTGCCCGGGCGCCTCACGCTCGAATATTTCGCCGGCCGCAAGCGCCGCTACGTCCCGCCGCTGCGCCTCTACCTCACCGCGAGCCTCATCTTCTTCCTCGTCGCGAAGGTCGCGCTGCACGGCGACCACATGCAGGTGCAGGTCAAGGGACAGGTCGCGGGCGACTCGACAATCAGCCTGGAATGCGACAAGGGCGACGACCTCTGCTCCGTCCTGGAAAAGCGCCTGCGCGAGCACTTCGCCGGGAAGACGCGCGCGGAAGCGAACCAGTTCCTCCTCGCCCGCGTGATCGCGACATTCCCCTACGCGATGTTCCTGCTCGTGCCGGTGTTCGCGATGCTCACGAAAGCCGTGTACTGGCGGCGCCCGTACAATTACGGCGAGCATCTCGTCTTCGCTTTCCATGTGCACACCTTCGTCTTCCTGCTGGGCGCGATCGTGGCGCCCTTCGGCAGCCCGATGCTCCTCACGATTCCCGCGGCGATCTACACGGCCGCGGCGATGCGCGCCGTGTTCGGCGGCCGCACGTGGGCGCTCATCGCGCGCTTCGTCCTCGTCTTCGTCGCTTATTTCCTGCTCGTGATGCTCTCCATCGCCATCGCCTTCACCGCGGCCGCCATCCTATGAACATGTACGAATCGTCGATCCAGTCCCTCCCGCTCGTGGGCCGCGGCAAGGTTCGAGACATCTATGCCGTGGGCGACGACAAGCTCCTCATCGTCACGACCGACAGGCTCTCGGCCTACGACGTGATCCTGCCGACGCCGATTCCCGAAAAGGGCCGCGTGCTCACCGAGCTCGCCGACTTCTGGTTCCACCGCCTCGCGTCGATCGTCCCGAACCATCTCACCGGCATCGATCCGGAGTCGGTCGTCGCTCCCGGCGAGCGCGACCAGGTGCGCGGCCGCGCGATCGTCGTGCGGCGCATGAAGACGATTCCGGTCGAGGCCGTCGTGCGCGGCTACCTCGAAGGCTCGGGCTGGAAGGAATACCAGGAATCGCAGAGCGTCTGCGGCATCAAGCTCCCGCCGGGCTTGAAACGCGCGTCGAAGCTGCCGCATCCGATCTTCACGCCCGCCACCAAGGCCGAAGCGGGCCATCACGACGAGAACATCTCCTTCGAACGCATGGCGAAGGAAATCGGCGAGGCGCGCGCGAATGAAGTGAGGGAAACCGCGGTGAAGCTCTACGAGGCCGCGGCGAAATACGCGCTCGAGCGCGGCATCATCATCGCCGACACGAAGTTCGAGTTCGGCACGGACGCCGGCGGCAAGCTCCATCTCATCGACGAAGCGCTCACGCCGGATTCCTCGCGCTTCTGGCCGCTCGACACGTGGAAGGAAGGGGCGAGCCCCGAGAGCTTCGACAAGCAGTACGTGCGCAACTGGCTGGACGCGATCGGATTCGCGAGGAAGCCCCCGGCGCCGCAGATGCCCGCCGAGGTCGCGGCGAAGACCAGCGAGAAGTACCAGGAAGCGCTCAGGCGCCTGGCGGCCCCATGACCGCGCGACTCGATCCGCGCGCCCTCACGCGCGAGCTGCTCGCGTTCAACACGATCAACCCGCCGGGCATGGAGCGCGCGTGCGCCCGGGCGATCGGCAAGCGCCTCGAGGACGCGGGCTATCGCGTCGAGTACCACGAGTTCGCGGAAGGGCGCACGAGCCTCATCGCGCAGATCGGCGGTTCGGCGGACAAGCCCCCCATCTGCTTCACCGGTCATATCGACGTGGTGCCGCTCGGCGCTGCGCACTGGCACCACGACGCGTTCGCGGGCGAAACGGACGGCGACAAGCTCTACGGCCGCGGATCCACCGACATGAAGAGCGGCATCGCGGCTTTCGTGAGCGCGGCGATCGAGCTCGCGCCGAAGCTCGCGCGCACGCCGGGCCTCGTGCTCGTGATCACCGCGGGCGAGGAAGTCGGGTGCGAGGGCGCCAAGTTCCTCGCGGACCGCAAGCTCCTCGGGAAAGCGGGCGCCATCGTGGTCGCCGAACCCACGGCCAACTATCCCTACATCGGCCATAAGGGCCTCGCGTGGTTCGAGATCGAGACCCGAGGCGTCACGGCGCACGGCTCGATGCCGGAGGTCGGAGACAACGCGATCGTGAAGATGGCGCGCGTGATCGGCGACCTCGACCATTTCCACTTTCCGGTGGAGTCGCATCCCGTGATGGGCAAGCCCACGATGAACGTCGGCACGATCCGCGGCGGCCTGAACACCAATTCGGTCCCCGATGAAGCGCGCATCACGCTCGACACGCGCACGGTCCCGGGCATCGAGCACGGACACCTGTGCAAGTCGCTGCAATCGCTGCTGGCTCCGCGCGGCGCGACCGTGCGCCAGATCGTCGATACCGAGAAGCTCTACACGGAGCCCGACAATGAATGGGTGCAGGAAGTCTTCGACACCTGCACGCCGCTCCTCGAGGGCCGCCCCACGCCGAAGACGATCACGTTCTCCACCGACGGCGCGGATCTCAAGCGCGGCTTCGGCGGCCCGCCCGCCGTGATCCTCGGCCCCGGCGAGCCCACGCTAGCGCACCAGACCGACGAGTGGTGCTCCATGGGACGCATCGAGCAATCCACGGACCTGTTCGCGACGCTCATGCGAAGGTGGTGCGGGTTGTGACGCACTCGCGCCTCGCCGAAGGCAATGCGCACCGGGCCGCGGGGCGCAATGCCGAGGCCGCCGGGGCGTATCGCGAAGTCATCGCCGCGGAGCCGGGCAACTGCGCGGCCCACTACAACCTGGGCGTGGCGCTCGCATCGCTCGACGATCCGCGCGAGGCGATCCGGTCCTTTCGCAGGGCGTCGCAGCTCGCGCACGCCGACGGCTGGCCGAGGATCTACGGCGGCGCGGTGCAGAGCGCGGCCACGCTCATCGCGAAGAACGTCGAGCACGGGGGGCCCGCCTATTTTCCTCTCGAGCGGCGCGACCCGGTCGCGTGCGCGCACCAACCGGTATCGATCGTCGCGTGCAGCATCCGCCCCGACCGGCGCGCCGCGATGGAGAAGAACTTCCGCGAAGCCCTCGGTGGGCGCGAGCACGAATTCATCGTCATCGACGACGCGCGCTCCCTGTGCGAGGGCTACACCCGCGGACTCGAGCGCTCGCGACACGGGATCGTCGTCTTTTCGCACGACGACGTGGCGTTCCTGTCCGCATCGCCCTTCGACGCGATCGAGCGCGCGCTCGCGGAGCACGACGTCGTCGGCTTCGCGGGGAGCGACAAGGTCCGGGGACCCGCGGTGATGTGGGCCGGGCATCCGCACCTGCGCGGCTTCGTCGCGACGCCCGTGCCCGGCGATTCGCGCGCCTGCAACGCGACTCTCTTCAGCCTCGAGTGCGGAACGATGGGCGGCATGCAGGCGCTCGACGGATTCTGTTTCGCCGCGCGCCGCGAATCGGCGCTCGCCGTGGGCTTCGATTCGGCGACATTCGACGGGTTCCATTTCTACGACCTCGACTTCACCTATCGCGCGTTCCTCGCGGGGCAGAGCGTGGCCGTGACGACGGACGTGGTCGCCGCGCACATGAGTCTCGGGAATTTCGAGGAGGCCTGGAAACTGTATGCGCAGCGCTTCGTGGCCAAGTTTCCGAAGCTCGACGGCGTGCGCGGCTCGAACGAGCACTATGCGGCGCGGCTATCGTCCCCGGAGAACGCGCTTCGCTTCTACGAAGAGGTTCGCGGCCTCGCGGCCTGCTAACCCGCCTCGAGTCGCTTCACGATGAAGTTCCACTCCGCCTCGGTGACCGGCGTGATCGACAGGCGGTTGCCGCGCTTCAGCGTGATCATCTTCGCGAGCTCGCGGTACGAGCGCATCTCCTCGAGCGGCATCGGGCGGGTCTTCTTCGCAAGCTTCACATCCACGAGCATCCAGCGCGGATTCTCGCGCGTGGCCTTCGGGTCGAAGTACTCGCCCTTGCGGTCGAACTGGGACTCGTCGGGATGCGGCTTGCTCGCCACCTTCGCGAGGCCGTAGATGCCGGGAACTTCGCAGCTCGAGTGGTAGAAGAGGACGCCATCGCCCACGCGCATCGAGTCGCGCATGAAGTTGCGGGCGGTGTAGTTGCGGACGCCGAACCAGGGCGTCGACTGCTTGGGCGCCTTGACGAGATCGTCGATCGAGAACTCGTCGGGCTCGGACTTCATCAGCCAGTAATTCATCTAAAAGATTTCCTGCGGTGTTCGTCCAAGCTGCACCTCGAACCATCGGTTCAAGGCGGTCGCCAACCGGTCACCGCAGGTAAGTCCGACGTGGGACTCGCACAATAGTGACCTTGGCCGGCGTCCAGGGTTACCGCTATCGGTTCAAAGGATGTAAGCCCGGACGAACGCCGCAGGAAACCCGACTGCTAGAACAACTTCTCCTGGTCGGCCGCCAGCGCCGAATCCAGTGTTTCCTGCATCGACACAATTCTACGTCGAATCGCATCGCCGTCAATGGCCGCGAGCGAAGGGGGGACGCGATGCGTCATCATTTCGTGCGCGATGTTGAGCGCCGCCATGATCGCGATGCGCTCGTTGCCCGCGATCTTGCCGTGGTCGCGGATTTCCTTCAGCTTGCGATTGAGATAGTCGGCCGAGGCGAGCAGCTGTTTCTCTTCGCCGTCGGGACACGCCACCCGGAATTCCCGCCCGAGCAGGTTCAGCGTGAGCGCGCCCTTGCCGTTCGCCTTCTCCGGAGCGCTCACGACTCGGTCTCCGGAATCTGCTTGAGCAGCGCCTCGATGCGCGACTTCGCGGCGCCCAGTTTCTCGCCCAGCCGCGCGTTCTCGTCGGTGCGGTTCGCGAGCTGCTGGCGCAACTCCCGGTTCTCGTCGCGCAGGCTCTCCAGCCGGCGCACCAGAAGCGCGAGCTTTTCCTCGAGACCGTCGAGTTCCGCGTCCATATCCCCACCCTATTGGAAAACCCGTTCGGCGTCAATGTGTAAGCGCCCCTTTTGAAAGTCGTTTCGAGCGCGGCGAATGAGCTCGCGTATGATCGCGTGAGCAAAGGGATGCACGGGAAGCCGGTTTGATGCCGGCGCTGCCCCCGCAACGGTAAGCGAGCGATCGACGGAAACACAGCCACTGCGGCGAACCAATGCCGTGGGAAGGCCTCTGTCGAAGACGTCCTCGCGAGCCCGGAGACCGGTCCCTTCGCGCCGGGGGAAGGCCACAGAGGCCTTCCAATCGAAAACCTGCGGCTTGCGGGGACGCTCGCCGCTCGACGAAGGACGACCTCAACCTATGAAAGCGCTGTCGATCGCGGGCCTCGCGGGGCTCGCCAGCCTGGGCGCACAGGCCCAGTCAGATACATCCCCTCCGGACTTGCGGCAATCGCCCGATCCCGTCGTCGTCACCGCGACGCGGGCCACCACGCCGACCACGACGATCCGGGACACTGTCGTCATCACGCGCGAGCAGCTCGACGCGGCGGGCTCGCTCTCGCTCGCCGAAGTGCTGCAACGCGAGGCGGGAATCGAGATCCGCTCCAACGGCGGCCCGGGACAACCGCAATCGATCTTCATCCGCGGCGCGAGCGCGCAGCAGACGCTCGTGCTCGTGGATGGAATGCGCGTGGGCTCCGCCACGGTCGGCACCACCTCGATCGAGAACATTCCGATCGACATGATCGAGCGCATCGAGGTCGTGAAGGGACCCTTGTCGAGCCTCTATGGAGGCGACGCGATGGGCGGCGTGATCCAGGTCTTCACGCGCGGCAAGAACGTGCCCTACTTCTTCGCCAACGCGGGGTACGGCAACGACAACGACTGGCGCGTGAACGCCGGCGTGACCGGCGCGGACGAGACGACGAAGTTCTCGATCTCGACCGGCTACCGCTCCGTCGACGCGCCGAGCGCGACGGACCCGCGCAACACGTTCAGCTACAACCCGGACCGCGACCCTTACGACGACGCGTACTTCAATTTCCACCTCACGCACAAGATGTGGACCGGCGAGACGCTCGCCCTCGATGCGTTCACGACGAACGCGCACACGCACTTCGACGCGGGCCCCGGCGACGACTGGAACTACCACGTGATCTCGGGCGCCAAGTTCTCGTCGTCTTCGCTCTTCTCGCCCTCGTGGACGAGCACGTTGTCGGTCGCCGAAGGGCTGGACCGCCTCGAGGACCACGGCAGCTTCACGGATCACTTCGAGACCCGGCAGTTCCAGGCGACGTGGCTGAACGAGTTCCCGATCACCGGCGGCGCGTGGTCCCTCGGCGCCGAAACGCTGCGCCAGAAGATCTACACGGACGCGGGCGATCCCTTCACGAACGACCAGCGCAACACCAACTCGGTGTTCGTGGGGATCAACCAGTCGTGGCAGGGCCAGCACTATGAGGCGAGCGTGCGCTGGGACGACGACGACCAGTTCGGGGAGCACTCGACGGGCAGCTTCAGCTACGCCTACGACTGGACCGGCGTGGCGCAGCTCGCGTTCACCTACGGGAAGGGATTTCGCGCGCCCACGTTCTACGACCTGTATGGGCCGTCGTTCCCGGGCTACGCGCCGAACCCGAACCTGCAGCCCGAGCAGTCGACGAGCTACGAGCTCTCGGTGCGCAACCTTCCCGGCTCGACGTTCCGGTGGCACGCGAGCTACTTCGACAACCGTTTCGAAGACCTCATCGTCTACGACTTCACGCAGGGCACGGTGCTCAACGTGTCGAGGGCGCGGGCCCAGGGAATCGAGCTCGCCGCCGAAACGAAGTGGCTCGGCGCGCGGTGGAAAGGAATGTTCACGGCGCAACGCCCGAAGAACGAAGACACGGGCGCGATGTTGCAGGGCCGCGCGGAGCGCTTCGGCACGTTCGAGGTGAGCCGCGCCTGGGGATCGTGGACCGCGGGCATGACGCTGCTCGCGAGCGGCGAGCGGTTCGACTCGACGAACGAAGATCCTTCGACGCGATTGCCCGGCTATGCGGTCGTCGACGCGCGCGTGCGCTACGACATCGACAAGAACTGGTCGGCGCAGGTCGTGGCGACCAATCTCGGCGACAAGCGCTACGAGACCGTGGTCGGCTACCCCGCTCCGGGACGCGGCGTGCTCTTCACGGTGAGCTTCCAGAGCTTCTAGGCGGGAGCCTTCGCGCGGCCGCTCGCGGTGAGCATCGCATCGCGGGCGGCGAACCACTCGCCGGCGAACTCGCTCGACTCGTATTCCTTGAACCACGGACCGCCGATCGTGAAATGCACGAGGGCGGCGTCCGGATCCGGCGCGTCGTAGCCCACGAGATGATTCCATCGCGCCGGCAACGGGCCGATGAGGTCGTCGTTGCCGAGCCACTTGAACTGGTGGAGCTCCAACCCCGTGGCGGTGTTCACGAATTGCGGCGTGAGCGCGCGGCACCTCGCGCAGTTCATGAGCATCACCGACGACCAGTTCTTCTTCTCGTACCGGGTCTGCACCTGGCCGAGGAATTTCTTCTCTTCCTTGGGCACGTGCACGTGCTTCACGACCTGCACCGCGTAGCGGTCGTCGCGAAGCGCCATCAGGCGGGCAATGTCGTCCCGCATGATCATGTCGCAGTCCATGAAGACCGCCCAGCCCTCGTAGCCGGCGAGCCACGGCGTGAGGAACCTCGAGAACGAGAACTCGGTTGATTGAAGCTCGTTGCGCGGGCGGTCGAATACGCCGCGAAGCTGCGACAGCATCACCGGCGTGATCGAGACCGGCTCGCTCGCGTGCGCGTTGATGCTGTGGGCGAGCACGCTCGTCGCCACGCGCTCGGCGCTGTCGTATCCGATGAAGACCCTGATCATCCCTTCGCCTCCCTGGTCAAATCCCCGCGCAAGCCTTCGAGCGCACCGCTCCAATCACCCTCCAGCGTCTGGCGATAAGTCGCGAACCCTTCGAACCAGACCGACTCGCCACTCGATTGCCAGCGCCAGTTCGGCGGGTAAGGTATCAGCACCCTCCCCGTTCGCCCGAGCGCGGCCAGGAGGTGGATGTTGGTGCTGCTCACTCCCGCATAGTCGTCCAGCAGCGAAAGCAACGCCAGCGTGTCCTCGAGATCCTCGTTCACGTCCGAGCAATCGATCACCTTCGCACCGAGCGCCTTCTCGAATTCGTCGGTCGATCCCGCTTCCGGAATGCGCTGGATCGAGACGAATTGCAGCGGCGTTCCGGCGAGAGCCTCGCCTAGCATGCGCGGCTCGATGTCCTTGAAGAGAGTGCCCTTGCGCCCGACGCTGCGCGTCCCGGCGCGCCATGCGACGCCCACGCGCTTGCCCTCCGAGGGCCCCAGCCGCTCGCGCATGCGCTCTATCCGCCCGGGCAGCGGCGCGCTCCTGAGCGATGGGCAGACATCGCTGCCGGTCAACGGCCGCGCCAACAGCGGAAGGTCGCCCGCCCAGACTGCCGGCATGTTCGCGGGCACCGGGCGCTCGTCGGGCCACAGGTCGGCGGCGAGCGCGCGCATCACCATCGGCGCAATGCGAGGATCCAGGCGGCTGAGGTGCAGCCTCGCGCCGGCCCGGGCGAGCGGCGCGGCATAGCGCAGGAAGAGCAGCATGTCGCCCAGGCCCTGCTCGGAGAGGATCACGATGTCGACTCCCGCGAGATCCGCCGGCAGTTTCGGCGGATAGGTTCCGCGGATCACCTGCTCGAAGATCTCGCTGCCGCGCGAGGGCCGGTACAAGTGTTCGCGCCAACCTCGCTCGAGCTCGCCCGTCCGGAGCAACTGGGTCGACAGCGTGGCGTGGGCATTGTGGAGATGCGCGCTCAATGCGATGGCGCGTTCGCACAGCTCGATGCTCTTTGCCGTATCCCCCAGGCGCGTGTAGAGCATCGCGAGCCGGGCGCAGCCCAGGGCATCGAGCTTCGATTCGATCGCCTCCGCCTCGGCGCGAGCTTCATCGCGGGATTTTTCGCGCAGCGCGACCGCGAGGTTTATGGCCGCCTCGTTGAAACCGGGATCGAGCGCGACGGCCTCGCGGAACTGGACGGCGGCCTCATCGCTTCGCTTCCGGCTGAGGAGGATGGCGCCATACGAATTGCGGACGGCAGCGGACGACGGCTGCGATGCGACCGCCGCCTCGACCGCCGCGAGCGCCTCCGCCGCCAGGCCCCTTTCCTCGAGCACGAGCGCGAGCTGCGCGCGTGATGGAGCATCCGACGGATTGCTCTCGATCAGCGCTCGAAAGATCCTCTCGGCGCCATCGATATCGTCCGCCCGGTACAGCCCCGCCGCGCAGGTCCTCAGCAGGTCGTCGCGCCGCGCAAGCGCCGCCGCCTCGCGAAAGCGCTGCGCCGCGGCGTCGAGGAACGCCATGTCGAGCAGCGCATGGGCCGCATTCAGCCGGGCTTCGACGGAGCCTGTGTCGAGCGCGATCGCGCGATCGAAAAACGGGAGCGCCGCCGACGGATCGCCCATCTTGACCAGGACGACGCCCAATCCGTTATAGGCCTGGGCGAAGGAGGGATCTGCCCGGATCGCCCTCTCGAAAGACTCCCGTGCCTCCGTCCAGCGTCCCAGCTGCTCGAGCGCGAGGCCCAGTGCCGCGTGCGCCTTGGCGCGCTTCGGCTGCAACTGCACGCAGCGAGCGAGCCGTCGCACCGCGACGTCGTAACGGTTCATCCGGTTGGCCACCACGCCACCGAAGTGCGCGATCTCCACATCCTGCGGATAGCGAGTCTCGAGATCCGCGCAAATCCCTTCGGCCGTCGCCAATCGCCCTTCGTTGAAGAGCGCCACCGCCTTCTCGAATTCCTTGCGCGCCGGTTGTGGCAATTCTTGAGCCATTTGAACCCGTGATGTTAGCCGATCCGGTCAGCGCGATCCGTCGAGATCCGCGCGCAACGCCTGAAGGGCGGGTGCCCATTCCCGGTCGGCCGATTGGCGGCAGGTCGCGAAGCCGGGGAACCACCTGGACCTGCCGCGCGCCTGCCAGCGCCAGTCGGGCGGAAATGGAACCAGCACCTGCCCGCCGCGCCCCAGGCCCGCGAGCAGGTGGATGTTGGTGCTGCTCACGCCCGCATAGCCATCCAGCAACGAGAGCAACGCGAGCATGTCCTCGAGATCCGCGTTCGCGTCCGAGGCGTCGATCACCTTGGCGCCGAATGCGCGCTCGAGTTCTTCCGTGGATCCGGCCTCGGGACTGCGCTGGATGGAGACGAGCTGCACCGGCAATCCCGCCAACGCTTCGCCGATCGAGCGTGGCGTAACGTCCTTCCAGAGGAATTGCTTGCGGCCCGTGATCGACGAGGGACGCGTCCCCGCGCGCCACGCGACTCCGATGCGTGGAATGCTCGCTGGGCCGAGGCGCTCGCTCATCTTCGCGACGCGCTCGGCGAGCGGCGCGAGCGGGAATGCCTTCGACGAATCCGCATCGAGCGAGCGCGTGAACGCCGGCAGGTCGCCCGCCCAGATCGCGATGACGTCCTCGCCGGGTTCACGATCGCCTTGCCATTCTTCGATCGCCATCGACCTGCGGACCATCGGAAGCAGGCGCGGGTCGAGACGCATCGCATGCAGTCTCGCGCCCGCATCGGCGAGCGGCTTCGCGAATCGCAGGAAGAAGAGCATGTCGCCGAGTCCCTGCTCCGAAAGGATCAGGACGTCACGGCCGGAGAGCGAGGCGGGCAACGGCGGCGGATATCGCCCTGCCGCGACATCGCCGAGGATCTCGCTGCCGCGCCACGGACGGTACGCGTATTCGCGCCAGCCGCGGTCGACCTCTCCCGTGCGCAACAGCTCCAGGGCGAGCGTGCTGTGGGCCGCGGAGATCGATGGATCGCGCGCGATCGCGCGCTCGGCCAGCTCGATGCAGCGCGCGGAATCGCCGAGATCCGAGTAGTGCACCGCGATGCTCGCGAGGCCCACCGCATCGAGGCGCGGCTCGAGCGCATCGAGCGCGGAGCGCGCCTCGTCGTTGCGGCCCGCGGCCCTCGACGCCGTTGCGAGATTGAACGCCGCTTCGAGGTACGCCGGATCGCGATCGAGCGCGAGCCTGAGCTGCGCGACAGCCTCGTCGTAGCGATGGCGATTGAGCAACAGTTCGCCATAGGCGTTGTACGGGACCGCGAGGGGCCCGGCGGAAGCGGCGGCCGCTTGCGCGGTAGCGAGGGCCTCGACGGCATGACCCGCGGCTTCGAGGGCGAGCGCGTACTCGGCGCGAAGCGCCGCGTCGTCTCCGTGCCGCTGCACGAGGACGCGATAGAGATTCGCCGCCGCTTCGGCATCCCCCGCCTGGAGCAATCCCTCGGCGCTCATTCGCAGGGTCTCGTCGTTGCGCGCGAGGCGCGCCGCTTCGCCGAAACGCTTCGCCGCTTCCGCTTCCCGTCCCATGTCGATCAGGGCGCGCGCCGAATTCAGGCGGGGCTCGACGGAATTCGCATCGAGCGAGATGGCGCGGTCGAAAAGTGGGAGTGCCGCGGAAGGATCGCCCATCTTCACGAGCACGACGCCCTTGCCGTTGTACGCCTGGGCGAATGCGGGTTCCGCGGCGATCGCCGCGTCGAACGAATGTCCCGCGTCCTCGAGGCGTCCGAGTTGTTCCAGCGCGAAAGCGAGCGCGGCATGGGCCTTCGCCCGCGACGGCTGCATTCGCACCGCGCGCCCCAGCCGCTGCACCGCCGCCTCGTAGCGCCCCATGCGGTTGGCGAGGACGCCGCCGAAATGCGCGACCTCCACGTCCTGCGGGTGGCGCGCATCCAGCTCCCGCATGATGTCCTCCGCCGTCGCGAGCCGGCCCTCGTTGAACAACGCCACGGCCCGTTCCAACTCCTTGCGCGCGCTCATGCCGCCGACAGGTCCTTGCGCAACGCGCCCAACGCATCGCCCCAGTCGCCGCCAGCGCCGGCGCGATAGAGCGGGAACGCGGGAAACCACGGCGAGCGCTCGCGATCGCGAGTCCAGCGCCACTCGGCGGGCCAGGGCACCAGAACTCGCGCGGTCCTGCCGGTTCCGGCGCGAAGATGCGTGTTCGTGTTGCTCACGCAAACGTAGTCGTCGACAGTCGCCATCAGGGCGAGCATGTCGTCGAGATCGGAGTTGGCCGCGGAGAAATCGTGCACCTTCGCGCCCAGCGACGACTCCAGCGCGCGCACCTCGCCGGGCTGCGGATCGCGCTGCACGTTGATGAAGGTCCCGCGCACGCCGGAGAGCGCCTCGCCGAGCATCGCCGGCGCGATTTCCTTCGCGAGCACAATCTTGCCGCGGCGCGCTAGGCCCGCGCGCCAGGTGACGGCGATCCACGGCGCCGGGCCCGCCGTCGCGAGGCGCTCGGCCATCCGCTCTCGACGCGCTTCCTCGGGCACGAGCCGCGCCGCCTCGGGAAACGAATCTCCGGCATCGGTGAGACCCGGGAGGTCTCCCACCCAGATGAGGCGCGAGGGATCGAGGGCCGCGGGCACCTGCTGCGCGCCGTGCCATTCCGTCACGAGTCCCGAGCGAACCAGCATCGGACCCAGTCTCGCATCGCCCCAGAAGCGCAACCGCGCGCCGCGCTCCTTCAGCGCCGGCGCGAAACGCATGCAGAACAGCGTGTCGCCCAATCCCTGCTCGCCGTGGAGCGTCACCCACGGGTCCGGCGAGAGCGGCGGAAGAACGCTCGCGTGGGCGATCGCGTTGGGCACCGCGATATCGCGAAGATTCACGCGAGGATCGGGCCGCCACGAGATCGCGGGCCACGCCTCGCCGAAGCGGCCGAGGGCGAGCAATACCATGGCAAGGTTGAGGCGCGCGGCCGGCAGGTCGGGCTTGAGCTCGAGCGCGCGCCGAACCGCGGCCAGGGCCCGGTCGGCCTCATCCAGCTCGCGCAGGGCGAGCGCGAGATTGCTGTGCGCCTCCGCCATGTTCGGCGCAAGCGCGATCGCGCGCTCGAGCGCGGGAATGGCTCCCTTCGGATCGGCGCCGATGTACCGGAGGAATCCCACGCGATTCTGGAAGTCCGCATTGCCGGGATCGAGCGCCGCTCCCTGCTCGACCAGCGGAAGCCCCGCGTCGAAGTTGCCCTTCATGCACAGCACGTAGCCCTTGTAGTGCAGCGCGGAAGCGTTGGTGGACGATTGCGCCAGAACGCCATCGAACCACGCGAGCGCCTCGTCGAGGCGGTTCGCGCCCATCGCGTCGAGACCGCTGCGAAGGGACGCCTCGGCGCCCGCGCGCGGAGCCGTCGAAGGCGCAGGCGCGGGCGCGCGGGCGGCGTCGAGCCGCCCGTGGCATGCCTTGTACTTGAGGCCGCTTCCGCAGGGACAAGGATCGTTGCGGTGAGGGGAAGGGGTGGTTGCCATCGAAAATCCATTATCCTAACCGACACCTTGGTCCCCGACGCAGCCAACCTCCCGAACATCCACCGCATCCTGGTGGTGAAACTGCGCCATCACGGCGACGTGCTCCTCACCTCGCCCGTCTTCACCGTCCTTCGCAACCGCATTCCCGCCGCGGAGATCGACGCCCTCGTCTATGGCGAGACGCGCGACATGCTCGAGGGGCACCCGGCTGTTTCGCGAATCCACGCGATCGATCGCGGCTGGAAGCGCCAGGGCCTCGCGCTCCAGGCCCACCGCGAGCTCGCGCTCCTGCAGGACCTTCGCGAGCGCCGCTACAACCTGGTCGTCCACCTCACCGGCCACTGGCGTGGCGCGTGGCTCGCGCAAGCGCTCCGCCCGCGATATTCGGTTGCGCCGGCGCGAGCGAGCCGCTGGTGGGGTTGGAGCTTTTCGCACCAGTATCCGAGCCCGAAGGCACGGCCTCGCCACATGGTCGAATCCAACCTCGATGCGCTGCGCAGGATCGGAATCTATCCGGAGGAAAACGAGAAGTCCCTCGTGATGGTGCCGGGGACCGAGGCCGAATCGCGCATCGACGGCATGCTCGCGGCCGAGGGCATCGCGGCGAAGGGATTCATCCAGGTGCATCCCACGTCGCGCTGGCTCTTCAAGACGTGGACCGACGCGAAGAACGCCGCGTTCCTGCGCGCGCTCGTGGCCGATGGCCATCGCGTGGTCGTCACCGGGGCTCCCGACGCGAGGGAGCGCGAGATCCTCGCGCGCATCGTCGCCGAAGCCGGGGTGCCCGTCACGGACTTCTCCGGCAAGCTCACGCTTCGCGAGATGGCGGCGCTCTCGTCGCGTGCGCGCCTTTTCTTCGGCGTGGACTCGGCCCCCATGCACATCGCCGCCGCGGTGGGCACGCCCGTCGTGGCGCTCTTCGGACCCAGTGGCGAGCACGAGTGGGGACCGTGGCGCGCGCCGCATCGCGTGGTGACGAGCACTCATCCCTGCCGGCCCTGCGGCAACGACGGCTGCGGCGGCGGCAAGGTGAGCGAATGCATCACGCTCCTTCCGGTCGAGCAGGTGCGCTCGGCGGTGAACGAGCTGCTGTCGCAACGGTGAGCGCCGCGCGCCCGGCAGGGCCCGCACTCGCGCCGCGCGTGGCGCTGGTGCGCAGCCGCTACGATCCCGCGGGCGGCGCCGAGCGCTTCGTCCAGAACGCGATCGCCGCGCTGAAGGGCGAAGGCGTCTCGCTCACGATCGTGACGCGGCACTGGCCCGACCACGACGGCAGCGCGATCGTCGTCGACCCTTTCCACCTCGGAAGCTGGTGGCGCGACGCGAGCTTCGCCTCCGCCGTCTGCGCGGAGCTTTCGCGCCGGCGCTTCGACCTCGTGCAGTCCCACGAGCGCATCGCCTGCTGCGACGTCTATCGCGCGGGCGACGGCGTGCACGCCGAGTGGCTCGCGCAGCGCGCGCGGGTGCAGTCCGGCTTCGATGCGCGGCTCACGCGCCTGAATCCGCATCACCGCTACCTCCTCGCCGCGGAGCGCTCGCTCTTCACGTCGCCCCGCCTTCGCGCCGTGATCTGCAATTCGGAGATGGTGCGGAAGGAAATCGCCTCGCGCTTCGGCACGCCCGCGGACAAGCTCACGCTCATCCGCAACGGAGTGGATTCGTCGCGCTTCCACCCCGGGCTGCGAACGGAGATGCGCGCCTCCGTCCGGCAACAGCTTTCGATCCCGGACAACGCCAACGTCGTCCTCCACGTGGGCTCCGGATTCGAGCGCAAGGGCGTCGCGAGCCTGCTGCGCGCGATCGCGAAGGCTTCCTCGAAGCCGTGGGCGATCGTGGTCGGGCGCGACAAGCGCTCGCCGCAATATGCGGACCTCGCACGGGATTTCGGCGTCGATTCCCGCGTTCGATTCGTGGGATCGGTTTCCGACGTCCGGCCCTATCACGCGGCCTCGGACAGCTTCGCGCTCGCCACGCTCTACGATCCCTTCCCCAATGCCGCGATCGAAGCGATGGCGAGCGGGCTGCCCGTCGTCACGACGCACAAGTGCGGCGCCGCCGAGGTCCTCGTCGAAGGGAGGACCGGCTTCGTTTGCGATGCCCTCGACATCCAGGCGCTCGCCACAGCCCTCGAGAAGCTCGATCCCGCGACGGCCGCGCGCATGGGAGCCGACGCCCGCGACGCGGTCGCCGCGCTCACCCCGCAGGCCATGGCGCAGGACTACCTCGCGCTCTATCGGCGCCTTCTTCACCGATAATGGCGGCATGACGGACTCTTCACAGACCAGCCGGGCGCTCTACGCGCGGCTGTTGCGCCACGTCTGGCCCTACAAGGCGATGCTCCTCTGGGGCGTGCTCGCGATGATCGTGGGCGGACTCGCCGACGCCGCGCTCGTGAAGCTCCTCGACCCGATGGTGAAGCAGCTCTTCGTGAACCACGACCCGATGCTCGCGATCCTGCTGCCCGCGGCGCTGATCGTGGTGTTCGTGGTGAGCGGCATCGCGAGCTTCGCGTCGGGCTACTCGACGCAGTGGGTGTCGCAGAAGGTGATCCTGGACCTGCGCCGCGCGATGTTCGCGAAGGTGTTGCGCCTGCCGCCGGGATTCTTCGACGAGGTGGCCACGGCTTCGCTCGTCACCAAGTTCACCAACGACGTGAACAACCTCTCCTCGGCGTCGACCAGCGTCCTCACGGTGGTCGTGCGCGACACGGTGACGATCGTGGCGCTGATGGCGATCCTGCTCTGGTCGAACTGGAAGCTCACGCTGATCACGTTCGTGGTGATCCCGCCGATCGCGGTCGTGGTGCGCGCGTTCAGCCGCCGCCTTCGCGCGATGAGCCGCGAGACGCAGCGCGCCATGGGCGGCGTCGCCGAGGTGCTCGACGAGGCCATCGCGAACCAGCGCGTCGTGCGCGTCTTCGGCGGACAGGAATACGAGAGCAAGCGATTCGAGGACGCGAGCCAGAAGATCCGCCGCTTCACGATGAAGCAGGCCGTCGCGGCCGCGGGGACGGTGCCCGTCACGCAGCTCTTCGTCGCGTGCGCCATCGCCGCCATCATCTACTTCGCCGCGCAGCAGGCCTCCGCGGGCACGACCGACGTGGGGCACTTCCTGGAGTTCATCGCGGCCACGGGCATGCTGCTGCAACCGTTGAAGCGCCTCACCGGCATCAACGAATGGCTGCAGAAAGGGCTCGCCGCGTGCGAGAGCGTCTTCGGTCTGGTGGACGAGCCTCCCGAGGACGATCGCGGCACCGTGTCGATCGACCGCGCGCGCGGCGCGGTCCGCTTCGAGCACGTGTCGCTCACGTACAAGACGGGCTCGCGCCCGGCGCTGGACGATCTCACGCTCGCCATCGAGCCCGGGGAGACCGTGGCGCTCGTGGGTCCCTCGGGCGGCGGCAAGTCGAGCCTCATCCACCTGCTGCCGCGCTTCTACCATCCGCAATCCGGGCGCGTGACGCTCGACGGCCACGACCTCGAGGCGCTCACGCTGGAAAGCCTGCGGCGCCAGGTCTCGCTCGTGTCGCAGAACGTCGTGCTCTTCAACGATACGGTCGCGGCGAACATCGCCTACGGCCGCGCCGCGAACGTGCCGGAAGCGAGCATCGTGGCCGCGGCCGAAGCGGCCCACGCGATGGAGTTCATCCGCACCCTGCCGCAAGGCCTGGCAACACAGATCGGCGAGAACGGCGCGAAGCTCTCCGGCGGGCAACGCCAGCGCATCGCGATCGCGCGGGCGATCCTCAAGGACGCGCCGATCCTGCTGCTGGACGAAGCGACCTCGGCCCTCGACACGGAAAGCGAGCGCGCGGTGCAAGCGGCCCTCGACACGCTGATGCGGGGACGCACCACGATCGTGATCGCGCACCGCCTGTCGACGATCGAGAAAGCCGACCGCATCGTCGTGCTCGCGCAGGGCCGCATCGTCGAGATCGGAACGCATGCCGCGCTCATCGCGGCGGGCGGGACCTACGCGGGCCTGCATCGCCTGCAGTTCACCTGACGCCATGGGACTCGCGATCCTTCACACCGAGTCATCGCTGGGGTGGGGAGGCCAGGAAATCCGCGTGCTCACCGAAGCGGCCGGCGTCGCGAGGCTCGGCCACGACGTGCTGCTCGCCGCGCCGGCGCAGTCGCGCATCTTCGCGGAGGCCTCGCGATATGGCGTGAAGGCGCGCGCGGTTCCAATCGCGCGCAAGGGACCGCGAGGCGTCCTCGCGATGCGGCAACTGCTCGCGCGGCACGCATTCGACGTGGTCAATACCCATAGTTCGACGGATACGTGGCTCGCCGCGCTCGCGCGCGCCACGCTTTCCTCGCCGCCGCCCCTCGTGCGCACGCGCCACATCTCGGCGCCGCTGCCCCGCAACCGCGCGACGCGCTGGCTCTACAACACCGCGACGGCGCGCATCGTCACCACGGGCGAGAAGCTGCGCAAGCAGGTGATCGCCGAGACCGGCGTGGAGGGCTCGCGCGTCGTTTCCATTCCCACGGGCATCGACCTCTCGCGATTCCATCCGGCGGATCGCGCCTCGGCACGCGCGTCCGTCGGTTTGCCGAAGGATGTCGCGATCATCGGCATCGTCGCGACGCTGCGAAGCTGGAAAGGCCATCGCTATCTCTTCGAGGCGTTTTCGGAGATGAAGCGCGGCGAGGCGCTGCTCGTCGTGGTCGGCGACGGGCCGCAGCGCGAGCCGCTCGAGTCCCATGCCGCGGAGCTCGGCATCGCGTCGCACGTGAGATTCACGGGCAACCTCGCCGACGTGGCGCCGTGGATGCAATCGTTCGACGTGTTCTGCCTGCCCTCCTACGCGAACGAGGGCGTTCCGCAAGCGCTCATGCAGGCGATGGCGTGCGGCCTTCCCGTGCTCGCCACACCCGTAGGCAGCATCGAGGAGATCGTCAAGGTGAACCACACGGGCGTCATCGTCCCGCCGCGCGATGCCGATGCGATACGCGAGCTGCTCGAGGAGCTCCTGAACAACGCCGAATGGCGGACATCCCTCGGCGAACGCGCGGCAGCCGCGGCGCGCGAGCGATTCGGAGACGCGCTCATGGTCGAGCGCATGCTGCGCGTCTTTTCCGAGGTGGCGAAGAAAAATGGGTGAGCGCACCGCGACGCGCGCGCTCGCGGTCACGCACGCGATCGCGAGAAGTCTCGAGCGCCGCAAGGAGCGCGAGGGAACGCCGCGCTTCCTCGTCGCGCACAACCTGCTGCTGGGCGACACGCTGATGCTCACGCCGCTTCTCGCCAAGCTGCGCGCGAACCATCCGCAATCCGAAATCACGTTGCTCGCCGCGCCCGGCACCGTGCCGCTCTACGAGCACGGTCCCTACCGGGTGCGCGCCCTTGCCTTCAAGCCTTCGGATTCGGCGACCACTCGCGCGCTCCTCGACGAAGACCCGTTCCACGTCGCATTCGTGATCGGCGACAACCGCTACAGCTGGCTTGCCGCGGCGATGCGCGCGAGACGCATCGTGGTCCATTCGGGCGACCCGCGCTGGAGCAAGAACGTGTTCGTGGACGAGGCGCGTCCCTATGCGTCGAAGCCCACGCCCTGGGGAGCGATGGTCGCGGCGCTCGCCGACGGCGAGGAGCCACCGCCCTTTGCGCCGGGCGATTGGCGCGCGCCGGGCGCGAAAACCTTCGCGATTCCGTCGATGCCTTACGCGGTGCTGCACGTGGGCGCGAGCACTCCCCTCAAGCAATGGCCCGCCGCGCGCTGGATGGCGCTCGCCGAGGAACTTGAGCGCCGGGGCTACTCGATCGCGTGGAGCGCGGGTCGCGGTGAAGAGGAAATCGTGCGCGAATGTGATCCGGCGGGGCGCCATGCCTCGTACGCGGGCCGCCTCGATCTCGCCCAGCTCTGGCATCTCGTCGCCAATGCGCGACTGCTCGTGGCACCCGACACCGGGGTCGCGCACCTGGGGCGCGTCACGTTCACGCCCACCGTGGCCCTCTTCGGGCCGGGCTCCGCTGCGCTTTGCGCGCCGGGCGAGTTCTGGAAGGCCACGCCCTGGCGCGCCGTGGGGCTCGAGCCATTCCACTGTCGCGACCAGCAGATGCTCTTCGGACGCCGCGTCGAATGGGTGCGGCGTTGCTCGCGCACCGTCGAGCAATGTTCCGAGCCGCGCTGCATGAACGGCATCGATGTTTCCGCGGTATTGCAGGCGATCGACTCACTCGGGGCCGCAGCGGAACTCTGAGGGCGGCGCAGGGTCTGCCTAGTACAATCGAGTCACGATCATGCAGAAATTCTGGATTTTCCTCGCCGCGGCGCTCGTGGCGTGCTTCCCGGCCCTCGCACAACAGCCTTCGATCCATGGCGTGCCTGCGGTCACGGCAAAGGCCGCCGCCACGCCGAAGCTGCGCCTGCCGCCGCTTTCCGCTGCCGTGACGACGCTTGCCCCGGTGTCCGTGGGCGAGATGGCGTCGTTCAAGCAGGCCCGGCGCAACGCGACCAAGCGTACGGCCATCGGCATCGAGCGCTCCGTCGGCACGACGCAGCTTCCATCCTCGGGAGATCTCGCGTGGAAATCCGTCGATGGGGGCACCGCGGCGCAACTCGCCGTCAGCTCGCCGCAAGCCGGCGCGATGCGCCTCGCCGTCGACCTGTCTGCGATTCCCATGTCGGTCGAGATCGTGGCGTTCGGCTCGGGCGCGCCGTCGCGGCTCGAAGGCCCCGTTCGCGTGGGCGACATCGTCGATCGCACGCAGCCCTGGTGGAGTCCGATTACCGACGGCGACACGCAGACCCTCGAATTCTTCGTGCCGAAGGGAATCGACGCGGCATCGCTGCAGTTCCGCGTCACCGGCGTGTCGCATCTCTTCACGACGCTCGCGAGCGGGCTACGCAAGGATTCGAGCGAGATCGGCGCCTCGGGCGCGTGCAACGTGGACGTCAAGTGCTCGACGCTCTATCCCACGCTCGCGTTCCAGAACATGCGCAACGCCGTCGCGGAGATGGTGATGCAGGATGGCAGGAACATCTTCGAGTGCACCGGGCAGCTCCTCAACGACGTCTCGAGCACGCACACGCCGTGGTTCTTCAGCGCCAACCACTGCTTCGACAACGAAGATCCGCCGTACAAGACGCCGGCGGAGATGCAGACCGTCGCGAACACCCTCCAGACGCTGTGGTTCTTCGAGGCGGTGACGTGCAGCCACCCGCCGGACCAGACGGTGCCCAACTTCGTGCAGCTGAACGGCGGCTCGACCTACCTGTACAGCAACCAGCCGTCGGACGTGCTGATGGTGAAGCTCAACTCCGCGGCGCCCACGGGAACGTTCTTCGCGGGCTGGAACGCGAATGCGCTCGCCGTGGGAACCGCGGTCGTGGTGACGCACCATCCCAGCGGCGACCTGAAGAAAGTCTCGCAGGGCAGCCTCGTCGCCGATTCCACATTCCCCGGGACGACGGCCACGAACCTCTTCAACGAGGTGAAGTATTCGTCGGGCACCACCGAGCCCGGCAGCAGCGGCTCGGGGCTCTTCAGCTTCGACGGAACCGAATACCAGCTGCGCGGCGCGCTCTTCGGCGGCGCGGCGGCGTGCGTCTCGCAGACCTCCACGGTCACGAACACGGAGTCCGACTGGTACTCGCAATTCGACAAGGCGTACGCGGCGCTGCAGCCCTTCCTGAGCCCCGCGATCGTTCCCGCCGCGAACTACTCGGACCTCTGGTGGAACGCGAACGAATCCGGTTGGGGCCTGAACATCGTGCAGCACACCTCCAACCTGGTCTTCGCGGTGTGGTTCGTCTATGCGTCCAACGATTCACCCACGTGGTACACGTTCACGAATGGGACGTGGGTTTCGCCCACGACCTACACCGGGCAGGTGTTCGCGACGACCGGGCCGGCCGCTTCCTCGGCGACGTTCAACGGATCGAGCGTCACCGTGCGGCAGGCTGGCGTCGGCACGCTCACGTTCTCCGATTCGAGCCACGGCACCTTCTCGTACACGATCGATGGCGTGACGGGGCAGAAGGCCATCACCCGCCAACCCTTCTGAGCATGAAGTTCTCCGCGACGATCGTCACCTACAGGCCCGACATCGCGGTGCTCGAGCGGTCGATCGCATCGCTCGCGCTCGCGGTGGCGAGGGCGCGCGACGTGGGGCTCGTTTCGGACGCGGTGCTCTACATCGTGGACAACGGTCCGGCCGAAGCGCTGGGCCCGATCGCCGAAGCGGCCAAGTCGTTCGCCGCGACCGGCACGCTCGAGATCCTCCACGGCCACGGCAACGTCGGGTACGGGCGCGCGAACAACCTCGTGCTGCCGCGGCTCGATTCCGACGCGCACCTCGTGATGAATCCCGATGTCGAGCTCGATCGCGACACGCTGGTCGCGGCCATCGAGGAGCTGCAGGTGGATACGCGCATCGGCGCGGTCGCGCCCGCGGTGCGCGGCCCGCTCGGCGAGCGCCAGTACCTGTGCAAACGCTATCCGTCCGTGTGGGTGCTGTTCCTCCGGGGCTTCGCGCCGGGATTCATGCGCCGGTGGTTTTCCGCGCTGCTCGATCGCTACGAGATGCGCGACCTCGCCGACGACCGCGTCGCGGTGCCCGTGCCGCTCGCGAGCGGCTGCTTCATGCTGATGCGCACGCCGATCTTCAGGCGCGTCGGCGGATTCGATCCGCGCTTCTTCATGTACTTCGAGGACTACGACCTGAGCCTTCGCATCGGGCGCCACGCGCAGGTCGCCTACGTCCCGCAGGCGCGCATCGTGCACTACGGCGGGGAAGCCTCGCGCAAGGGGTTCAGGCACGTCGGGTGGTTCGTGCGCTCGGCGTGGCAATTCTTCGCCACCCACGGCTGGAAGATCGCCTAGGGAAGGGAGGCGCTTCGCGATTTCGCGATCGCCGTCTCGAGGAATCCTTCCAGCGCGCGGATCGGCTCGTCGCGGTTGAAGATGAGCCCATGTCCCGCCTTCATGCGCCCGGAAAGAGTGGCGCGCATCGCGCGATCGTTCGCGATCGCCACCGCCTTCGCCACGTAGTCGTCCGCATCCTTCGCGATGAGCTCCTCGATGCCCAGCATCCGCAGCATCGCCGCGCTCTGCCGGCCGCGCATGAGGTCGCCGGGCAACGTGACGACGGGAAGCCCCGCCGCGATCGCATCGAGCGACGTGTTGCCGCCCGACCAATGGAAGGTGTCCAGCATCACGTCGCAACACGTGTTCACCAGCAGGTACTCGGCGTGCTGCATGAAGGGCAGCAGGATGGATCGCTCGGAGAACGAAAGTCCGCGTTTCGAGAACGCCTCCACGAGACGCGCCTGGAACGCGGCGTTGATGGAGTTGTGCTGCGCGCCGAAGAAGACGAGCTTGCCGCGTGGATCGGCCTCCATCACGCGCGCGAGCAGCTCGTCGTTGTCCGGAAGGATCTTGAACATCGACTGCGGCACGAGGTAGAGCACCGCGTCGCCGGGCAATCCGAAATCCGCCCGCGCGGCCTCGCCCTTCACCGCGGGCGTCACGTAGTGCGTGCCAAGGCCGGGAAGGCGCACCAGCTCTTCGCTGTAGTGGCGCGCGCCCTCGCCGGGCTCCATCGGCCCGGAGGACAGGAAATAGTCGACGTTCGGCAGGCCCGTCGTCGTGGGATGTCCCCAGCCGGTCGCCTGCACGGGCGCGAGGCGCAACGACGCGAGCGAGAAGGTCTCGCCGTGCATTCCCAGCTCCGGGAATACGAGCGCATCGAGCTCGTCGTCGAGGATCGCGCGCGCCACCACATCGAACGAGCGGCCCGCGATGTGGCGGAACTTGTCGCTCGCGGCCATGATCGCGCGCGTATCGTCGGCGACGCGTTCGTTGGTGTAGTAGACGAACGTCTCGAAGCGGCTGCGATCGAGGCGCGTGACCCATGACGCGAAGTACCGGCCCGCCGTGCAATTGAAGAAGAAATGGCTGCAGAAGCCCACGCGCATCTTCGCCCGCGCCGGTTGCGCCTTGCGCGGCTGCATCCAGGCGGGAAGGTTGCGCCCGAGGATGCCGTTCATGAGCGTGCCGAAGCCGCGCTGGAGCTCGAGGTCTTCGCGGCCCTGGTAGGCGAGGAAGAAGTTGGTCCATCGCGCCTGGAGCATCGTCTCGCGCGGCGTGCGGAAGCGAAAGCGTTCCGCGGAATCACGGAGCGCGTCGAGGCCCGCGGCGTATTCCGCGCGCCACCGGTCCACGTCTTCGCCGCTGCGATAGACCGCGGGCAGGAGGAGCGCGGAGCCGAACGCCGCCCTCAGGTCGCCCGGCTGCATTCGCGCGACGTGGCGGTACTCTTCGCGCGCTTCCTCGATCCGGCCGGCGCTCGAAAGGTATTCGGCATAGGCGTTGCGCACCCGGGCGTTGTTGGGCGCGATCTGCGTGGCGGTGAAATAGCTCTTCTGCGTGTTCTCGGCGTCGCGGCGCTTGTGGTACAGGTCGCCCAGGAGCAGGTGGGCATCGAAGAAGCGCGGATCGAGGCGCAGCGCCTCGCGCGCGTGCTCGAAAGCGAGCTTGCCCTCGTCGCGGAAGTGATGGATGCGCGCGACGTTGTAGTGCGCCGCCGGAAGTGGAGCGATCGAGAGCGAATGGTTGAACGCCTTCAGCGACTCGTCCACGCGGTCGAGCGTGAGGAGCGCGAGCCCCATGTTGTTCCACACGCGCGGGTTCGAGGAGTCGAGCGCCGCGGCGGCGCGCAGCACCTCGAGCGCTTCCGCGGGCCTTCCGAGGTCGAGGAGCGCCTGGGCGCGATTGGCGAGCGGTGGCGCCCATCCCGCGCGAAGCTCCGCGGCGCGCGCGAAACTTTGCTGCGCGCCTTCGAGGTCGCCACGATCCTGCAGCACCATGCCCCGCAGCAGCATCGTCGCCGGCTGCTCGCCGCTCGCTTCGGTCGCGTGGCCGATGCTCGCGAGCGACGCATCGAGCGCGCCCGACTGATGCTCCGCGACCGCGCGCATGTGCCACACGTCGCCGCGCCCCGGATTCGAATCGAGGAACGTCGCGTAGCCCGCGATCGCGTCCCTGAAGAGTCCCTTGCGATGGCTTTCCTGGGCGGCCTGCAGCGCATCGGCGCTCACGAACCGCGCCCCCGCATCCACGAGTGCTGCATCCTCACGAGGCCGAAGTCCCGCGTCTCGCCCGTCACGACGAATTCGTTCTCGACCGTGTCGAAGAGGCGAAGCCCCTCGGGATCGAGCGCATGCAGCTTGAGCATGTACTTGCCGGGCAGGAGCGCGAGCGAATCGAAGCGGACGGCGAACGCGAAGCGTTTGTCGCCCGTGGCCTCGGGGACGAATCCCGCCTCGCTCGATGGCGATCCGTACACGGGTGTTCCGTCGGCGCGCACGATCCCGAAGAGCAGCACCGGCGATCGCTGGTCGGGTTCGTAGGCGACGCCCTGGACCACGAGCGTTTCTCCCTGGCGGAACGTGGAGCGCTTCGAACCGTCCGTGCCCTCGATCCACGCCGACTCGATGCGCGGCATGTTCCCCGGGATCGTCGCCGGGGGCGCCGCGTCATTGCGCCGCTTCTCCTCGTGGTACGTGAGGTATTCGCGGGTCACGTCGAAGCTCTCGCCGAATGCGCGCGCGTGGCCGTGATGGACCCAGAGCGTCTTCCGGCAGAGTGTCTGCACGTGGTACATGCTGTGGGAACAGAGCAGGAGCGTTCCGCCGCCGTCGAGGTAGCCCTGCATCCACTGGATGCATTTCTTCTGGAACGATTCGTCGCCGACCGCGAGCACTTCGTCGGTGATCAGCAGGTCGGGGCGCAGCGCCGTGGCCACCGCGAAGCCCAGCCGCACCACCATGCCCGAGGAGTAGTGCTTGATGGGCTCGTCGATCTGCTCTCCGATGTCGGCGAACTCGATGATCGCGTCGACCTTCGAGCGGGCCTCGCGGCGCGATAGACCCATCACCGCCGACGACAGGAATATGTTCTCGCGCCCCGTGTAGTCGGGATGGAATCCGCTGCCCAGCTCGAGGAGCGCGCTCACGCGGCCCTTCACCTCGACCGTGCCGCGCGTGGGACGCACGACCCCCGCGATGATCTTCAACAGCGTCGATTTGCCCGCGCCGTTCTCGCCGATGAGGCCCACGGATTCGCCGGCGTGCACCTCGAGGCCCACGTCCTCGAGCGCGCGGAAGTGCGGCCGCTCGCCGCGGCCCAGCAGGAGCGAGGCGATCGTGCGCAGGCGGTCGGCATCCGTCGCGACCTTCGGATAGTCCTTCGTGACGCCCGCGAGGCGCACCAGCACCGGGCCGCTCACAGGAAATCCTCGAAGTAGGGAGAAAGCCTGCGGAACGTCCACAGCCCCGCCGCGAAGACCGCAACGCCGATGAGCGCGATCCACGCATCGGTTTGAGTCAGGGAAGGTCCGTGCAACAGCACGTCTCGCAGGCGCTCCGAGAGTTGCGCGACGGGATTCACCATCACGATGCCGCGCCACGATTCCGGGACGAACGAGAGCGGGTACAGGATCGGCGTCGCGTAGAAGACGAGCGTGAGGACGAGCCCGGTTCCGTGCTCCACGTCGCGGACGATCGTGTGCAGCGCGCCCAGCGCGAGCGCGATGCCGGTCGCGAGCAGCAGGTACGGAATCATCAACAGCACCGCGACCGGGATGCCGTCGAGGCGGATGTTCTCGCCGTACAGCCGCAGCACGATCAGCACGCCCGCGAAACCCGCGAGGTGGATCGCATAGCAGGCGATCACGGAGGCGTAAACGAAGAGCTCGCACGGCAAAGCGACCTTGCGGACGAGGCCCGCGTTGGCCGTGACCGCGGCCATGCCGCGCTGCACGCTGTCGGCGAACATGATCCACGGCCAGAGCACCACCGCGACGAACGCGAGGTAGGTCACGCCCGGATAGTTCGGCGGCACCGTCGCGCGGAACACCTGGCTGAACACGATCGAAAAGATCGCGAGCTGCGCGAGGGGCTGGAGGATCGTCCACGCGAGGCCGCCCGCGCTGCCGGCGTAGCGGCTGAAGATCTCGCGGCGCGTGAGCTCGTAGAGGAGCCAGCGATGGCCGAAGAGCGAAGGCTCGCGTTGCGCGCTCACCGATCCTGCCCTGCCATTTCGGCGGCCACTGCCGCGAGCGCATCGCCCCATCCCTTCGAGGGATGCTCGCGGTAGAGGCGGAAATGCGGATACCAGGGCGTGCGGGCTCCCTCGGCGCCATAGCGCCACTCGGGCGGGAACGGGACGAGGATCGCGGCTCCACGTCCCAGCCCGGCCCGCAGGTGCACGTTGGTGCTGCTCACGCCGACATAGGAATCCACGGCCGCCATCATGCCTGTGATTCGGGCGATGTCGTCGTTGAAGGCCGACGCATCGAGCACCGGGCGACCGAGCGAGCGGGCGAGCGAATCGAGCTCGCCGGGCCCGGGGTTGCGCTGGACCGAGACGAAAGTGCCGGGCGCTTCGCGCAGCGCCGCTCCCAGGCGATCGACGGGAACGGTCTTGAAGAGGCGCTCTTCGCTCGCGCCAGGGGCCACGCCAGCCCTCCACGCGACGGCGACGTAGGGTGATGGGCCGGCAGCGGCCAGCGCATGCCTGGCGGCCTCCAGCGCGGCCGGATCGGCCTCGATGCGCACCGCCGGCGGGAACTCGGCCGCTCCACCCCACAAGAGCGCGGGAAGGTCCCCCACGCGAATGGAAAGGGCGCCCGGTTTCGCGCCGGCGGCCTCGTCCTCGAGGCGGCCGAAGAATCCCGTGCGCGCCGCGATCGGATGCAGGCGGCGATCGCAACGCAGCGTGAGCGTCGGGGGATCGGCCGAGAGGAGCGGGATCCAGCGAAGGAAGAAAAGAACATCGCCGAGGCCCTGCTCTCCCGCGATCTCGATGGGTTTGCGCGCCTCGATCGCGGCACGGAGCGCATCGCGCAAACCGGGATCGGGCGCGTTGCCGTCGCGCCATCGGTATTCCTGCCAACCGCCTTCGAGATCGCCCAGCGTGAGCCGCGTGAGCGCGAGCCCGAAATGCGCGTAGGGCAGCCCGCTCGCCGCGACGCTGCGCTCGAGGATCGCCTTCGATTCGTCGAGACGCCCGCGCTCGCGCTGGATGTTGCCGAGATTCTGGAGCGCGAGGGGATTCGCCGGATCGATTCCGAGCGCCTTGCGATACGCCTGCTCGGCGCCATCGCGATCGCCTTCGCGACGCTTCACGCTGCCGAGCCCCGTCCACGCGTTCGCATCGGAGGGCTGGAGCGCGATCGATCGTTCGAAGCATTGGCGCGCCCTCGCGTAGTCGCCGCGATCGGTGAGGCGAGCGCCGTACTCGTTCAACGCGAGCGTCCAGTCGGGACGCGCGCGAAGCACCTCGGACAAGTGGCGTTCGGCGGCATCGGCGCGGCCCAATTCCGTTTCGCAGAGGGCGAGATTGAATCGCCATTCCGGGATCGAAGGGCGCTTCGTCACGGCCATGTCGAGATGCGAATGCGCCGCCGCGTGCTGGCCGCGATCGAGGAGGCGCGCGCCGAGGCTGGCATGCGGATCGGGAAACGCGGGTGAGAGATCGATCGCCCTGCGGAAATCGGACTCGGCCGCTTCCATTTTCCCGAGCGCGACGTTTGCCTGTCCGCGCGTCTGGAACTGGAATGCATCGCGCGGATTCGCGCGGATGGCTGCGTCGGCGAGGTTGAGGGCGTCCCCGGATTTTCCCTCGAGGAGCGAGATGGCGGCGGCGAGGTGCAGCGCGCCGGCGTCATTCGGATTGCGCGCGAGGGCGAGCCGGCAAAGCCCGCTCGCCTCTTCGATCCTGCCCCGCGAGAAAGCCTCGTGAGCCCTGCGGAGCTCTTCGCCCGTGGCGCTCACGAGGTCATGGGGATCAGTTCCCCGGCTTGTCGGCCTGCTTGAGGAGGCGCTGCTTCTCCTTGTTTTCCTCCCGGAGCTTCTCCTCGTGCATCTCCTGGAGCTTCGCGCGATCCGTCTCGATCACGAGCGCGGCGATCTGGTCCGTATTGATCACGACATCCTTCGAGTTCGTGATCGAGCCCAGCTTCTTGTCGACCTCCGCGCGGCGGAATTTCCTCTCCTCGCCGTCGATGAGCGCGTCCTTCACCTTCTCGAAGGGGACCGTCCTGGCCGGCAAGCGCTCCTCGACGAGGATGAGCGCGTATCCGTCGGAGATCTTGATGGGATCGCTCAGCTTGTTGAGGGGAATCGTCCTCGCGACCGCCGCGACCTCGGGCTTCAGCAAGGCGTAGGGCCCGTCGATCACGCCATCGCTCACGCGGTTCCTCTGGTCGCTCGAATACTCGCGAACGAGGTTTCCGTCGAACGGGGTGCCGGCCGCCAGGCGCGCACGCGCTTCCTCGATGCGCTTCCGGGTCTCGTCGTCGGAACGCCCCATCGGCAGCACGATGAGCTGCTTCAGCTTGATTGTCTCCTGGGCCTTGTAGCGCTCGGGACTCGCCTTGTACTTCTCCTTCGCCACATCGGTGAAGTCCGGCACCTGCATCGTCTTCTCGAAGCCCGCGAGGTACGCCTGGGCGAGCAGGGTCTCGGTGGAAAGCTGGACCCGCTTCTGGAAAGCGGGATCCTTGTCGATGCCCTGCGCGCGCGCTTCGGCGGCGAGGGACCGGAAGATGTAGATCGAGCTCAGCGAATTCTGGATGCGCTCGATGTCGCCACGCTGGTAAACCCGTTCCTTCTCGGGGATCTTCTCCATGTAGGCGTAGTAGTCACCCGCCGTGACGACGATGTCGCCACGCTGGATGAGGACCGTATCGGGGGAAGGCTCCGCGGCGACCGCTGCAAGGGAAAACAGTGCCGCGAGCGCGGCGAAAGGGATTCGAATCTTCATTTCTCGGCCTTCAGTAAAGAAAACGCCCGCCTGCAAAGGTTGCAGGCGGGCTTGTTGCGGTGTTGCGGTATTAGCTCGGAGCCCAGTGCAGCTGGACGATGAAGCTGCATTGCAGGCCGCTGATGACCTGGCCGTTGAGCATGCACGAATTGGTTCCGTCAGGTTTCGCCGTCCGCACGTTGAGGTAGTACGGTGCGGTCGACGACGGCGGCGAAACGACGCACGAGGTACCGTACTTCGCTCCCGTCGCAGACGACGTCGCCACCCACAACTGGCCAGCTTCCGCGTTGGCGAAATTCAGGCAATTGGGCGGTACCTGCGACGTGAAGTCGCCCGGGCACGGGGAGATGGCGAGCTCGATCGGCAAGCCTGCATTCTGCACGCCCGTATTCTGGACCGAGATCAGCTGGACGACGTTGTTCGCCGCCATGAACGTCGACGGGATCAGATACGAGTACGTCTGCTTCACCTGGCCGGTCGTGAACACCGGGTTGAACTGGCCGTTCTTCACGAACGTTCCATCGCTCGAGGCGCACCCGCTGGAGCCGCCCGAACCGCCCGACGAACCGCCCGTGCTGGCCGCGGTCACGAGCAGCGAAGCAGATCCGCTCCACGTAGCTCCGCCCGAGGCAGTCACGGTCACGGGAAAGCCGTAGTTCGAGTTGCTGGTGAGACCCGCGGGCGCCGTGACGACGAAGTTCTGCGCCGTCGTCGCTCCAGTGGTCGACGAGGTGATCCCGCCGGGAATCGTCCACGAGTAGGTGGCGGCGGTGCCGTTGGTGCAATTGGCCGCCTGGATGGTCGAGGTCTGGGTGGTCCCCGACTGGATGGAACTCGGTGTGGCTGTCGCGGAACACGAGAAGACCGCGACACCGCTGACCGTGCAGCTGATCGTGATATCGCCGGTCGTGCTTACGGTGAGCTGCGTCGTGCCCGCCGTGCAGCTGGTGTTGGTCCCGTTGACCGAGACCGTCTGGGCCGACGTGCTGGCCGGGAGGGCCAACAGACTCCCTAGGGCAACGATCGCGGCGAGTGCGCCGCGACCCAGGAATTCGATTCGTTTCATATGAAGGTCCTCGCTGAGAGATAGATTGTATTCTCGTGCGCCACCTTCATGGATTTCTGAAGATCTCTTCGAAGGCAATCTAACAATACAAAAGAAACAAAAACAGGCGGACCCGGAGGCCCGCCTGTTTTGTTATGCGACATCTGCGTGTTCGACTGCTTCCTCGCTTACGGCAGGACGTTCAGCGTGTAAGCGTGGCTCACGCTTCCACCGTAGTTGCCCTGGCAGGACGCCGTACCGCAGGTCAGCGTGCCGTTCGAGAACGTACGGATCATGAAGCCAACAACCGGCAGGCCGAAGAAGGTCTCGGCGCCAGCGGCAGCAACACCCGCCGTGACCGTGACCGACGCGGCTTCCGACGCCAGGCCGACCGCCGAAGCGTTCGCTCCAGCGAAGTGCACGCGCGCCCAACCGTTCTGGAAGTTGCTGCTGACCGTGACGGCCGTCACGTTCTGCGAGCCAAGGACCAGCGACGTCGGGGCCGAGCCCGGAGCCGGGGCGTTGGTGCTGCCGTTACGGATCGACATGACAGTCGACTCCCAGCACAGCGAGTTCGGCGCGGCACCGGGCGGGGACGGCGAGAAGTCCACACCAGCGGGCGAGGCGCCCACTTCTTCACGGTTGAAGTACGTGACGGAGATCGTCTCGCACGCGCCCGTCTTGCTGAGGGCGGTCGTGAAGGGGGTGATCGCGGCCGTGCCGTGCACGAAGAGGCGCTTGACCGGGAAGGTCAGGACCCAATCCGTGTTCGAGCCGGTGGCGGCGTCGAGGATGTACTCGTTGATGACGTTGTCGTGCATCATCGTCGAGGCAGCGGCGCGCGCGCCGGCCGTGACGGTGAGGCCCGACTGGGTCGTCGACGACCAGGTCGAGAAGTACACGCGGTTCTTGCTCGGGTCATTCACCACGCTCGAGGCGGGGCTGGTGGCCGAGAAGTTCGGAAGGTCGTTGCCGATTTCCGAGTACGTGGCGAGCAGCGACCAGGCGCCGAACGCATCCGCGTTGTACATCGTGTCGCGACCGCTCGTGACGTTGATCAGCGTGCCCGTGCCGGACAGGCCGCCCGTCGGCGGGAACACGGCAGCAGCGGCAACCGCTCCGCCGCCAGCCGGGTTACCGGTGACGATCGAGCCGCAAGCCGGGGCGCCGCCCGAGCCGAACTGGTGAACGACAGCCGTCCACACAGCCGTCGTCGGATCGATCACGGCCATTTCGAACATCTCGGCGTAGCCTTCACGCGTACGGTCGACGGCGTCGTGAGCGACCGGGTCGCCAACGTACTGGTAGTTACGGAAGTCGATGCCGCCAGCGGGGATCGGGGGGTTCGTGCACGACAGATCCGCGGTGACCAGGTGGCCAGCCGAGGTCGTGTCGGTGCTCGACGGAACCACAGCGCCGGTCCACACGTCGTTGGGCGACAGGTACAGGTTGAAGTCAAGCACCTCCTCCGAGGCCTTGCCTTCGCGGAAACGGACTTTGACGACCTTCGCATCCGTCGTGGTGTTGACCACCGAGACGAACGTGTTGAACGGGTTGCCCGCCGGGTCGTTGTTGACCGTGTAGTACGGGTAGATCAGGGCCTGGCCGAGGTTGTTCGGGTCCTGGTAGATCGCATGGGCAGAGCCCGCGACGCCAAGCGTTCCGAGCACTGCGGAAGCCAAGGCTTTTCTTTTGAACGTATTCATGTTTTGGGTTACTCCTGTGGTGAAGATGAAAGTGATCACTTTCTAGAGGCTACAAGGGTCGATTCTAACCCGGCGCGGCGGCAAAAGACAAACACAACCTCGCCGGTCGCATCCGTTGCTTCTTGCTCTGAAACTAGCCTTTGACTGCATACCACCAATCCCGTCCTTCCTGGATCCAAGTCTCACTGAGGGGCGACTGCACTTTGGCGCCTTTGTACACGTATTCGACCGACAAGCCCACATTGCAGACATCGGCCTTCGGGCACTCCACTTTCTCTACAGTCGCCGCCTTCCAGAATCCTTTGTTGACGCTCGATGCATAGTCGTCGTACTTCAGCGTCTTGCGCACCGCCGGCGAGAAGAACTCGTACATCGACCTCGTATCGCCCGCCAGGACCGCCTTGAGGCGGGCTTCGGCCCTTTCCTTCACGACGACTTCGTGGGGCCGGGTATCCATCATCGCGCAACCCGCCGCGACGACCACCCCCGCAAAAGCCACCGCCAACTGGACCGATTTCAAAGCCGAAATGCTCATCCGCCTCGTCGCATTGGGGGAAAGACTATTCAAGATCGCGTGGGTCGTCAAACGAATTCTGTAGAAATTTACAACACTGTTGTGTATGCGCAACATATTGGGGTCTTTCCGGTCATCAAGCCATTGAAAATCAGAGATATTTAAAAGCAGAGGCCCCCGCAACAACGGGGGCCTTTATGGGTTTGGGAGCGCTCCCGGCGCTACTTTTTTGGGCTATCCGCGGGTGCCGGGGCACTCGCCGCGGGCGGGGTCGGAACCGGGGTGGGTGCCGGGGCGACCGGAACAGGCGCCGGGGCCGCGGGCGGCGCCGGATCGACCGCTTTGGGCGCGCGGGGCGGCAGGA
>DATGGI010000025.1:0-4117 GCA_035308545.1 Usitatibacter sp.
CGGCGCCGCCCTCGGGACCCAAGTCGATGATCCAATCGGCTGCGCGAGCCACGTCCAGGTTGTGCTCGATCACGATGATCGAGTTGCCGGCATCGATGAGCCGGCGGAAAGCCCGCAGCAGCTTCGACACGTCGTCGAAATGCAGGCCGGTCGTCGGTTCGTCGAACAGGAACAGCGATCCGCGTCTTGCGCCGGCCGAGACCTTCGTTCTCTCGACCCGCTTCCTGGCGGAGTCCGACTGCGCCGCGCTTTCCGCCAGATGACCTGCGAGCTTGAGCCGCTGCGCTTCGCCGCCCGAGAGCGTCGGTACCGGCTGGCCCAGCCGCAGGTAATCGAGGCCCACATCCACGAGCGGACGCAGGCAACGCACCACGCCTTCGTCGTGCGCGAACACGGCCACGGCTTCCGAGATCGTGAGCTCGAGCACGTCGGCGATGCTGCGGCCGTCGACCTTCACCTCGAGCACCTCTTCGCGATAGCGCTTGCCGTCGCAGTCCGGGCAGCGCAGGTACACGTCCGAAAGGAATTGCATCTCGACGTGCTCGAACCCGTTGCCGCTGCAAGTGGGGCAGCGCCCGTTGCCGGAGTTGAACGAGAACGTGCCCGTCGTGTAGCCGCGCGCGCGCGAATCGGGAGCCTTCGCGAAGATCGCGCGGATCTCGTCGAACGCGCCCACGTAGCTCGCAGGGTTCGAGCGCGTCGTGCGTCCGATCGGCGATTGGTCCACGAACACGATGTCGTTCACGTGCTTCGTGCCCTCGAGCGAGCGGAAGGCGCCGGGCGTCTCCGTCGGCTTGCCGAGGTGCTTGCGCAAGGCCGGGTGCAGGATGTCCTGCACGAGCGTGGACTTGCCCGAGCCCGACACGCCGGTCACGCAGACGAAGCGGCGCAGCGGGATGTCGACGTCGATATTCCTGAGGTTGTGCTCGGTCGCGCCGCGGATGCCGAGGATCTCGGCGCCGCGCATCGGATCCTTCGCGAGGTTGTTGGGCACTTCGACGCCGGGAATGCGAAGCTCGTCCGAAGGCAGCGCGTCGTCGGCGCGCTTGCGTCCTGAAAGATATTCGGCCGTGAGCGTGGAAGCGCCCTTCAATTCATCCGGCGAGCCGAAGAACACGACCTCGCCGCCGCGCTCGCCGGGACCCGGCCCCATGTCGAGGAGCTTGTCGGCCTCCAGCATGATCTGGGGATCGTGCTCGACGACCACGAGCGAGTTGCCCGCGTCGCGAAGCCGTTTCATCACGTCGATCACGCGGCCCATGTCGCGCGGATGCAGCCCGATGGAGGGCTCGTCGAGGACGAAGAGCGTGTTCACGAGCGACGTGCCGAGCGCCGTCGTGAGGTTGATGCGTTGCACTTCGCCGCCGGAGAGCGTGCGCGACTGGCGATCGAGCGTGAGGTAGCCGAGGCCCACCTGCTGCAGGTATCCGAGCCGCGAGCGAATCTCCGCGAGCAGCAATTCGGTCGCCTCGTCGAGCGGCGCGGGCAGCGGCAGCGTCTCGAAGAATCGCGCGAGGTCGTCGATGGCTACCAGCATCAGCTCGTGAACGTTCTTCCCCTGCACGCGCCAGAGCAGCGACTCGGGCTTGAGCCTCGCCCCGTCGCAGGCCGAGCACGGCGTGTAGGCGCGGTAGCGCGACAGGAGCACGCGGATGTGCATCTTGTACGCCTTGGTCTCGAGCCAGTCGAAGAACCGCTTCACGCCGTACCAATGCGTCTTGCCGGATTTCTTCCAGCTCACCCAGTCGCCGTCGCCCTGCATGACCCAACGCTTCTGCTCGGCCGTGAGGTCGCGATAGGGTTTGTCGAGCGGGATGTTCCGCTTGGGCGCGAACTTGAGGAGGTCGCCCTGGCACTCGTCGTAGCTCTTCGTCTGGAAGGGCTTCACCGCGCCTTCGCGAAGCGACTTCGATTCGTCGGGAACGATGAGACCGTAGTCGATGCCGATCACGCGCCCGAATCCGCGGCACGTGTCGCATGCGCCGATGGGCGAGTTGAACGAGAAGCGCGCCGGCGTGGGATCCGAGTAATGGATGTCGCAGGTGGCGCAGTGGAGATCCGTGGAGAAGCGCCACGCATCACCTTCCTCGGGAAATACGTTCACGCGCCCATTGCCCACCCGGATCGCGGCTTCGATCGCTTCCACCACGCGCGCCTTTTCCGCGCTGCCCATCTTCACGCGGTCCTGCCTCACCTCGAGGCGCGCGCCGTCGCGATGGTGGACGTGCGTGTAGCCCTGGCCCTGGAGGAGCTTGGTGACCTCCTCCTCGGTGAAGTTCTTCGGCACGTCGACGGGGAACGTGATCACGAGGCGCGGATCGCCGGCGGCTTCGGCGCGCTCCTTCATCTGCGAGTAGATCGTCTCGGGCGTGTCGCGGCGAACGGGCTGCCCGCACTGGCGGCAGTGCAGGCTCGCGGCGCGCGCGAAGAGCAATTTCAGGTGATCGTTGATCTCCGTCATCGTGCCCACGGTCGAGCGCGACGTTCGCACGGGATTCGTCTGGTCGATGGCGATCGCGGGCGGGATTCCCTCGATCGAATCGACCTGCGGCTTGTCCATGCGGTCGAGGAACTGGCGCGCGTACGGCGAGAACGTCTCCACGTAGCGGCGCTGCCCCTCGGCATAGAGCGTGTCGAACACGAGCGACGACTTGCCCGATCCCGAAGGCCCCGTGACGACGATCAGCTCGCCCGTGGGCAGCGTGACGTCCAGGTTCTTCAGGTTGTTCTGTCGCGCGCCGCGGATCCGGATCTCGTCGCGGCCGGCGTCATCGACAGGAGGCGTGCCCGACAGGCGGGCGGAGGAGAGGTCGTTCATGGGCGAAAACGTCCATTCTAGGCATCATCCGGCGCGCTCACGCCAGAAAAATATTCATCTAGGACACGCTGTGGATAACTCCGCCAGCGAGCCAGATTCCTGCAGGGGTTATCCCCACAACTTGGGGCGCTCCACGCAATCTCAACCGCTCGCGGTTAGAATCGACCTCCTGTGAAGGTCACGATCGACAAGTCGTTTCCGCTCCCGGCTTCCCCTGCGGCCGCATGGGCCGTATTGAGCGATATCGAGGCCACCGCCTCGTGCATGCCGGGCGCGAAGATCACCGAGCGCGTGGACGACACCCACTACAAGGGCACCGTCGCCGTGAAGGTCGGTCCCGCGAGCCTTTCCTTCCGCGGCGAGATCGAGGTGATGGCGATCGATGCCGCGGCGCGCTCGTTGCGGCTCGTCGCAAAAGGCATGGATTCGACGGGATCGTCGTCGGCGAGCATGGACCTCACGGCCACCGTCGAGGAAGCCGCGGGCGGCGCGAGCGTGCTGAAAGGCGCATGCGAGTCGACAGTCAACGGCAAGGCGGCGGCGTTCGGCGGGCGCCTGATGAACAGCGTGTCCGACCAGATCCTGGACCAGTTCGCCGCGAACTTTGCAGCGCGTGTCGCGGCGCCGCCGCCGGCGTCCCGGGATGATCCCCCGGCCAACGCAACGTCGTCGCCCGCGCCAACGGCGACGCGGGCACCGGCACCCCAACAGGAGTTGAACGGGCTCGCCCTCGCATGGGGCGCTCTCAAGAGCTGGCTGCGCGGAATCTTCGGGGGGAAATCGTAGTCATGCAGATCCAGGTGATGCTCTCGCTCGCCTTCAAGGCGGCGTATCTCGACCTCGTTCCGCGATTCGAGCGCGAGAGCGGGCTCCCGGTCGCCACGACGTTCGTGGGCGGCGCGGACATCGCCAAGCGCCTGCGCGCGGGCGAGGAGACCGATCTCGTCATCATGGCGGGCAAGGGGATCGACGACCTCATCGCCGAAGGCCTGCTCGCGAAGGGCAGCCGCGTCGATCTCGTGCGATCGAAGATCGGCGTCGCGGTGAAGGCCGGCGCGCCGCGTCCCGACATCTCGAGCGCGGATGCGTTGAAGCGCACGCTGCATTCGGCGAAGTCGATCGCCTATTCGAGCGGGCCGAGCGGCGTCTATCTCGCGGAGGTCTTCAAGCGCTGGGAGCTGCCGCCCGCGAAGCTGCACCAGACGGCGCCGGGCATGCCGGCCGGAGACATCGTCGCGAGCGGCGAATGCGAGATCGGCTTCCAGCAGATCAGCGAGCTCATGCCCGTGAAGGGGATCG
>DATGGI010000026.1:0-33449 GCA_035308545.1 Usitatibacter sp.
CCATCACGGCCATCCCGAATCCCGCCTTCAGACCCGAGTAGCCCGCGTGGCGCCCGAGCGCGTAGCCGCCGCCGAAGAGCATCAGGACGGACAGGATGCGCGAGATGAGGAGCGCGGTGGGCACGTCCTTCACCACAACGAACGGAAGCGCCACGGGAAAGGTGGAGAGCACGACGATCACGAAGATTCCGAAAGCGCCGCGGAAGTCGCGCGCCTCGAAGCGCGGCTTTTCCGGGAGCCTCTGCGTGATGAGGTGGTTGCGCATGGCCTTGAGCTCCTCGTCGCCGACGAGCTTCGCCACCATCGGCGGCAGCTCCGCGCGCAGGATCTTCTCCGCCGAGGCTTCGTCGTGCGCGGCGCGCACCGCCATCGCGAGCGTGAGGCGCTTGCCGCGATCGGTGAGCGTGCGCACGAGGTACATCACCCCGTCGACGAGCCCCCACGCGAGGTTGCATCCCAACGCCGTGTAGAACATCGTCATGGCGGCTTTCTCCTCCTGGCCCGCTGTCGCCGCGGAGACGGCCCCCACGAACGTGAGCGCCATGAAAAGCCCGAAGCACATCTCGGAGACGCGTTCGACGGTGCCAAGCACCGCCCGGGCCGGGGCTTCGCTCATGCGGACATCCTCTTCTGGTAAGCGGCCACGGCATCCTCCACCGTGAAGAACATGCGCTCGCGCCCCATGCGCGCCGCGAGCGGCGTGCGGCGGATGAGCTCGAGTGATTCGGGGGTCAGCGCGATGAGCCAGAGCTCCACGCCGTTCTCGCGCAGCGTCTGGTCGGCGTCCACGAGCATCTTGAGCGCGGTGAACTCGAATCCCGGAATCGCGCTGCAGTCGACCGCGAGGACTTTCGGCTTCTCCGCATCGACCAGGACGCGAAGCTTCTCCGCGATGATCGGCGCGTTGGCGAAGTACATGCGGCCCAGCGTGCGCACGATGAGCAGCCCGGGGTAGGTTTCGTCGTCGGGTTTGTCCGGATCGCGGGGGCGGAAGACGTTCGTGCCGGGCTTGCGCCCGAGGACGTACAGGGGCGGATTGTTCGCGATCTGCATGAGGCTCACCATGGACAGGATCACCGCCACGAGGATTCCCTTGAGCGTGCCGAGGAGGACCACGCCGGCGAACGCCGCGATGGCCCAGCGGAATTCCATCGTGCGGATGCTGCGGATCGCGGCGATCTCCGAAGGGCTGATGAGCCCGACCGAATAGGCGATCACGACGGCCGCGAGCGCCGCGTTCGGCATCGGCGCCAGCACCGGCGAAAGGAACAGCATCGACGCGACCGCGGTCGCCGCGGTGATGACCTCGGCCACCTGCGTGCGCGCGCCCGCGCCGAGATTCACGTTCGTCTGGGATGTTCCGCCCCCCGAGGGCATCGCGCCGAAAAGACCGCCGATCACGTTGCCCGCGCCGACCGCGACGAGCTCCTGGTTCGAATCGGGCCGCGGATCCTCTTCGCGCGCGAATGCTCGCCCCGCCGCGATGGTCTCGGTGAAGCTCATGAGCGCGATGCCCGCGGCCGGCGCCCACAGCTCGTGAAGGAGCGATGCGTCCGGCATCGTGAACGATGGAAATCCCGGCGGGATCGCGCCGACGAGGCTCACGCCGTGCTCCTTCAATCCGAGGAGGACCGAAGCCGCGATCGCACCGCCCAGCGCCACGAGCGGCGCCGGCGCGCGCCGGACGAATCTCTCGCAGACGCCGATCACGGCGAAGGTCGCGATCGCCACCGCGAAAGTCGCCGTCGATGCATCGGGAATGTGGCCCGCGATCGACAGGATGTCGCTGAAGAATCCCTCCTTGTCGATGTGGATGCCCAACAGCTTCGGCGCCTGGTCCACGACGATCACGAGCCCGATGCCCGCCTTGAATCCCGTGAGCACCGGGTCGGAAATGAAGTTGGCGAGGAATCCCAGGCGGAAGACGCGGGCCGCGAGCAGGATCGCGCCCACGAGCATGGTGAGGGTCGCCGTCGCCGTCGCGAGACTGACCTCCGGTTGCGCCTGCGCGATCTGGCCGAGCTCCGCGCCGCACAGGATCGCGATCGTCGTCGTGGTGCTCACGCTCAGCATGCGCGAGGTGCCCAGCGCCGCGTAGATCACCATCGGGACGAACGCGGTGTAGAGGCCCACCTGCAGCGGAAGGCCCGCGATCGTCGCGTAGGCCATCGCCTTTGGAATCACGATGGCGGCCGTCGTGAGGCCGGCGACGAGATCCGCCGCGAACCACGGACGCTCGTAGGCCCTGAGCCAATCAAGCGCGGGTACGAAGGTGCGCATGCGCCCTATACTACGCGGGCCGCCGCGACCGCGAGGAGGATCAGACGTTGAAGCGGAAGTGCATCACATCGCCGTCCTTGACGATGTAGTCCTTGCCCTCGAGGCGCATCTTGCCGGCTTCCTTCGACTTCGCCTCTCCGCCCAGGCTCACGTAGTCGTCGTACGCGATCACCTCGGCGCGGATGAAGCCTTTCTCGAAGTCGGTGTGGATCACGCCGGCCGCTTGCGGCGCCGACGAACCCTTCTTCACGGTCCACGCGCGCACTTCCTTGGGGCCCGCGGTGAAATAGGTCTGCAGGCCCAGCAGGCCGTACGTGGCCCGCACCAATCGGTTCAATCCCGGCTCCGTGAGGCCCGTGTCGGCGAGGAACACTTCCTTCTCTTCGCCCGAAAGGTCCGCGATCTCGGCTTCGAGCTTGGCGCAGATCGCCACGACCGGCGCGCCTTCCTTCTTCGCGTATTCCTTCACGCGATCGAGGAGCGGGTTGTTCTCGAATCCCTTCTCGTCCACGTTCGCGATGTAGAGCGCGGGCTTCGCGGTGAGCAACTGCAGCGGCTGGAGCAGCGCCATCTCCTCGGCGGTGAGCCCCATCGCGCGCACCGGATGAAAGCCGTCCAGCGCCTTCTGGATGCGCTCGAGGAGCGCCACGAGCTTGATCGCGTCCTTCTCGCCGGCGCGGACGTTGCGGCCGTACTTCTGCACGGCCTTGTCGACGGACTGCATGTCGGCGAGCGCGAGTTCCGTGTGGATCACCTCGATGTCGGAGATCGGGTCGACCTTGCCCGCGACGTGGATCACGTTGTCGTCGGAGAAGCAGCGCACGACGTTCGCGATCGCGGCCGTCTCGCGGATGTTCGCGAGGAACTGGTTGCCGAGTCCCTCTCCCTTCGACGCGCCGGCGACAAGTCCCGCGATGTCGACGAACTCGACCACTGCCGGCAGGACCTTCTCGGGCTTGGCGATGTCCGCCAGCTTGTCCAGCCGCGGATCGGGCACTTCGACGATGCCGACGTTGGGCTCGATCGTGCAGAACGGATAGTTCTCCGCCGCGATGCCCGCCTTGGTGAGCGCGTTGAAGAGCGTGGACTTGCCGACGTTGGGGAGGCCGACGATGCCGCATTGCAATGTCATTTTTTCGAATCCGATTGGGCCCCGTCCTGCGACGGGGGGACAGCTCTGGTATGCAGCCACGTCATCGCGTCGGTCATCCGCCCGCTCGCGAGACGCGGCAGCAATTCCAGCGAACGCGTGAACGCCGGCTCGATCAAGTCGTGTTCCTCGCGGCGCGGCTCATGCAGCACGTAGTCGGCGACGAGATCCTTGTGGCCCGGGTGCCCGATGCCGACGCGCAGGCGCCAGAACTCCTTCGTGTCGAGCGCCTCGATGATGTCCGTGAGGCCGTTGTGGCCGCCCGCGCCGCCGCCCTTCTTCAGCTTCACCGTGCCCGGCGGAAGGTCCAGCTCGTCGTGCACGACGAGCATCTGTGCCGGCTCGATCTTGTAGAAGCGCATCACCGCGGCCACGCTGCGGCCGCTTTCGTTCATGTAGGTATTGGGCTTGAGCAGGTTGAAATCGTGGCCGCCCTCGTCGACGCGTGCCGTCCAGCCGTGGAACTTCGCTTCCTTCGACCAATGCGCCTTCCTGGCTCCCGCAATGGAGTCCACCCACCAGAAGCCCGCGTTGTGGCGGGTGAGGTCGTATTTCTTCCCCGGGTTTCCGAGGCCCACGATGAGCCGGATGTCTTCCATGAAAAAACGCCCGCCTTGGCGGCGGGCGTCCATTGTTCGCGGAGCCGAGCGGCGTTACGTCCGCTCCAGCGATCGCCCCGCTGCTGTTTCGCCTTACTTCTTTTCTTTCTTCTCTTCCTTGCCGGCCGCGGGCTTGGCTTCCTTGCCGCCAGCCGCCGGGGCCGCTCCCGCCGCTTCCTCCTCCTTCGCCTTCTGCGCCGTGGTCGGCACGTCCGCAGCCGACACGGCAGCCGTGGCCGCCGCTTCCGCAGCTTCCTCTTCCGCCGTCATCACCTTCGGGATCACGATCGTCGCGATCGTGGGATCCTCGCCCTTCGGCACGATCGCTTCGACGCCCGACGGCAGCGCGAGGTGCGACAAATGCAGCGAGTGGCCGGCCTGCAGGCTCGCGAGGTCCACCTGGATGAATTCCGGGAGGTCCTTCGGCAGGCACGAGATCTCGAGCTCCTTCATCACGTGCTCCACCAGGCCGCCTGCGACCTTCACGCCGGGCGAGATCTCGGCGTTCACGAAGTGCAGGGGCACGCTCATGTGGATCTTCTTGTTCGCATCCACGCGCTGGAAATCGGCGTGAAGGATGAGCGGGCGGAACGGGTGCATCTGGTAGTCGCGCAGGAGCACCTGCGACTTGTCGCTCCCGACTTCCATGTCCAGGATGGAGGCGTGGAACGCTTCCATCTTCAGCTTGAACCACAGGTCCTTGTGGTCGAGCTGGATGGCGACTGCATCCTTGCCCGCGCCATAGATGACCCCGGGGACTTTCGACTCGCGGCGCAGGCGGCGGCTCGCACCCGTGCCCTGAACGCTCCGCGGTTCGGCTTTGATTGCGATTTTCATGACTTCTCCAAAAGTTGGACTGCATTGCGCAACGGCCCGCGACCAGGCTCGCTGCTTGGGCCCCGGCCTTCGCCGGGGTGACAACCACCTCTACTCCACGAACAGCGAGCTTACGCTGTCGCCCTCACAAATCCTGCGCATCGTCTCGGCGAACAGCTCCGCCACGCTCACGACGCGAACCTTCTTCGACGCTTCCGCTTCGGGGCCGAGCGGAATGGTGTCCGTCACAACCAGCTCGTCGATCACCGAAGCCTCGATCCTTCCCACCGCCGGGCCCGACAACACCGGGTGCGTGCAATAGGCCACCACCCTCGCCGCGCCCCGCTCCTTCAATGCCTTCGCCGCCTCGCATAGCGTGTTCGCGGTGTCGACCATGTCGTCCATGATCACGCACGTGCGGCCGTCCACGTCGCCGATGATGTTCATCACCGTCGCGACGTTGGGGCGCGGCCGGCGCTTGTCGATGATCGCGAGGTCGCTCTCGAGCCTCTTCGCGATCGCCCGCGCCCGAACCACTCCGCCCACGTCCGGCGAGACCACCACCTGGTTCTTGTACCCGTGCTTCCACAGGTCTCCCAGCAGGATCGGCGTCGCGTAGACGTTGTCCACCGGGATGTCGAAGAACCCCTGGATCTGGTCGGCGTGCAGATCCATCGTCAACAGCCTGTTCACACCCGCGCTCACCAGCATGTTCGCCACGACCTTCGCCGAGATCGCGACGCGCGCGCTGCGCGGCCTGCGATCCTGGCGCGCGTACCCGAAGTACGGGATCGCCGCCGTGATGCGCGCCGCGCTCGAACGCCGGAGCGCGTCGCACATGATCATCAATTCCATCAACGTGTCGTTCGTCGGCGCGCACGTCGATTGCAGCACGAAGACGTCCTTCCCGCGGACGTTCTCGAGCAGCTCCACCATCACCTCGCCGTCGCTGAATCGCGAGACGGTGGCCTTGCCCAGCTGGATGTTCAGGTATTTCGCCACCCGCTGCGCGAGCTTCGGGTTGGCGTTGCCCGTGAACACCATCAGGTTGTCGAAGGCCATCGACTCTCTCTCGCTATGGCGCTGCTTTGTACGAACTCTGGCAGGGGAGGAAGGATTCGAACCCTCGCATGCCGGAATCAAAATCCGGTGCCTTAACCAACTTGGCTACTCCCCTACGGTGCAACCAACAACGGATGCAGCGCGATCCCCCGCGCGATGAAGCCCTTCATCGTCTCCGGAAGCGCGTCGATCACGCGTTGCGCGCTCTCGCGATCATCGAACGCCGCGAAAACGCACGCCCCCGAACCCGTCATGCGCGCGTCTCCATGCTTTCGCAGCCACGCGAGATGCTCACGCACTTCGGGAAATCGGCTCGTCACCACGGGCTCGAGATCGTTATGGAACTTTGAACCTTGGGACTGCGCCGAAAAGTCTTCTATTTTAAGGGGTTCCGTGTTCCGGGTCAATTCCGGAGCCCCGTAGGCGATGGGGGTCGGCACCTGCACCGGCGGGACGAGAATCGCATACCAGCGTGGCGGGATTTCGATGGGCGCGAGCCGGTCGCCGATGCCCTCCGCCCATGCGCTTTGCCCGAAGATGAAGAACGGCACGTCGGCTCCGAGTCCCGCGCCGATCTCCGCCAGCGCTTCTCCGTCGAAGCCCGTTTTCCAGAGGCGATTGAGGGCGACGAGCGTGGTGGCCGCATCCGAACTGCCGCCCCCCAGGCCGCCTCCGATCGGAATGTTCTTCTCGACTTCGATGTCCGCGCCCTGCGGGGTACCGGTCGCTTCCTGCAGCAGGCGCGCGGCGCGCACGACGAGGTCGCCTTCGGCGGGCACGCCGGGCACTTCGTTCACGCGATTCACGACGCCGTCGCCGCGTACCGCGAATCGCAGCCGGTCCTGGAGGTCCACGAGCGTGAAGACGCTCTGGAGCAGGTGATAGCCGTCGCTACGCCGCCCCACCACGTGGAGGAAGAGGTTCAGCTTCGCCGGCGCGGGATAGTCGGGACCGGGCAACTGCAAGCGCTACTCCTCGAGGGAACGGTATTCGTCCACCACGAACTTTACGACGACATTGCCCTTCGAAGCGGTGAGGCGCTTGGCGATATCGACGGCGCCCGCGCGTTGCGTCTCGTCCAGCGTGACCTTCCAGCCTTCGGGCGCGCCGGTTGTCGAAGCCCCGTGGATCCACCCCGCGAGCATGTCGGGATCCAACGCGACGCCCAGGTACTTCTCGGTGACCGCGCCGAAGGTCGTGGTCCAGGCGGAATCCGATCCCGCCGTGAGGAGCGTAGCGCCCTCGGGACCCGATTCGATGCGCGCCACCTCGTTTCCGAGCGGCGATGAGAGAACCCACTCGTCATGGCCGCTTCGCGCCCGCGTCCATCGAAGCTTCGCGATGTCGCTCCTCTGCCCGTCGCGCACCGCGATGCGCCCCGCCACCTCGAACGCCTGGGGCGCCCGGGTGAGCTGGGGCAACGGTTGCGGAGGTGCGGTCGCGCAGGCGGCGAGCGCCAGCGCGAGGATGCAGAGGACGTTTCTCAGTTGGAGTGCTTCTGCATCACGGCGAGCAGCGCCTCGTGGCTCGGATTCTCCACGAGCGCCTCGCGCCAGATCTTCTTCGCCTCGTCGTGCTTGCCCTGCGTCCAGAGCACCTCGCCCAGGTGCGCGGCGATCTCGGGATCCGAGCGCGAGCTGTACGCGATCTGCAGGTACTTGAGCGCTTCGGGATTGTTGCCGAGGCGGTAGTACACCCATCCGAGGCTATCGAGGATGAACGGGTCGTCGGGCGCGAGCTTGTATGCCTTGTCGATGAGCTCCTTCGCTTCGGCGAGGCGGTTGGTGCGGTCGGCGAGCGTGTAGCCCAGCGCGTTGTACGCATGCGCGTAGTCCGGCTTCATCTTGATCACCTTGCGCAGGTCCGCCTCGAGCACGTCGAGCTTGTTCACGCGCTCCGCGGCCATGGCCCGGTCGTAGATCAGCTCATACGATTCGGGATATTCGTCCACCGCCTTGGTCAGCATTTCGTAGGTCGCTTGCCACTCCCTGGCGTCGCGCAGGAGCTGCGCCTCGACCTGGATGATCTGGATCTTGTCGTCGGTGCCGTGCGCGTCGATGTGCTCGAGATACTCGCGGCCCGCCGCGAGTCCCTGGGTGCGCGCGATGAGCGTCGCGATCTTCAGCTGCGCCCGGATCCAGTCACCCGCCTCGACTTTCTGGTACCAGCGGATCGCCTCGTCGTATTGCTTGAGCCCCTCGGCGGCCTGGCCCAATCCAAGGTAGACGGCCGTCGGCTCCCGGTAATTCTCCTGGAGCGCGCGATCGAATGCGGCCTGCGCGGCGGGATAGTCCTCGAGCTGCAGCGACAGCAGACCCACTGCATAGGAAGCCTGCGAGTCCTTCTTCGAGCGCTTCTCCACCTCGGCGAACTGGTCGCGCGCCTCGGCGATCTTGTGGTCGGCCGCGAGCTCGCGGCCCAGTTGCATGCGCACTTCGTTGGCGCCTGGAGTTGCAGCGACGAAGGACAGGTAGAACGGGATCACCTGGTCGGGGGCCGTGCGGCGCAGGATCTGCGCCTTGAGGATCGCGGCCTGTTCCCATCCCGGCTTCATGGAGAGCGCGGCATCCGCTTCCGGGAGCGCGGCGTCGGGCTGCCCCGCCACGAGCGCGGCGACGCCGACGGCGTATCGCGATTCGGCGACCGGATATTTCGCCGTGAGCTGGCGCACTGCCGCGAGAACCGCCACCTTGTCCGGGAACTTTCCAAGCAGTTGCGAAAGCTGCGAGAGGACCGGGCCGCGGTCCTGCGCCTTGTCGAGGATGCCGGCCATCGTGTCGCGGGCCTTGTCGAGGTCGCCCTCGTTGGCCAGCAACGCCGCGATGATCTCGCGAGCGAGCGACGATTCCGGATCGAGCTCGAGAAGGAGTGTCGCGCTTTCGAGCGCCGCCCCGAACTCGCGGGCGCGGATCGCCGTCTCCACGGCACGCTTCGCGATCGCGGGGTCCTTCGATTCGCGGGCGAGGCGCTCGTAGATCGCGATGGCGCCGTCGGTATCGCCGCGCTGCGCGGCCACTTCCGCGAGGAGGAACTGGAACATCGCATCGGCGTCGACCGGAGCTTCCTCGATCACCACCGTATCGCCCGGCTGTTCGGCCCATGCCGGAACGCCGAGCCCCAGCAGGAGCCCAGCTCCCGCCGCAATCCACCATCTTGCGCCGATCATTTGCCTCACGCCTTTCTCCGCGCGCCACGCCTGCGCGATGAACTTCCAATCATAGACCGATTCGAGCGTCGCGGACCCGCCCGTATAATCGAGGGCCCGACACCTAAAACAACATTCGACCCAACCTCCATGCCGGAGTTGCCGGAAGTCGAAACAACGCGGCGCGGATTGTTGCCGCACCTGGTCGGGCGGCGCATCCGAGACGTCGTCGTGCGCAATCCGAACCTGCGCTGGCCGGTCACGCGCGACCTTGCCCGGCGCTTGCAGGGCGAGGAAGTCGTGGGCATTCGCCGCCGTGGCAAGTACCTGCTGATCGACCTTCGCAAGGGGCACCTCCTCGTGCACCTCGGGATGTCGGGCCGCCTCACGCTGGTGCCCAACGGCGCGCCGGCGTTGAAGCACGACCACGTCGACGTGAGGATCGAGGGCGAACGGACGTTGCGCCTCACCGACCCGCGGCGATTCGGCGCCATGCTCTGGCTCGAGCACCCGGCCGAGCGCCACGCGCTGCTGCGAAACCTCGGCCTGGAGCCGCTCGACGCGCAATTCAGCGGGGGCGCGTTGCATCGTGCCGCGCGCGGCCGCAAAGTGTCCGTGAAACAATTCCTCATGAATGGGGGGATCGTCACGGGCGTGGGCAACATCTACGCGAGCGAAGCGCTCTTCCGCGCGGGCATCCATCCGGGGCGCAGCGCCGGGCGGATTTCGGCCGCTCGCTGGGACAAGCTCGCCGGCGCAGTGCGCGTCACGCTCGAGCGCGCGCTCGAGGCGGGCGGCAGCACGCTGCGTGATTTCGCCTCCGCCGAGGGCCGTCCGGGTTACTTCCAGCATCGCCACGCCGTATATGGGCGCGAAGGAAAGCCCTGCCGCGCGTGCAAGACGCCGATCCGGTCGCTGCGCCAGGGCCAGCGTTCGACGTTCTATTGCCCCATCTGCCAGCGATGAGCACGACGGGCACGCTCCCCGGACAGGCGCATTCTTTCGAGATGAGCCTCGAGGCGCTCAAGGTGTGGCGCGACCACGTGTCGGGATCGCTCGCGGCGTTCCGCCGCTGGGCGATGTCGGCTCGCCTCATCGACGAGCAGGCCGCCGCGCGCCTCGTGCACCTCGAGCAGCGCCTCGTGGGCGAGCGGCTCACGATCGCCTTCGTGGCCGAGCAATCCCGCGGCAAGAGCGAGCTCATCAACGCGCTCTTCTTCGCCGATCACGGCACGCGCCTCCTGCCCGCCTCCGGCGGGAAGATCCTCTCGCCCGTGGAAATCCTCTGGGATCCTTCGCGGCCTCCCTCGATCCGGCTCCTTCCCATCGAGACGCGCGACGAGGGAATGGCGCTGCGCGAATGCTTCGCCCGTCCCGAGCTCTGGCGTGAAATCGCGCTCGATCCGGCGAAGCCCGAGACGGTGCCTGCCGCCTGCGAAGTCTTCACCCAATCGCGCCTCATCGACGGCGCGGCCGTGCCCCGCTGGCGCTACGCGATCGTGAACTTCCCGCATCCGCTCCTCGCCGCCGGCGTTGTGCTCCTCGACACGGCGGGATTCAACACGCTCGCCTCGGAGCCGGAGCTTTCGTTCCATCGCGTGCCCGACGCCGCGGCGGTTGTCTTCGTGGTCTCCGCGGAAAATGCCGTGACGGAGAGCGACCGGTCCCTGTGGAGCGAGCACGTCGCTACCATCTCGGGAATCCGCGAGTCGTGCTTCGTCGTGCTCAACAAGATCGACGAGCTGCGCGACGGCGCTCGCGCCGAGGGCCAGGTCCTCTCGGAAATCGACCGGCAGGTGCGGGTCGTCGCCGATGCGCTGGGCGTCGATCCCACGCGCATCTTCGCCCTGTCGGCCAAGCAGGGGCTCAACGCGAAACACCAGGGCGACCGCGACGCTTTGTTGCGAAGCCGCCTCTATCGCCTGGAGCAGGCCCTCTCGCGCGGCATGACGCACCAGCGCCGCGTGGCCCACGCGATGGAAGTAGGCGCCGAGGCGCGCGGCGTGCTCGGCGAGACGCGCGCGCTCCTGGTGAGCCGACTCGGCTTCACCGACGACCAGGTCGAGGAGCTCGCAGCGCTCCAGGGCAAGAACCAGAAGCTGATCGAGGCGCTCGCGCGCAAGGCGGGCGTGGAGCGCGGGCGCATCGAGCAGGCGCGCGCGATGATGACCGGCATGCGCGTCTCACACGACCGGCAGGCCGCGGCGCTCGAGAAACTGCTCGACCCGGCCGCGGCCCGCGCGGCGGGAATGCGCGTTCGCGACGCGGTCGCGTCCACTGCGTTCTCGCGCAACATCGCCGAGATCCTCGACGGCTTCTTCCAGGAATCGCGTGAAAAGCTCACGCAGGCCATCGAGGTGATCGTCGAGGCGCGCCGCCAGATGGCCATGGTCGGCCGCAAGATGACCGAGGAATACAAGATCGCCACCGTCGAAGCCGCGCAATTCGCCACGGAGCGCTTCCTCATCGAGCTCGACCGCATCGAGGAGCAGAGCCGGCGCGAGTTCAAGGGCGGATCGGGCATGTTCCTGAAGAGCCGCAAGTCGCTGGGCGGACTCTTCTTCGAGACTGTCGCGCTCCAGGTCGTGCGCATCTTCGAGATCGCGGACCGCGAGGTGCGCGCGTGGATGGGCGGATTCATCCGCCCGCTCGAGGCGCAGATCAACAACTACCAGGAGCAGTCCTACTCGCGCGTGGAAGGCATGGGACGCATCCAGGTCGCCGAGACGGACCTCATCGCGCGCCTGGACGAGCTGAAGAAACTCGCCGCCCGCCTCGCCGCGCAACGCGAGGAGCACGAGGAGCACCAGAAGCGGATCATGGCGCTCCTCGAGGTCGAGCGCTCACCCTCCCTCGCCTAGCAACCTCTCGTACTTGGCCTGCAGCTCATCGCGCGATTCCGCGTGTTCGGGATCGAGCGGGATGCAGTCGACCGGGCAGACCTCGACGCATTGCGGCTTGTCGAAGTGCCCCACGCATTCCGTGCAGCGGTGCCAGTCGATCACGTAGATCTCCGGTCCCATGCTGATCGCGGCGTTCGGGCACTCGGGCTCGCAGACGTCGCAATTGATGCACTGGTCGGTGATCTTGAGCGCCATCTACTCCGCGGACTCGCCGCGCCCGATCTTCGCGAGCATGCGCTCGGCGGTGAGCGGGTTCACGAACGCCGAGATGTCGCCGCCCAGCACCGCGATCTCGCGCACGATCGTGGCCGAGAGGAAAAGGTACTTGTCGGAAGGCGTGAGGAAGAGCGTCTCCACGCCAGGGGCGAGGCGGCGATTCATGCCCGCGAGCTGGAATTCGTATTCGAAATCCGAGACCGCGCGAAGGCCCCGCAGGATGACCGACGCACTCTGCTCCTTCACGAATTCCGAGAGCAATCCCTGGAACCCGAGCACGGACACGTTCTTCAAGGGCTTCAGGACCTCGCTTGCGAGCCGCACGCGCTCGTCGAGGGAGAAGAACGGCCGCTTCGCCTGGCTGTGGGCCACGCCCACGACCACGTGGTCGAAGAGCTTCGAGGCGCGCTGGATCAGGTCCTCGTGCCCGTTCGTGATCGGGTCGAACGTTCCAGGGTAGACGGCGCGGATTGTCATTGTGGGATCCCGTAAAGTCCATAGCGTACCGCCCCGGCGCGATCTTCGCGAAGGGCCTGCCAGGGCGACGGCGGATCGAGGGCATCGGCGCTCTCGACGTAGACCCTCGCGCCGGGATTGAGCCGCGGAGCCAGGCGTTCCATGGCGCGCGCCGCGAGGTCGCTCGCATAGGGCGGATCGAGGAAGACCACGTCGAAGCGATCGGTGCCGCGCCCGAGGAACGAGATCGCTTCGCCGGTCACGATCTCGGCGCCCGCCGCTTCGAGGAGCGTTGCCGATTCGCGCAGCGCCGCGGCCACGACGCGGTCGCTTTCGACCATCACGACACGCGCCGCCCCGCGCGACAGCGCCTCGAAGCCGAGCGCGCCGCTGCCCGCGAAGAGGTCGAGGCACGCGAGCCCATCCAGCCGCTGGCCGAGCCAGTTGAAGAGCGTTTCACGCACGCGGTCGGGTGTCGGACGCAGTTGCGCCGCGGGGGGAAAACGGATCACGCGGCTGCGCCATCGGCCGCCGATGATTCGAACGCGGTTTCGGCTTGCGGCCATGGGCCGGGATCATAACGTAAAATATTCGATCTCATGCCCCTGCTTGCGTTCCTCCGCAAGGATCTGGAGCTCACGCGCGATCGCTGGAAGAACGCGCTCGGCGTCCTCCGTTCCCACGCGAAAATCGACGATTCGCTCTACGAAGAGCTCGAGTCGCAATTGCTCGCGGCCGACGTGGGCGTCGCGGCGAGCGCGAGCCTCGTCGCGGCCCTGCGAAAGGCGCAGCGCGACAAGCGCCTCGAGGATGCCGCGGCGCTCGAAGCCGAACTGAAGCGCGCGCTCGTGGAAATGCTGGCGCCGCTCGAGAAACCGCTTCCTTCGCACACGCCCTCTCCGTGGGTCATCCTTCTCGCAGGCGTGAACGGCGCGGGCAAGACCACGACGATCGCGAAGCTCACCCATCTTTTCCAGTCACAGGGGAAGTCGGTGCTGCTCGCCGCCGGGGATACTTTCCGCGCGGCCGCCCGCGAGCAGCTCGCCGAATGGGGTCGCCGCCACAACGTGGCTGTGGTGTCGCAGGAGAAGGGCGATTCGGCCGCCGTGATCTTCGACGGAATCCAGTCGGCGCGCGCGAAGAAGATCGACGTCGTCCTCGCCGACACGGCCGGGCGGCTGCCCACGCAAGCGAACCTCATGGAGGAGATCCGCAAGGTGAAGCGCGTCATGGCGAAGGCCGACGCCGCCGCGCCCCATGAGACGTGGCTCGTCATCGACGCGAATACCGGCCAGAATGCCGTTCGCCAGGTGACGGCGTTCGACGAGGCGCTCGGCCTCACGGGCCTCGTCATCACCAAGCTCGACGGGACGGCGAAGGGCGGCGCCGTCGCGGCGATCGCGCGGGAGCATCCCGTTCCGATCCTCTTCGTGGGCATCGGCGAGAAGGCCGTGGACCTGCGCCCCTTCGACGCGGCATCCTTCGTCGAGGCGCTCTTCGCATGATCCAGTTCTCCTCCGTCGCGAAACGTTACGAAGGCGGCCTCGAGGCCCTGCGCGGCGTGAGCGTCGAGATCGCCGCGGGCGAAATGGTGGCCGTCACGGGACACTCGGGTGCGGGGAAGTCGACGCTGCTCAAGCTCGCCGCCGGCATCGAGCGCGCATCGAGCGGCACCGTCGTCGTGCACGGGCAGAACCTCGGCGCGCTCGGCGAGACCGCGCTCGCGATCCTCCGGCGGCGCATCGGCTTCGTCTTCCAGGATCACAAGCTCCTCTTCGACCGCAACGCCTTCGACAACGTGGCGCTGCCCTTGCGCGTGACGGGATGCGCCGGCGACGAGATCGGCCGCCGCGTGCGCGCGGCGATGGACAAGGTGGGACTCCTCGCGCGCGAACGCGCCATGCCCGTCGCGCTCTCGGGTGGCGAGCAGCAACGGCTTTGCATCGCGCGCGCCATCGTGAACCGGCCCTCGATCCTCATCGCAGACGAGCCCACGGGCAACCTCGACGCGGATTACGCGAAGGCAATTCTCGATCTCTTCCAATCCTTCCACCGCGTGGGCGTCACGGTGCTGATGTCCACGCACGACGAGGCGAGCGTCGCGCGCCTCGGCTGCCGGCGCGTGGCACTGGCCTCGGGGGCCGTGGCCCCATGATGACGTGGCTGCGCCTGCATCGACATGCGCTCGCCGATGCGCTGCGCAGGCTCGCCACGCAGCCGCTCGCGTCGCTCTTCTCCATCGTCGTCCTGGCGGTCGCCATCACGTTGCCGGTGCTTGCCGCCATCGCGTTGCAGAGCGTGGGCAGCGTGGCCTCTTCGCTCGAGACCGATCCGCACGTGAACGTCTTCCTGACCCTCGATGCGACCGACGAAGACGCGCGACGCATCGGGGACGCGCTTCGCTCCAACCCCGAAGCGACGTCGGTGAAATTCGTCTCGCGGACCCAGGCGCTCGCCGAGCTCAAGGCGACGACGCATCTCGCCGAGCTCCTCGACAGCCTCAACGGCAATCCGCTGCCCCACGCCTTCACGGTCCGGGTTCGCACGACGGACGCGAAGAAGCTAGACGAAGCGCGCGACGCGTGGTCCCGGCTTCCGAAGGTGGACCAGGTCGCCGCGGACTTCGAATGGTCGGAACGTCTCGGCAAGTGGATCCACTTCGGCAATACCCTGCTCACGACGATCGCCGTAGTCCTCGGCGCCGCGGTCGCTTTCATCGTCGGCCACCTCATCCGGCTGCAGGTCGTGTCCCAGCGCCAGGAGATCGAGGTGAGCCAGCTGGTGGGCGCCACGGCCTCGGACGTCCGCCGGCCCTTTCTCTACCACGGTCTTACCCAGGGCGCGCTGGCGGGGGCGGCCGCCGTAGGCCTTGCCGCCGGGGTCAGCCTCTGGCTCGGTTTACAGTTGCGGGCACTCACACCCAACTATGCCGCTGAAATGAAAGTGGTTTTTCTGGACCCTGCCTGGTGCCTGGCGGTGGTCGGGATCGCGGCCGCCCTGGGCCTGGCCGGAGCCTGGTGGGCGGTCGGCCGGGAGCTGCGGCAGTTCGCCCAGGCAGCCCGCTAGGAACTCCTGGGCCGATTAGCACTCAAATACTTCGAGTGCTAAAATCGTCGCCAAGGAGGATCACACAGTGACCACCATGACTCTTCCGGCGCTTCCGCCGGTTTCGAGCCCTGAAGCCTACGTCCAGGCGGTCAATTCGATCCCCATGCTCACGCTCGACCAGGAGCAGGAGTATGGGCGCCGCCTGAGAGACCAGAATGACGTCGCCGCAGCGAGCAAGCTCGTGCTGTCGCACCTGCGCCTCGTCGTTTCCGTCGCACGCAACTACATGGGCTACGGCCTGCCGCAAGCCGACCTCGTCCAGGAAGGCAACATCGGCCTGATGAAGGCGGTGAAACGTTTCGATCCGGAGCGCGGAGTGCGCCTCGCGTCGTTCGCGATCCACTGGATCAAGGCCGAGATCCACGAATACATCCTGCGCAACTGGAGGCTGGTGAAGATCGCCACCACCAAGGCGCAGCGCAAGCTCTTCTTCAACCTGCGCAGCATGAAGACGAGCAGCGCCGCCCTCACGCGCAAGGAAATCAAGGCGATGGCGAAGACGCTCAACGTGAAGGAGAGCGACGTCGTCGAGATGGAGCAGCGCCTGCAGGGCGGGGATATCTCGCTCGAGCCGACGCTCGACGATGGCGAGGACTTCGTCGCCGCGCCGATCGCATACCTCGCGGATGGCTCCGAAGGGCCCGCCGAGACCTACGAGCGCGAGCAGGCCGAAGGCAACGCGAGCGCAGGGCTTGCGAAGGCGCTGGAAAGCCTCGACGAGCGCAGCCGCCGGATCATCCGCGCGCGTTGGCTCGCCGAGTCGGAAGCGAAGACGCTGCACGAGCTCGCCGACGAGTTCGGAGTATCGGCCGAGCGCATCCGCCAGATCGAGGCGAAGGCCATGCAGAAGATGAAGAAGCAGATGGCCGAGCTTCACTGAGCCGCAGTCCGGCAAGCATCACCGAACGGGGCCTTGCGGCCCCGTTTCTTTTTTCAGCCCTGCGTATTCAGCAGCAGGCGGACGTCGGAGGCCATCGCGTCGGGCGTGAAGCCGTAACCGATCACGAGGCGAAGCCGCCCCTGCGGATCGTACGCGTAGGTCTGCGCCGAGTGATCGACCGTGTAAGTGTCCGGTGTCTTTCCGGCGCGTTCCGCCGCGTAGATCTTGAAGTCGCTTTCCACTTTCTTCGTCGCCTCCTCGTCGCCGGACAGGCCGATGAAGGACGGGTTGAACGCCGGAACGTATTCGCGTAGGAGCTCGGGCTTGTCGCGCTTGGGATCCACGGTCACGAAGAGCACCTGCACGCGCGAAGCGTCGGGACCCAGCTTCTTCATCGTGGAATTGAGGTCCTGGAGCGTCGTGGGGCAGACGTCGGGGCATTGCGTATAGCCAAACGTCACGAGCACGACCTTGCCGCGGAATTCCGAGAGCGAGCGGGGCTTGCCGTTGAAGTCGTTGAGCTTGAGCTCGCCGCCCACGCCGGAGCCCGTCACGTCGACCCCGTTGAAAGGCGTCTTCGGCTGCGAATCGCAACCGGCCGCGACCAACGCGCCCGCCAGCGCGAGCCCGGCGAGTATCGCTTTCAACCCGCGACTCCTGGAAGGTAGTGGTCGATCATCAGTGCCGCGAAGATCATCGCGAGATAGAAGATCGAGTACGCGAACGTGCTCTTCGCGAGCGCATCGCTGTAGCGGCGCCAGATCGCCACGGCGTAGCCGAGGAAGACCGCGTCCAGCACGAGCGCCACACCCAGGTAGAACACGCCCGCCATCTTCGACGCGAAGGGCAGCAACGTCACCGCCGTGAGCAGCAGGGTGTAGAGCATCAGGTGCAGGCGCGTGAAGGCCTCGCCGTGCGTGACGGGCAGCATCGGCACGCCGGCACGCTCGTATTCCTTGCGGCGATAGAGCGCGAGCGCCCAGAAGTGCGGCGGCGTCCACGCGAAGATGATGAGGAAGAGCAGCAACGGCTGGAACGTCACATCGCCCGTGACCGCGGCCCAGCCCAGCACCGGCGGCATCGCGCCCGAGGCTCCGCCGATCACGATGTTCTGGGGCGTGGCGGGCTTCAGGATCACCGTGTAGATCACCGCATATCCCACGAACGTCGCGAGCGTGAGCCACATCGTGAGCGGGTTCACGGCGTGCCAGAGGATCGCGAGGCCGAGGCCTCCGACGGCCCCCGCGAAGATCATGATCTGCGCCGGCGTGATGGTGCCGACCACCGTGGGCCGTCCGCGCGTGCGCGCCATGGCCGCGTCGATCCTCTGCTCCACGAGGCAATTGAAAGCGGCCGCGGCCCCGGCGACCAGCGCGATGCCCAGCGTCGCCGACGCGAGCAGCGCGGGCGGTGGCAGCGCCGGCGCAGCGAGCAGCATCCCGATCACCGCCGTGAAGACGATGAGCGAGACGACGCGCGGCTTGGTGAGGCGCCAGAACTGCACGCCGATGCCGGGAACGTGGCTGGAAGTAGCGAGCATGGGAAGCGCGTATTTTACGCCATCAACCGATCTGCGACGCCTTCATCAACGTCTGCAGATCCTTGAGCATGCGGCGAAAATCCGGCGATTCGGGCCAGCGCATCATGACGTTGCCCAGGGGGTCCACGAGATAGATGTGGGCCCGGTCGTTGCCGGCGCCGGACGGCAGGGACAAGCCCCTGGGCGTGATTGCAACCATGAGATCTTCGACCGGATCGAGCGCCGATTTATTCGGGGACTTCACGTCGTCCACAACGAAGACGCGCACGATGCGCGTCGCGTCCCGGCCGAGCGCGACGCGCACTTGCCGCATCACGTGGAGCTTGTCGACGCACGGCTTGGCGCAATCTCCAGAGTCCGATGCGACAAGGATCCACCGGTCGCGCAGGTCGCCGAAGCGAAATGGCGAACCGTCCTCGCGCGAGAAGGGCTGGGTCGTGACTTGCGCGGGTGGAAGGAGCAGCTCGCCATAGTTGCCCGTGGGCTCGACATGCGCGAAAAGGTAGACGCCCACGGAGGCTGCGATCGGCGCCGCGAACACCGCCAGGACGAGCAGCAGCTTGACGTGGGGTGAGAGCTTCATCGCGCCCTTCGCAGGTTGAGCGCGACCCAGAGCACGAGCGCGGTCGCGGCCAGCGAGTACCAGGTGAGCGAATATTCGCGATGGCGCTCGATCCCGGTGTCGGGACGCTCGCGCACCGCCGTGAGCCCGGGTGGCGCGACGTCGGCATCCACGACGAAAGGCAGGACATCGCGGCCCGTGACGCCGCGATAGCGCTCGATCGAAAGGTTCTGCCACACGTTGCCCTGCACGGTTTCCGTCGATAGCTCCAGGTAGCGCTTCGGCGGCAACGCGGCGATGCCTGAAACCAGCACGTCACCCGCGGGAACTTCGACGTCCGGCGCCCTCGGATAGGCGGCCGTGCGCTCGATCCACCCGCGATCGACGAGCGCCACATGCTGCGAGCCTTCGATGCGGAGCGGCGTGATCACATGGAAGCCCGCGCGCCCCTCGAACACCTGGTTGTCCACGAAGAACTGCGCGTCCGCGATCCACCGTCCCTTCGCGCGAACGCGGCGGTAGACGATGACGTCGGCCGGGCCTGGGGAGGCCGCGAGGTCCACGACCGGCGCGTCAATGCGGGCGTCGAGCAGCTTCTGGAGCGCTTCCTTCTCGTCGCCGCGATCGGTCTGCCACCGCCCGAGCCACACCGTGAGTGCGATCAGCGCCACGGCGCCGATCGTGGGCCACGCACCCGGCGTGAATGCGAGCGGCCCGATCCTCACGGTTCAGGCGCGTAAAATGGCGGAATGAAGATCGTCATCCTCGTGCTGTTCTTCGCGGTGGTCGTGAGCCTCTTCTCGGGCCTGTACTTCGTCTACAAGGACAAGGGGAACAGCAATCGCGCGGTGATCTCGCTCACGATCCGCATCGGCCTGTCGCTGTTCGTCTTCGCGCTGCTGATGGCTTCGTACTACTTCGGGTGGATTCCCGGCGGGAAGCTCCAGTAGGTCGCCGGTTCAGACAAAAAAGCCGCACCGAAGTGCGGCTTTTTTTCGTCCGTGCGGATCGTCAGACCCAATACACGAAGATGAAGAGCCCCAGCCACACCACGTCGACGAAGTGCCAGTACCAGGACACGGCCTCGAATCCGAAGTGGTGGTCGGGCTTGAAGTGGCCGGCCACGCAGCGGAAGAGGATCACGGTGAGCATCGTCACGCCGAGCGTCACGTGGAATCCGTGGAAGCCCGTGAGCATGAAGAAGGTCGACCCGAAGACTCCCGTGGTGAGCTTGAGGTTGAGCTCCTCGTAGGCGTGCCCGTATTCGTGCGCCTGCAGCGTGAGGAAGATCACGCCCAGGATGATCGTGAGCGCGAGGCCGAAGATCAGGTTGGAGCGGTCGTTCTTCTTGAGCGCCCAGTGCGCCCACGTGACCGTCACGCCCGACGAGAGCAGCAGCAGCGTATTGATCGCCGGGATGCCCCACGCGGCCATCGGCGTGAATTCCTCGGGGCGGTACGGCCCCATCGTCGGCCAGTGGCCGGCGTAGTCGGGCCAGATCAGCTTGTTGTCGAGGTCGCCCAGCCATGGCACCGAGTACTGGCGCGCGTAGAACAGCGCGCCGAAGAACGCGGCGAAGAACATGACTTCCGAGAAGATGAACCAGCCCATCGCCCAGCGGAAGGAATGGTCCACCTGCGCGTTGAACAGGCCCCCTTCGCTTTCGCGGATCACGGTGCCGAACCAGCCGAAGAGCATGTACACGAGCGTGAAGAAACCGATCGCGAACGGCACCCAGCCGACCCCGTAGCTGTTCATCAGCAGGATCCCGCCGGTGGCGAGGAAGAAAAGCGCGATCGAGCCCACGACCGGCCAGTGCGAGGGCGGCGCGAAGTAGTAACCCGACGAGTGTGTGTGATCCACTGTTCTGACTCCCTTGATTAACTCGTGATCCATTTCACCAGGCCGAATAGCGCCAGGACGAACCCGAGCGCCGCGACCAGGCCGGCGACGATGACATGCTGCGGTTTCAGCTGTTGCGTGTCGGCCTCGTAGTCGGCGCGCCTCCTCACGCCGAGGAAGCTCCAGAAAACCGCCTTGAATGCGTCCACGACGATCACGACGGATTCCCCGGGATCTCGAAGAACTGGTACGAAAGCGCGATCGATTCGAGGTCGCGCGGCGCGTCGCCCTTCACGCGGAACACGACCGGCATGATGCGGGTCTCGCCCGGTGCGAGCGTCTGGTTCGTGAAGCAGAAGCATTCTTCTTTGTAGAGCCAGCGCACCGCGTCGGCCGGTGCCGTGCTCATCGAGGCGTGGGCGGTGACCGGCCGTCCCAGCGTATTCACGACGCGGTAGCGCACGGTGACGCGCTCGCCGGGATGCAGCTTCACCTCGCGGTCGAGCGCATCGAACTTCCACGCCAGGCCCGCGCTCGAGGCGAGCAGGTCGACCGTCACCTCGCGGCTCATGTCCACCTGGGTATTCACCGGAGCCACGACGCGCGTCTGCGAGATGCCGATCGCCTGGCAGATCTGGCGGTACATCGGGACCATGGCGTAGGCGAAACCGAGCATCCCCACGACGATCACGAGCAGCTTGCCGACCAGCACGCGGTTCTGTTGGTGGACTGCCGCGTTCATCGGAGTGACGCTCACTTATAGACGAAGAACTTGAGGATCACGACCGCGTAGATCCCGAGCGCGACGACCGCGAGCGCGATGGCCGAGACGAGGGAGCGCTTGCGCTGCTCGGGTGTCGTCTCGGGCTTGTGGGCCATGGCCGGCATCGACCGATCCTTACTTGAGGACCGGCGGCGTCTCGAACGTGTGATATGGCATCGGGGTGGGCAGGTGCGTCCACTCGAGCGAGTCGGCGCCCTCCCACTGCTTCTGCTCGGCCTTCTTGCCGCTGCGGATCGTCGAGACCACGTTGTAGACGAAGATCAGCTGCGAGAAACCGAAGAGGAACGCGCCGATCGACGACCACATGTTCCACTCGGCGAACTGCAGCGCGTAGTCCGGGATGCGGCGCGGCATGCCCGCGAGGCCCAGGAAGTGCTGCGGGAAGAAGGCGACGTTGAAGCCGATCATCGAAAGCCAGAAGTGCAGCTTGCCCAGGCCCTCGTTGTACATGTGGCCGGTCCACTTCGGCAGCCAGAAGTACACGCCGCCGATGATCGCGAAGAGCGCGCCCGACACGAGCACGTAGTGGAAGTGCGCCACCACGTAGTACGTGTTGTGCAGCGTGATGTCGACCGGGACCATGGCCAGCACGAGGCCCGTGAAGCCGCCGATCGTGAAGAGGCTCAGGAACCCCACCGCGAAGAGCATCGGCGTCTCGAACGTCATCTCGCCCTTCCACATCGTGGCGATCCAGTTGAAGACCTTCACGCCCGTGGGCACCGCGATCAGCATCGTCGCGTACATGAAGAACAGGTTGCCCGCGGCCGGCATGCCGACCGTGAACATGTGGTGGCCCCACACGATGAAGGAGAGGATTGCGATCGACGCCGTCGCGTACACCATCGACGCGTAGCCGAAGAGGGGCTTGCGCGCGAACGCCGGCAGGATCTGCGAGATGATCCCGAAGGCCGGCAGGATCATGATGTACACCTCCGGGTGCCCGAAGAACCAGAAGATGTGCAGGAACATCGTGGGATCGCCGCCGCCGGCCGCGTTGAAGAAGCTCGTGCCGAAGTGGCGGTCCGTGAGCAGCATCGTCACCGCGCCCGCCAGCACCGGCATCACCGCGATCAGCAGGTAGGCCGTGATGAGCCAGGTCCACACGAAGAGCGGCATGCGCATGAGCGTCATGCCCGGCGCGCGCAGGTTGAGGATCGTCGTGATGATGTTGATCGATCCCATGATCGACGAGGCGCCCAGCAAGTGCACCGCGAGGATCGTCATGTCGACCGACATGCCCTGCTGGATGATGAGCGGCGGATAGAGCGTCCAGCCCGAGGCGGCCGCGCCGCCGGGCACGAAGAACGATCCGATGAGCAGCAGCGCCGCGGGGATCAGCAGCCAGAAGCTCCAGTTGTTCATGCGCGGGAAGGCCATGTCCGTGGCGCCGATCTGCAGCGGCACCAGCCAGTTCGCGAAGCCCACGAAGGCCGGCATGATCGCGCCGAACACCATCACCAGGCCGTGCACCGTGGTGAGCGAGTTGAAGAACTCGGGATCGAAGAACTGCAGGCCCGGCTTGAAGAGCTCGGCGCGGATGCCCAGTGCCATCGTGCCGCCCAGGAAGAACATGAAGCACGCGAACCACAGGTACATCGTGCCGATGTCCTTGTGGTTGGTCGTGTACATCCAGCGCGTGAATCCCGCGGGCGGGCCGTGGTCGTGGGCGTCGTGGCCGTGGTTGTCGTGAGCGTGGGTCGAGGTGCTCATAGGTGCTCCGATTTTCTCGATTGCGTGATGTTCGTTACTTCGCCGCGGCAGTCATGTAGTCGACGGCCGCTTTCACCGCGTCGTCGGACAGCGCCGTATTCCCGCCCTTGGGCGGCATTGCGCCCTTGCCCTTGAGGGCCGAGGCGTACAGCGTGTTCTTGCCCTGCGCGATGCGCGGCGCCCAGGCAGCCTTGTCGCCATACTTCGGCGCGCCGGCGGCGCCGGTGCTGTGGCAAGCCGTGCAGGTGGTGTCGAAGACGCTCTTGCCGTCGGTCGGAGCCGCGGCGGCGGGCGCGCCCGCGGGAGCGGCGGCGGCGACCTGCTCGGGAGCGGCCGCGGGTGGCGGCGGTGGCATCTTCGCCTTCATGTCCTTCACCCAGGCCGCGTAGTCGGCGTCGGACTTGGCGATCACGACGATCGGCATGAAGCCGTGCTCCTTGCCGCAGATCTGGCTGCACTGGCCGCGGTAGGTCCCGGGCTTGTCGACCGTGAACCACGCGTCCTTCACGAAACCGGGGATTCCATACTGGTTCACGCCGAGCTGCGGCACGTACCACCCGTGGATCACGTCGTTGGAGGTGATCAGCAGGCGCACTTTCTTGCCCACCGGCACCACCATCGGGTTGTCGACTTCGAGGAGGTAATTCTCGTTCTTGGGAGCGCCCGCGCCCTCGCGTTCGTCGATCTGGTTGCGCGGCGTGGAAAGGTTGGCGAAGAAATGCACGCCATCCTGCTGGTAGTCGTATTCCCAGCGCCATTGGTAGGCCGTGACCTTCACGGACATGTCCGAGTTGGACGAGTCCTTCATGCTGAGCACGGTCTTGGTGGCGGGATAGGCCATCGCGATGAGGATCACGAAAGGCACGATCGTCCAGATCACCTCGATCGTCGTGTTCTCGTGGAATTGCGCCGCCTTGGCGCCCACGCTCTTCCGGTGCCGGAAGATCGACCAGAACATCGCGCCGAAGACGACCACGAAGATCGCGACGCAGACCCAGAGGATTCCCCAGTGCAGGACGTAGGCCTCGCTCGCGACCGACGAAGCGGGCGGGAGGATGTCCACATGGTAGTCCGCGAGCGCGGGAGCGCATGCGGTCAGGAGCGCGGCGGAGGCGGCGAGCGCGCGAAGGCGTTTCAGAAGCATGGCCAGACCTTTTTTGTACAAGTTCTATCTGTTTGCGATCAGGGCGATCCTGCCACGCAGCTCGAGCGCAAGGCTGCGACGCCCTTCATCCGACATCAACCGTCCCAGCGGCACGAAACGGCTCCCGTAAGCGAGCCCAAGCGTACAACGCTCCCCGCGTTCGCTCACCACGATTCGCGCCCACGGCTGGTGGGCCACGAAGCGCGTGAACGACCGCGCGTCCCTCGACTCGACCTTCACTTCGTGCACCCCGACCTCGAGGCGCTCGAAATCCCCGTCGTGCATGGCAATCACGTGGAATGCCAGCACCAGCAGCGCCACCTCGAGCCCCGCGAAGGGCATCACTGGCCAGGCGCCCACCGACGCGGCGAAAACTGCCACGCCGAGCGTGGTGACCGCCATGATCGCGAGGAAGATCCGCCGGGCCGCCGGACTCAGGGACCGGTTCGGCACCGAGTGATGGACGAATGACGAGGAATCCGCTTCGAGGTACATCGCAGGAACCGCGCTCAGGAACCGACGCATTTTAGCTGAACCCCGGCCCGGGGCGCAAAAAAGCCCGTGGCTCAGGCTTCCGGCTCGCCGCCTTCCGCGCCCGCGTCGCCTTCGGCGGGTTTGCCCGCGACCCGGTACGACTCCGAGGCCCAGCCGCCCAGGTCCACGAGGCGGCACCGCTCGCAGCAGAACGGACGCCACCGATTCGAATCGGCGAGCGATGCGGGCTTGCCGCATCCGGGGCATGCCACGAGCCGCGCCGGTGCCGCCCCGCCGCTCACAGGTTGCAGAACGCGAGGTCGAACGGCACGTCGTGCTCGTACACGCGGCTCTTCTGGACGCCCTCGGGAAGGAGGAAGCGCACGTTCAGCGCGTACTTGTTCGCGCTGATTTCGGGCACGCACGGCAGGTCATCCTGCAGGGACAGGCGCAGCATCTGCGCGGGCTTCTCGGCCGGCGTCTGCTGGTAGACGCCCTGGAATGCGATCAGCGAGGACGAACGCCCGCTCTCGCGCAGCACGCGAAGCACGATCGCGAGCGCCGCGTGGATCGGCAGGAGGGGCTTCAGCCACGTCTCCAGGTCGGCGCGACGGCGGGCAGCCTCGTGGTGCAGCCAATGATGGTACGAGGGCAGGTCGAATTCGCTCGTGCCGCCCGGGATCCCCACCCGCTGCTTGATCGCCATCAACCACTCGTTCTCGCGCAACGCCTGCCCGGTCTTGCCCGACGTGGCGTGCAGGTTGGCGAAGGCGCTTTCGATCTCGCGCAGGACGCCATCGAGCTTCTCCTCGGAGATCGCGGGATTGTTGCGCAGCGCCTCGAGGAACGTGCGCTGGCGATCGAGCTCCTGCAGGAGGTCGCTCTTCAGGTCCGCGCGGCTCGCGACCTCGATGATCTCGAACATGCCCGTGAGGCATGCGTGGTGGCAATGGAAATCGCCCTCGTCGAGGAAGTGGCGAACGCGATCGTACAGATCCTCGAGGCGGAGGAGCGTTCTGATGCGCTCGTTGAGGGGATATTCGTATGTGATCACGGACTCGCCCTGCGTTCGCCCGGATTGTGGGGCAAGGGCGCGGCGTTGACAACGGAAACGATGGGGTCCATCACAATTCGCAATAGATTCGGTGGAGGCGTTCGCATTGGGGCGCCAGGCCGGCCTCGGGTCCGCCGTTCCAGACGACGTCGGACGCTACCTGCAGGCGCCTCCAGCGCGGCCACTGGGCCCGCATGATGGACCTTACCTGCGCCGTCGTGAGGCTCGATCGCGCCACCGTGCGCTCGACCTGCAGGCCCTCCGCGCAATCGACCACCAGCGTGCGCGCGACGCGCCCGTCATAGCCGCGCGTCTCGAAGAGCAGCGGCACCACGAGCAGCGAGTAGGCGCCGCTCGCGCGGGAAAGCGCTTCGTCGGAAGCCTTTCGGATCGCGGGGTGGAGGATCGATTCGAGTCGCTTTCGCGCGCCCTCGTCCCCGAACACGAGATCGCGCATCGCCGCCCGGTTGAGCGCGCCCGAGGCATCGATGAACGCCGGGCCGAAGGCCTCGCGCAAGGCCGCGATGGCCGTGCCCCCGGCCGCGGTGATGGACCGGGAGATCTCGTCGGCGTCGATGACGGCCGCACCCAGGGACGCAAGGCGCGCTGCGACGGTGCTCTTTCCGGAACCGATTCCGCCCGTGAGGCCGATCGCGATCACGAGGGAAACCGGCCCAGCCACGCGACCACGGCGACCTTGCCCCAGGCGAGGCCCACGATGCCGCCCAACGCAAGGTATGGCCCGAAGGGAATCCGCGTGTCGGCGCCCTTGCGCGCGAGCCAGAGCGCGAGGGACCCGATCACGGCGCCCAGACCCGCGGATACGACGATCACGACGGGCAGCACCTGCCAGCCGGTCCACGCCCCGATCGCGGCGAGCAGCTTGAAGTCGCCATAGCCCATGCCCTCCTTCTTCGCGAGGATCCGGAATCCCCAGTACACGAGCCAGAGCACGAGATAGCCGCCGGCCGCGCCCAGCACCGCCGAGCGAAGGTCCGTGAAGGCGCCGAAGGCATTCGCGATGAGGCCGAGCCACAGCAGCGGCAGCGTGATGTCGTCGGGCAGGAGCTGGGTGTCGAAGTCGATGAAGGCGAGCGCGATCATCGCCCACCCGTAGACGAGCGCATAGGCGAGCGCCGCGGAGTAGCCGAAGCGCCACGCCATGAGCACCGCGAGGAGCCCGCCGAGGATTTCCACGACGGGATACCGGACGCTGATGGGGTTCGCGCACTTCGCGCATCGGCCCCGGAGCGCGATCCAGCTCACGACTGGAATGTTCTGCAGCGCGGTGATCTTCGCGCCGCACTTGGGGCACGCCGAACGGGGCGTGAAGAGGTTGTAGGTTTCGCGCGGTGGCGGCTCGCGGCCCTCGAGCTCGGCGCATTCGTCGCGCCAGCCCGCTTCCATCATCTTCGGAAGCCGGTGGATCACGACGTTGAGCAGCGACCCCACGCACAATCCCAGCAGCGCGACGCTCGCCGCGAGCCAGCCGGGCGATTGCTGCAGGACCTCGAAGAATTCCATCGGTGTTCCCTAAACGACAGGGGCGCGAGGATGCCTCCCCGCGCCCCCGGCGAGTTGTCGTTGGCCCTAGATCGCCTGGCCCATCTTGAAGATCGGCAGGTACATCGCGACCACGATGCCGCCGATGAGGCCGCCCAGCACCACCATGATCATCGGTTCCATCAGCGAGGAGAGCGAGTCGACCGCCTCGTCGACCTCGGCCTCGAAGAAGTCGGCGACCTTGCTCAGCATCGCGTCGAGCGCGCCCGATTCCTCGCCGATCGCGCACATCTGCAGCACCATGCTCGGGAAAACGCCCGAGTTGGTCATGGCGACCGTGAGGCCCGTACCCGTGGACACCTCGGCCTGCACCTTCTTCGTCGCTTCGAAGTAGACGTAGTTGCCCGCCGCGCCAGCCACGGAGTCGAGCGACTCGACGAGCGGCACGCCCGCCGCGAACATCGTGGAAAGCGTGCGGCACCAGCGCGCGATGCACGCCTTGCGGATCACGTCGCCGAACACCGGCAGCCGCAGGGTGAGGCGGTCCATGAACCGCTGCATCGTGACCGACCTCTTCCACGTGTAGAAGAAGAACCAGACGCCGCCGAAGAGCATCGGGAAGACGATGTACCAGTTGCCGACGAACCAGTCCGATATGTTCATCACCACGAGCGTGGGCCCGGGGAGGTCCGCGCCGAAGCCCTTGAACAGGTCCTTGAACACGGGGATCACGAAGATCATGATCACCGCCGTCACGACCAGCGCGACCACGATCACCGCGATCGGGTAGAAGAGCGCGCTCTTGATCTTGCCCTTGATGGCGAGGATCTTTTCCTTGTACGTCGCCAGGCGATCGAGGAGGCTGTCGAGGATACCGGCCTGCTCGCCCGCGCCCACCAGGTTGCAGAAGAGCGCGTCGAAATACATCGGGTACTTGCGGAACGCCTGCGAGAGCGACGAGCCCGTCTCGACGTCGGTCTTGATGTCGAGGAGGAGCTTGCCGACCGAGGGGTTGGAGTGGCCGCGGCCCACGATGTCGAAGGCCTGCAGCAGCGGCACGCCCGCCTTCATCATCACCGCGAGCTGCCGGGTGAAGATCGTGATGTCCTTCTCCGAGATCTTCTTGCCGCCGCGCGAGCTCACCTTCTTCACGGAGACCTGGAGCAGGCCCTGGCGGCGCAACTGCGCGAGGACGATGTGGTCGCCCGCGGCGCGGATCTCGCCCTGCTGCGTCTTGCCGGACTTGTCCTTGCCCGTCCACTTGAAGTTGTAGAGCTTGACGTCCTTGCCCGTGTCGGCCTTCTTCGCAACGGCTGCCATGTCTGTCCCCCTACTCGTTCGTGACCGCTTCGATCTCTTCCAGCGACGTGAGGCCTTTCATCACCTTGATCAGCCCCGATTGCCGCAGGTCCTTGATGCCCTCGCGAGCCGCTTGGTCAGCAAGATCGATCGCGGTCCCGTTCTTCATGACGATGCGCTCCATATCTTCCGATATGGGCATCACCTGGTAGATGCCGACTCGTCCCTTGTACCCGGTATTCTTACATAGCTCGCAGCCCACGGGACCAAACGCCTGCCAACTCCCGTCGAGCTGGTCGTCCGTGAATCCCGCGCGCTTGAGCGCTTCCTCGGGAATCTCGTGGGGCTTCTTGCAGGTGCAGAGCTTGCGCGCGAGGCGCTGGGCGGTGATCAGGATCACCGAGGAGGCGATGTTGAAGGGCGCGATCCCCATGTTCATGAGGCGCGTGAGCGTCTGGGGCGCGTCGTTCGTGTGCAGCGTGGAAAGCACCATGTGGCCGGTCTGCGCGGCCTTGATCGCGATCTCGCCAGTCTCGATGTCGCGGATCTCGCCCACCATCACGATGTCCGGGTCCTGGCGCAGGAAGGCCTTCAGCGCGACCGGGAACGTGAGGCCCTGCTTCTCGTTCACGTTCACCTGGTTCACGCCGGGAAGGTTGATTTCCGCGGGGTCCTCGGCGGTCGAGATGTTGATCCCGGGCTTGTTGAGGATGTTGAGGCACGTGTAGAGCGACACCGTCTTGCCCGAGCCCGTGGGGCCCGTCACCAGCACCATGCCGTACGGCCGCGAGATCGCCGTGAGGAGGTTCTCCTTCTGGTCCGGGTCGTAGCCCAACGCGTCGATTCCGAGCGTGGCGCTCGAGGGATCGAGGATGCGCATGCAAATCTTCTCGCCGAAGAGCGTCGGAAGCGTCGACACGCGGAAATCGATGGCCTTGGTCTTCGACAGCACCATCTTCATGCGGCCGTCCTGCGGGACGCGTTTCTCAGAGATGTCGAGCTTGGAGACCACCTTGATGCGCGAGGCGATCTTCTCCTTGATCGCGAGCGGCGGCTGGGCGACGTCGTACAGGATGCCGTCGGTCCGGTAGCGGATGCGGTAGAACTTCTCGTACGGCTCGAAGTGGATGTCGGAAGCGCCGCCGTTGATCGCGTCGAGCAGGATCTTGGTGACGTACTTCACGACCGGCGCGTCGTCGATGTCCTCGGTGACGACGTCGGACTGCGCCTCGCCGTCGGTGATCTCCATGCCCGAGAGATCGACGTCCTCGGTGGCCGCCTCGAGCGTCTTGGCCGACGAGTCGGTCAGTTTCTTGACGATGTTGGAGAGCTTGTCGTCCTCGACGACAACCGGCTCCATCGTCATGCCCGTCGCGAACTTCACTTCCTGCAGCACCTGTTCGTTCGACGGGTCCGACATCGCGACGAAGATGCGGTTGCCGCGCTTGCCGAGCGCGATCACGCGGTGGTTCGCGACGATCTTGCTGTCGATCAGCGTGAGCGGGAGGTTCTCGATGTCGACGGCGTTCAGGTCGAGCAGCGGATAGCCGAAGGTCGTCGCCGCGAATTGCGAGACTTCCTTCGCCGAAAGCTTCTTCGAGGCGACCAATTGCTGGATGAACGAGACTCCCGCCGACTTCGCCTCGGTCTGGATTGCATTCGCGTCCGACTGGACCAGGCGGCCCTGCTGGACGAGCGCGCGCCCGAGGGCGCTGAATTGGGAGGGCTGAGCGGCCATAAAAAGGATGCGTTAAATCAAAGCCATAATGCGCCTTTTGCGTTCTACTTGTAAAGAAAGCCTACCCGATCGCAGGTATAATTCAAGACGCCCCCAAGGGGCCGTCCAACATGTCCCTTTTCGTCGTCGGAGTCAGCCACCACAGCGCCCCGCTGGAGGTCCGCGAGAAGCTCGCCTTCGCGCCGGATCGCCAGGGTGCCGCGCTTGCCGAACTCGCCCGCCAGCCCGGCGTGGCGGAGGCCGTGCTCGTCTCCACGTGCAACCGCACCGAGGTCTATTGCCGCGCCGATAGCGCCGAAATCGTGGACCGGTGGCTGCGTGACGAAGCGGCAAAGTCGGGACTCACCCTGGAGCGGCAGATCTATCTCCATTCCGAGGAAGCGGCGATCCGACACGCGTTCCGCGTCGCTTCGGGCCTCGATTCCATGGTGCTGGGCGAGCCCCAGATCCTGGGCCAGGTGAAGCAATCGGTGCGCGCCGCCGAAGGCGCGGGGACGCTCGGGCCGATGCTGGGCGGGCTGTTCCGCAAGACGTTCGCGGTGGCGAAGCAGGTTCGCACCGAGACTTCGATCGGCGCCCAATCCGTGTCCATGGCGGCGGCGGCCCTCAGGCTCGCGCAGAATCTTTTCGGGGACTTGTCGCGCACGAAGGTGATGCTGGTGGGCGCGGGCGAGATGGTCGAGCTCGCCGCCACTTACTTCGCGGCGCAAAGACCGCAATCGGTCGTCGTCGCCAACCGCACGCTCGCGCGGGGCGAGGAGTTCGCCGAGCGCGTCTCGGCGCGCGCCATCTCGCTCGCGGAATTGCCTTCCTGCATCCACGAATTCGACATCGTCCTCACGGGAACCGCCTCGACCCTTCCCATCATCGGCAAGGGGCTCGTGGAGCGCGCGCTCGCCGCGCGCCGCCGGCGCCCGATGTTCATCGTGGACTTCGCCGTGCCGCGTGACGTGGAAGCGGAAGTCGCGTCCCTCGAGGATGCGTTCGTCTACACGATCGACGACCTGGGCGCGATCGTCCAGCAGGGCGCCGAAGGCCGGCGCGCCGCCGCGGCCGATGCCGAGTCCATCGTGGACCGGCAGGTCGCCTCGTTCCGCGACTGGAACGACGCGCGCGCGGCCGTCCCCGCGATCGTGGAGCTGCGCCGGCGCGCGGACGGATATCGCGAGACCGAGCTTGCGAAGGCACGGGCGCGCCTGGCCAGGGGAGACGAACCGGCCGCGGTGCTCGAGGCGCTCGCCAAGGGGCTCGCCAACAAATTCCTGCACCACCCGTCCCAGGCATTGTCGCGCGCCGCCGAGGGCGAGCGCGAGGCGCTCGCCCGGGCGATCGAGATCCTCTATCCCGAGGCCGACGAGCGCGATCCTCCTCGCGATCCATGAAGCCTTCAATCGCATCGAAGCTGGCGAGCCTCGACGCCCGCCTCCGCGAGATCGACGCTCGACTGTCGGATCCGGACGCGGCCCGGGACATGGACAACTTCCGCAAGATCTCCCAGGAGCGCGCGGAGATCCAGCCGGTGGTCGAGGCGTACGGCGAATTCCGCAAGGCCGAGGGCGACCTAGCCGCGGGCGAGGAGATGGCGAAGGACCCGGCCATGCGCGAGTTCGCGCAGGAAGAGATCGCCGCGGCGAAGCAGCGCATCGCGTCGCTGGAGGAAGACCTCCAGAAAATGCTGCTGCCGCGCGACCCGAACGACGACAAGAACCTCTTCCTCGAGATTCGCGCCGGCACCGGCGGCGACGAGAGCGCGCTCTTCGCGGGCGACCTCTTCCGCATGTACTCGCGCTTCGCGGAACGCAACCGCTGGCAGGTCGAGCTCGTCTCCGAATCGCCCGGTGAAGCGGGCGGCTTCAAGGAAGTCATCGCGCGCATCGTGGGCGACGGCGCCTATTCGAAGCTCAAGTTCGAGTCCGGTGGCCATCGCGTGCAGCGCGTCCCCGCCACGGAAACGCAGGGGCGCATCCACACCTCGGCCGCCACGGTCGCGGTGATGCCCGAAGCCGACGACGCGAGCGACATCGTCATCAATCCCTCGGATGTTCGCGTCGATACCTTCCGCGCGAGCGGCGCGGGCGGGCAACACGTGAACAAGACCGATTCGGCCGTGCGCCTCACGCACCTTCCGACGGGCATCGTGGTGGAGTGCCAGGACGGACGGAGCCAGCACAAGAACCGCGAGCAAGCGTGGCGCGTGCTCGCCGCGCGCATCAAGGACAAGCAGGTGCGCGAGCAGCAGGCGAAGGAAGCGAGCGAGCGCAAGAGCCTCATCGGATCGGGCGACCGCTCCGACCGCATCCGCACCTACAATTTCCCCCAGGGCCGCGTGACCGACCATCGCATCAACCTCACGCTGCACAAGATCGACTCCATCATGGATGGCGATCTTTCGGAGATCACCGGCGCGCTGGCGGCCGAGCACCAGGCGGAGCAGCTGGCCGGGCTCGCGCAGGCCGGCCAATAGCGCCCGTGCACACGGTCAAGGCCGCGCTCGAGGAGCTCATGGCGTCAATGGACCGCAGCGACGCGCAGGTCCTCATGGCGCACGTGCTCGGCGTGAACCGCGCGTGGATCGCCGCGAACCCGATGCGCATCCTCACGGAGAGCGAGGACGCGAAGATCGACATGCTCGCGGTGGAGCGCGCCATGGGCCGTCCCGTCGCCTACCTGCTCGGATCGCGCGAATTCTATGGCTACGACTTCGCCGTCGATCCCGCCGTGCTGATTCCGCGCCCCGAGACGGAGACGCTGGTGGAAGCGGCGCTCGCGCGCCTCGCGCCGGAGGATTCCTGCCTCGATCTCGGCACCGGCAGCGGCGCCATCGCCGTGACGATCGCCAAGCAGCGTCCGCGCGGGCGCGTCGTCGCGACCGACGCGAGCGCCGCGGCGCTCGCGCTCGCGCGCCGCAATGCGGACCGCCACGAATGCGCCGATCGCATCGAGTTCCTGGAGGGACCGTGGTTCGCGCCGGTCGGCGAACGGCGCTTCGACGTGATCGTCTCGAATCCGCCCTACGTGGCGGCCGGGGATCCGCACCTGTCCCGCGGCGACCTTCGCTTCGAGCCCCAGGACGCGCTCACCGACGGCAGCGCCGACGGCCTCGATTCGATCCGTGCGATTGTGGCCGGGGCGTCAGCCCACTTGAATCAGCGCGGATGGCTGCTACTTGAACATGGATACGACC
>DATGGI010000027.1:0-2902 GCA_035308545.1 Usitatibacter sp.
CTCTCCGCGCGGATTTCCTCGTCGGAATCGTTGCGCCCCGGAATGAGCAGCGTGGTGATCTCGAACCAGACGCCGGTCTCGTGCCGCAGATAGGCGAGCGTGTCCAGGACCGGCGCGAGCTTCGCCCCGGTGAGCTTCACGTAGAAATCGTCGGTGAAGCCCTTCAGGTCCACGTTGGCGGCGTCCATCTTCGCGTAGAACTCGCGCCGCGGCTCCGGCGAGATGTAGCCCGCCGTGACGGCGACCGTGAGGATGCCGCGCTCGTGGCACGCGTCGGCGGCATCCATGGCGTATTCGGCGAAGATCACCGGATCGTTGTAGGTGAACGCGACGCTGCGGCAACCGGATTCGGCCGCGGCCTGCGCGATCGCCGCGGGTGAAGCCGAATCCATCAAGCGATCCATGTCGCGCGACTTCGAGATGTCCCAGTTCTGGCAGAACTTGCAGGCCAGGTTGCATCCGGCCGTCCCGAAGGAAAGCACGGCCGATCCCGGCAGGAACTGGTTCAGCGGCTTCTTCTCGATGGGATCGGCGCAGAATCCGGACGAGCGTCCGTACGTCGTGAGCACCATCGCGTCGTTCTCGCGCGCTCGAACAAAGCAGGCGCCGCGTTGGCCCTCGTGCAATCGGCATTCGCGCGGGCACAGGTCGCACTGGATGCGTCCGTCGCCGAGGCGATGCCACCAACGGCCGGGATGGCTCATGCGTGCTTCTCCACGCGGTAGCGCCAGAGACGCACGTCGTCGTGCCAGAAGCGCGGCGGCAGGCGAGCCTTGCGGCGCAGCTCCGAGAGGAACGCGAGCGCGTCGGGCAGGTTTTCCCACACCTGCGGCAGGAATGTCGCGTGCTGGTCGCGATACTCGAAGACCACGCCGTCCTCGCCGGGGCGCAGGCTCGCGATCGCCTCGGCCTCGCTCTTCGCGACGAGCGCGACGCGCGGCGTCAGCACCGAGACCTCCACGCCCAGCGTCGGGCGCTCACGCGAATCCACGGCGCCGAAACGCGGGTCGCGATACGCGGCGGCGTGCGCATTGTGGGCGACGTCGTCGCCCAGCGGCCGGTGCGCATCCACGGTGCCGATGCAACCGCGAAGGTCTCCCGAGGCGTCGCGAAGCGTCACGAAGGTCGCGGCCCACTCGCGCAGCCACTCGTGATCCCAGTCGCGCGGCGTGCGGGGCCCCGACGGATCGGCGATCGCGTCGCGCGCGATGCCGAGGAGAACCCGGCCACGGTCGCTTTCAGGCATCGGGCTCGGTGAATGCGAAAGCGCCATAGCCGACGACGCGATCGAGGCCGCCGGCTGTATCGCCGGAGTTTCGAAGATCCACGATCTCGCTGCTCAGTCCCCGTCGGCGAGCCGCGCGCAGCAGGCCGTTGATGGGCGCGGCGCCGCAGGCGTCCTCGGGCACGACGTTCGCCTCGAGGTTCGCGATGGCTTCGGCGGTCCTGCGGTCGCGGCCGCGCGCCGATGTGTATGGGAGGTAGTGCGACATGTCGGAGCTCACGACCACGAGCGTCTCCGCCCCGCCCCAGAGCATCTCCAGCAGCCGCGCCATCTCCTCGGGCGACGCGTCGCCCACGACGACAGGCACCAACCGGAACGAGCCGAGCACCGACTGCAGGAATGGAAGATGCACCTCGAGCGAGTGCTCATGGGCGTGGGCCCGGTCGTTCACCTCGACGAACGGAAGCGCGCGAACGAGCTCGAGGGCCGCTTCATCGACCGGAACGTCGCCGAGCGGAGATGCGAACGCGCGTGACGACGGAATCGCCGCGCCCGCCACGTACATACGATGCGCGGGACCTGCGAGCACCACGCGACGGATCCTTCCGCGCAACGGCGCGAGGCGCGAATAGATCGATGCGGCGACCGGACCCGAATACATGTAACCCGCGTGCGGCGCGATGATGGCCTTGGGCACGCGCGTGCCCGCGGCTGCGGCGGGGGCTTCGGCCAGGTACGAGGAGACCTCGGCGGCGAGCGCGCCGGCCTCACCGGGATAGAACGAGCCCGCGACGGCGGCGGGACGGATCGAAGGCATGGGCGCCTCCGTGGAATAGCGTGTCGGGACTAGCGTAGCACTTCGGCGGCGTCAGGCGAGGATGAGCTCGGTCGAGACACGGCCCGCGCGATCGTGCCGGGCGCTCACCGTGACCTTGGTGCCGCGGGGCGCCCGAACCGTCCACTCGCACTGGCCGCGATCGCCCGTGATGTCGGGGCTCGGCAGGAACGCCTGCAGCGTAGGCCGGTTGGCACGCCCCTCGAGCTGCCCGCCCTCGATCCGGGGCTTGCCCGCGGCGAGCCGGGCGCCTTCCGGAAGCTCGATCTCGTAGACGACGCCGCGCGCGATCTTGCGTTCGAGCGCGCGCTTGGTCACGTAGGACGGAAGGTAACCCGTGTTGTGCACGGCGAGCCGCACGCGCCATGCGTCGCCGCCGAGCGCCGTCGCTTCCGCCTTGAACACTTCGAGGCGTGGCAGCGTGAGCGCCTGCCACGTGAGCCAACCGGGGAAGCGCTTCACCTCGCGCTCCATGTACTGCTTCGGCGGATTGCGGAACACCTGGAGCTTGTTCCATCCGCCCAGCTCGATGCGTCCGAGCTGCGGATGGTCGAACGGATACCAATCGACGTAGCCCTGCCCGCCCAGCTCCCTGTCGCTCCACGCGATCATCTTGAGGTCGTCTTCGGGCGGATGCTCGCGGTACCACTCGATGAAATGATAGTTCTCCACGCCGCCTTCCTTCGGTGGCGCCCAGATCTCCACGGTCCAGAAGAACTGGCCCAGGTGCTCGTAGATCCAATCGAAGCCGCCGGTGATGATCTGCTTCGGGTGGTACTTGAAGTCGTGGAAGATGGAGATGTTCGGGTACCCGGTGATCTCGGTCGCCTTCTTGCCGAAGA
>DATGGI010000028.1:0-11629 GCA_035308545.1 Usitatibacter sp.
CGACGCCGTCCAGCATCACGGAGCCCGACTGGGGCGTGACCACGCCCATCAGGCTCTTCAGCGTCGTGCTCTTGCCCGCGCCGTTGCGGCCCAGCAGCGCCACCACTTCGTTCTTCTCGACGCGCATCGCCACGTCGAACAGGATGTGGGAGTCCCCGTAATAGCTGTTGAGGCCTTTCACCTCGAGGAGGCTCATGCGACCGCCTCCTGAACGCCGCCCAGGTAGGCTTCCTGCACCTGCGCGTTGCCCTTGATCTCGGCGGGCGTGCCTTCGACGAGCACGCGCCCTTCCTGGAGCACGGTGATGCGCTCGGCCAGCTCGAAGAGCGCGTCCATGTCGTGGTCGATGATGATGAGCGTGCGGCCGCGCGCGATCGAGCGCAGCAGGCTCACGGTCTCCACGCGCTCGCGCGGGCTCATGCCGGCGAGCGGCTCGTCGAGCAGCAGGAGGCTCGGCGAGGATGCGAGCGCGAGACCCACCTCGAGGCGGCGCTTCTCTCCGTAGGCCAGCTGCGAGACCGGAGTCTCGATGCGTCCCGTGAGGTGCACGAGCTCGAGCGTCTGGTCGACCAGCTCCTCCAGTCCCTTGATCGACGAGAGGCTCGAGAGCATGTCGAGCTTCATCTTGCCGCGCAGCTCCGCGAGCGCCGCGATCGTGACGTTCTCGCGCACCGTGAGCTTGTTGAAGAGCTGGTTCACCTGGTAGCTCTTGGTGAGCCCGAGCTGGCAGACGTCGGTCACGCTCATGCCGGTGATGTCGCGGCCCTCGAACACGATCTTGCCCGACGTCGGTGGCACCTCGCAGGTGAGCATCTTGAAGAACGTGCTCTTGCCCGCGCCGTTGGGTCCGATGATGCCGCGGAGCTCGCCCGCGTTCACCGTGAAGTCGATGTTCTCGTTGGCGGCGAGGCCGCCGTAGTGCTTGGTGAGACCCGTGCACTGCAGGATCGGGCCCTTGTAGCTCGCGTCGGCGTGGTGGCGCGCGGGCATCGCGGCGGCGGACGCCTCGTGAGCCACCTCCACCTGCGCAGCCTTCTGCTCTTCCTCCGCGGTGGCCGTGGCGGCGGCCTGCGGCTCGTCGTATTTCGGTTGTGCCGCGGCGTTGCGGCGCCGGATGCGGTCGTACAGGTCCTTCAATCCGCCGACGATCCCCTGCCTCAGGAAGAAGACGAGGAGCACGAAGACCACGCCCAGCACGAGCTTCCATGCGGCGCCCAGCTTCATCGTGCCCTGGAGGAAATCCTGGAGGAAGAGCCATACAGCCGCGCCCGCCAGCGGGCCGAAGAGCGTGCCGCGGCCGCCGATGGCGGTCTGCATCACGAGTTGCCCCGACGTGTCGAACGTGAAGGCATCCGGCGGCATGAAGGCCTGCAGGATGCCCAGCAGCCCGCCGGCGAGGCCCGCGTACGTCGCGGCGATCACGAACGAGGCGTGCTTGTAGCCGTGGATGTTGTGTCCCACGGCGGCCGCGCGAAGCGGGTTCTCGCGGATCGCGCGGAAGATGGCTCCCACGGGCGAGCGCACGATGCGAAGTCCCACGACCACGCCGATGAAGTAGCAGGCCGCGAGGAACGGGTAGAGCGACCAGCCGGTGGTGAAGTCGATGTTGACGGGTCCGAGGTGGATGCTGGGCGTCGGCACGCCCGGCAATCCGTTCTCGCCGCCGGTCCAGTCGGAGAGCGGATTGAACTCCACGAAATAGAAGACCTCGCCGATGGCCACCGTGATCATCGCGAAGTAGATCCCGGTGCGCCGCAGCGCGATGAGTCCCACGAGGTATCCCACGACCGCCGCGGCCACGGTGCCGATCGCGAGGGCCGTCATCACGTGGGGGAAACCGGCGCGCGTGAGGAGGTAGGCGGTCACCATGCCGCCCGTGCCGTAGAACGCCGCCTGCCCGAAGGAAAGAAGCCCCGTGTATCCGAAGAGGATGTCGAAGCCGATGCCGAAGAGGCCCCACACGAGGATGCGGTTCACCGTATTGGGCGCGGAGCCCAGGTACGGAAGGATGAAGGGCGCCGCGATCAGCACGACCGCGGTGATGGCCTCGACAAGATAGGGACGTTGCTTCGAGAGCATGGCGTCAGTCGCGGCCCCGGGTACCGAGCAGGCCGTGCGGCCGGACCATCAGCACGAGCGTCATGGCGGCGAACAGCATCACGTAGGCGTAGCTCGGGTTCACCATCGAGGTGAGGCTGATGATCTCGCCGGCGATCAATCCGCCGATCACCGCGCCGGGGAACGAGCCCACGCCGCCGATCACGACGACAACGAACGTCTGCACGAGGATCATCTCGCCCACTTCGGGCGTGAGCGAGACCACGGGCGCGTTCACGATGCCCGCGAAGCCCGCGGCCATGGAACCGATCCCGAAGACCACCATGAAGACGCGCTGCACGTTGATGCCGAGCGAATCGACCATCACGGAATCCTCGATGCCGGCGCGAACGATCATGCCCAGGCGCGTGCGGTAGAGGACGACGAAGAGGACCGCGAGCGCCACGGCGCAGATGCCCACCACGGCGAGGCGATAGGTCGGATAGAACATGAAGCCCATGTTCGTGATCCCCGCGAAGAGCGAGGGCGGCGGAACCGTCTGGGACTGGCTGGAAAAATAGAAGCGCACCGCCTCGACCAGCACGATCGCGATGCCGAAGGTGACGAGCAGCTGGTCTTCCGGGGGGCGCGCGTAGAAGTGCCGGATCACGACGCGCTCCATCACGACACCCACCACGAGGAGCGCGAGCGTGCCCGCGATCACGGCCACGACGAACGAGCCGCTCGCCTGGTAGGCGGCGAAGCCCGCGTAGCCGCCCAGCATGAACATCGCGCCATGCGCGAGGTTCAGCACGCCGAGCGTCCCATAGATGATCGTGAGCCCGGAGCTGATGAGCGCGAGCAGCGCGCCCAGCGCGAGGCCGTTGAACAGCTGGGAAACGAAGTTAGACCAGGTGAGGGTGCCCATTGGACAAAATTTCGGCGCCGGAGGCCTCGCGGCCCGCGGCGCCGAAGGCTCTAAGCGATGACGTTAAGTATAGTCGCCCAGATTGCAGCCGAATGCATCCGGCTTCTGCATGAGCGGCAGGCCCGGCACGACCTCGAGCACCGTCCAGAAGTCCTCCTTGTTCTTCATCTCGGAAGGCTTCTTGCCCTGCACGATGATCACCGGGCGGACCAGCTGGTGGTCCTCCTTGCGGAAGTAGACCTCGCCCACGGTCGACTGGATCTTGCGGCCGGCTTCGTAGGACTTGATCACGTCGGGCGGATAGAACGTGCCGGCGTTCTCGACGGCCTCGGCCCAGAGCGCGAAGGACATGTACGCGTTGTTCGCGCCCCACTCGGGCTTGTAGCCGTACTTCTTCTCGAACTCGGCCACGAACATCTTCGCGAGCGGGAAACGGTCCTCGAGGGTCCACCAGAAATCAGTCGCGGCGTAGACGCCCTGCGTGAGATCCGGGCCCGCCTCGCGCGCGAGGAACGGGATCTGGTACGGAATCACGAGCTTCATCTTGTCGAAGATGCCGAACTGCTTGGCCTGCTGCGTCGAGAGCACCGCGTCGTGGCCCCAGTTCACGTTGATGAGCACGTCGGCGCCCGAGTTGGCGACGTTCAGCAGGTACGACGAGTAGTCCGGCGCGCCGAGCGGGGCGACCTGGTTGGTCACGGTGGTCCATCCCGCGCCCGCGAGGTAGTCCTGCATCGACTTGGTGACCGTGTGGCCGTACGTGTAGTCGGGCGTGAGGTAGGCGGCCTTCTTGTTCTTGCCGTAGGCCTTCTCGATCACCGGGCCGATCGCCGCCGCGGCGGTCTGGCCGTAGAAGTTCTGGCGGAAGCCGTAGCGCACGCAGTCCTTGCCCGTGGTGTCGTTGGAGCCCGAGATGCCCGTCACGTAGAGGACCTTCTCGCGCTGCGCGAGCTTGTTGAGCGCCACCGCGACCGCGCTCGAGGTGGAGCCGGTCATCAGCACCGCCTTGTTCTCGGTGATGAAGCGCTGCTGGGCCTGCACCGCGTCGTTCGGCTTCGCGGCCGAGTCGGCGACGCCGAACTTCACCTCCTTGCCGAGGACTCCCTTCTTCGTCTTCGGCGAGATCTTCCGGATCAGCTCGTGGCCGCTGTTGATGTGGTCGATGGCGAGCTGCCAGCCCTTGAGCTCGTCCTCGCCCTGCACCGCGTAGGTGCCGGTGCGCGGCACGGCGATGCCGATGAAGACCGAATTTCCGGACGAGCCCGCCGGCCAGGTGCCGATGGGCGGCTGGTCGGCCGCGAAGGCGCGCCCGGCGAAGGTGGGCAGCGCGAGCCCGCCGACGAGGCCCAGGGTGGTGCGGACGAAATCGCGGCGGCCCTGCGAATCATTCTTGCGATCCTGCATGACGCTCTCCTCAAATGTTTGGTAGCCGGCTTATCTATCGTAACGCGATACTTCAATTCGATCGCATGGCGATACTACTCCAAACCCGGTCCGTTCCGCCCGTGGCGGGACGCGCGGGGGAGCTATTTCTGGTTGATGTTCTGCAGGATGCGCTTGGCTTCCTGCAGCTTCCAGATCGAGTCGTCGAGGCGCTGGGTCTGTTCCGCGTTCGGCGTCGACGCGGGGGGATCGAGCTTCTGCGTCGTGTTCGGGGACGGATCCAGTTTCTGCGTGGTGACGGGCGACGCGTCCATCTTCTGGGTCGCGTCGGGCTTGAAGCCCGGATCGAGCTTCGGGATCTGCACGGTCTTGTCGCCGCCATCGGCACGCGTCGCGGGCTTCGAGGCGGGCTTCGCCAGCGACGGCTGCGCGTCCAGGCGCGTGGTGCGCTGCGGGTCCTGCGCGTCGAGCCGCTGCGTGCGCTGCTGGTCGGACGGCGCGTCGATGCGCTGCGTGGTCTGCGGGTCGGCGCCCAGCTGCTGCGTCTTCATCGGATCGAAGCCCGCCCCGGATTGATTCTGCCCGGGGGCCGCCCCGGATTTGGCCTGCACGGGCGCCGGGGCCGGCGCGGGAGCGGGAGTCGCGGGCTTCTTCATCATCGATGCGAAGGCGTCGTCGGCGATGAGCGGCGCCTTCGGCTCCGGCTGCGTGATCGTCTTCTCGGGCTCGAAGGTTGCCATGCGCGCGGTCTGCATCGGATCGGCCGGCGCGGCGGGGCGCGCGGCGCGCGGCGCGGGCGCGGGCGGCGCATCGGTCACCTTCTCGTACTGCGACACGCGCGTGATCAGGCCCTCGATCATCTCGCGCTGCTTCTTCAGGTCGGCCTCGGCCGACTTGAGGATCGCCATCTGCTCGTTGATCGACGTCGTCTTTTCGTTGATCTTGGCAAGATTGTCCAGGCGCGATTGCAGCTGCGCCTTGTGGTCCTTGATCTGCACTTCCAGCGGCAGCACGACCGCGGTCACCCAGCGCTCGGCCTGGGTCTTCGCCGACGAGAAGTTGGCGCGCGCCTCCTTCACCAGCGTGTTGTAGAAATTCTTCACGACGAAGTGCTTCTCCTTCACCACGATGTTGACCGGGTCCTTCACGAACTGCTCGGTCTGCATCACCAGCAGCTGCAGCTTGGTGCGCTGGGGGTCGAGGTCGAGCGCCGGGATCGTCATCTTCTGGAAGCCGAACTTCTCGATGAACGTGTTGTAGACGCCCTGCATGAGCTTCTTGATGTCCTCGGAGGACGAGAACACCTGCTCGAAGCTCCCGCTCATGTCCTTCACGAGCGTGCTCATGCCGCGCTGCAATCCCAGCGTGGTCCACGAGTCCTCGATCGCCTGGGCGCTCTTGGCGAGCGTCGCGTCGAGCTTCTGCGAATTGAGCAGGTCCAGCAGCGCCGCCTTCTTCGCGCTGAACTGGCTGTGGTTCACCTTGTACTCGGCGAGCGCCGCGTTGTACGCGTTCTTCTCGGCGGTGATCTTCGCCCAGAGCTTCTGCACCACCTCGCGGCTCTTGCCGACGAGCCCGTTCAGCTCCGTGACCTCGGCCTGGTTGGCCTGCTGCTTCTTGCCGACCAGCGCGCGCGAAGACATCATCATGCCGCCGATCTCGTTCACGACCGCCTTGCACAGGATCGTGCGCTTCATCGGCACGACCTCGTCGGCGAGGAATTTCTCGAGCACCTCGAGGCCGCTGCGCTTCACGAGGCCCGCGTCGTCGCGGATGCGGCCGAGCAGGCCCTTCTGAGCCGAGATCGGGAAGATGCGGTCCTTCGACAGGTGCAGGTGCTGCGACGTGGTCTCCACCATGCGGGCGATGGCCTTCTCGATCTCGGCCTCGGTCTTCAGCTCGTCCCACATGAGGTCGATCTTGTTCAGCACCGCGATCTTCTGCGGCAGGCCCACCTTCACGTAGCGGTCCCAGATCTCCATGTCGCTCTTGGTGACGCCGGTGTCGATGGAGAGCAGGAAGAGGATCGCGTGCGCGTTGGGCACCGTGCTCACCGTGAGCTCGGGCTCCATGCCGAGCGCGTTGAGGCCCGGCGTATCCAGGATCGAGATGCCGTTGGTGAGCAGCGGGTGCGGATAGTTGATCATCGCGTAGCGCCACGCCGGCACTTCCACGAGCTCTTCCTCTCCCGGAAGCTCGCCCTTCTCGTTCACCATCGGCGCGAGGCCGAGCATGCGGGCCTCCAGCGCGTAGACCTTCTTCGTGTCCGCGAGCGCCTTCAGCGACTTCTTCATGTCGGCGGCGGAGCCCGTGTTCAGCCGGATCTTGCTCCACTCGATCGGCATGTTCTTCAGCTGCGAGATCGACTCGTCGCGGTAGCGCGTCTCCACCGACAGGAGCTTCAGGTACGGCTCTTCGTTCGGATCGTGGAAAATTTCGGTGGGGCACATCGTGGTGCGGCCCACGTCGGAGGGCAGCAGCCGCTCCTTGAACGACGAGAAGAAGAGCGCGTTGATGAGCTCGGACTTGCCCCGCGAGAACTCCGCCAGGAAGGCGAGCATGAGCCGCCCCTTGTTCAGGTTCTCGAGCAGGTCGTAGAAGCGGATGGACTGCTGGACATCGAGCTGCCCGCTCGATTCCAGCCAGTCGTGGTAAGCGTGGACGGACTGCGTGAGCTCCTCTCGCCAGCGGTTGTAGCGGGCGATCTCGGTCTCGAACCGGTTCGAGGCGACGGAGTCCATCGGGTTTTCCTGCTCCCTGGGAAGGCCAGTGTATCCGAACTCGGCTTTTCCGGACGTGAATTCCCTCACACGCAGGAACGAAAAAACCGGGCGCAAGGCCCGGTTTTCAGGGGGAATTCAGGGGGGCGCCTAGCGGGGCGGGCTCACCCGGGGCCGGTGCAGGGTCGCAAATCCCGCCATGCGTGCCCGGCGGCGCAACTCCGGCATCGCGATGGCCGGCGCGCTTTCCCCGGGCCCGGTCGCCTCGTAGCGACGGGCGATCTCCAGGAACCGGTGGCGCCATGTATCGCGGATGGGGTTGCGCATGCTCATGACTGAATGACTCTGCGAAGGGGGGAAAGTTTCCCTTAGCCCTGGGTGCGGACGTCGGACAGGTTGCCCATCACGGCCATTGCGATCGGGGCGAAGAAGCTGAAGGACACGAGGATTGCGAACATTTGTTTTCTCTCCTGGGTTGGCGCTGCGTTGAACCGATGGCCGAACTCTAGGCCCCGCCCCGGTCCCCTGCCATCCGAAAGCGACGAATTGCGGATTTCGTGGGGCGAAGCGTTCTAGGAGCCCAGGTTACGCATGCAACGCTGGCGCGTCGGCAGAGGTTTCCGCGGGCGGGACCCGGGGTATTACCTGCTCCGGAGGCCGGGCTTTACGGAGAAACGATGCGGAAAAGTACCGGTTCTAGAGGACGGCCCGGGCCATCATGAGCGCGCCCTGGTACTCCAGCCAGGCGATCGGCAGCATGAGGAGGATCTGCAGGAGCAGCAGGACGAACACCGGGGAGATGTCCACCCCGCCGATCAGGGGAACCACCCGCCGCACGGGCTTGAGCAGCGGGTTGGCGAACGCGTTGAAGAAGGGCGCCACCGGGTGGTAGGGATTCACCCACGAGAGCACGGCCTGGATGATGATCGCGCCCATGAATACGTAGATTGAATAGCGCGCGATCTCCACGCACGACATGAAGAGGAGCACAGAGTAGGCGGCGGGATTGTCGGGGACCTCGCCGATCTCGAGCATCTTCAAAAGGAGGAGCAGCACGTATTCGAAGGCCCACGCCACGATGAACGACGACCAGTCGAGCTTGAAGAGTCCCGGCACGACGCGCCGCAGCGGCTTCACCGCCCAGTCCGTGAGCGCCATCGAGAAATACGCGATCGGATTGCGGGAAGGGGCGCGGCAGACCTGCATCCAGAAGCGCACCAGGGCCGTGAGGATGAAGAGGCTCGCGAGCGTGTTCAGCACGAGGGCGATGACTTGGGCGATCACTGCGGGTCCTTTCCGAGCTCATGGCCGAGCTCCCGGGAGCGTTCGCAGGCCGCCTTCACGGCCGCCACGAACTGGCGCTTCACCTGGGCCTGCTCGAGCACTTCGAGCGCGCGCTCCGTGGTGCCCCCCTTGGACGTGACCTGCGCGCGAAGCACGGCGGGATCCTCGCCGCGCGCGACCGCGAGCTTCGCCGCGCCCGAGAAAGTCCCCAGGGCGAGCGCGCGGGACGCGTCCGGCGAAAGCCCGAGCTCGCGCGCGGCCTGCTCGAGCGCCTCGATCGCGTAGAAGACGTACGCGGGGCCGCTGCCCGAGACCGCGGTCACGGCATCGAGGTCGTCTTCCCGATCGAACCAGAGCACGTCGCCTACGGCCATCAGCAGCGACGTGGCCGCGTTCCGGTCGGCTTCGACGACCGAAGGCCGCGCGCAAAGCCCCGTCACGCCCGCGTGCACGAGCGCCGGCGTATTCGGCATCGCCCGAACGATGCGCTCGTGACCTCCCAGCCAGCGCGAGAGGTCCTCGATGCGGATGCCGGCGGCGATGCTCACGATGAGCGCCTTGCCCGCGTAAGGGGCACACGATCGCGCCGCACCGCGCATCTGCTGCGGCTTCACGGCGAAGACGATGGTGGACGCGCCGGCGAGGGACGCGTCGGCATTCGCGAGCGCGGAAACACCGAGCTCCGCGGCGAGGCGCTCGCGCGTCGCAGCATCGGGCTCCGCCACGCCGATCGCGGATGGGGCCGTGCCGCGCGCGACCAGCCCTCCGATGATGGCGCGCGCCATGTTGCCGCCGCCGATGAATGCGAGGTTCATGTCCTTTGGCCGAAGATCGCAGTACCGATTCGCACGAGCGTAGAGCCCTCCGCAAGCGCCGCTTCGAAATCCTGGCTCATGCCCATCGAAAGCGTGTCGAGCCCGATTCCGGCCGCGGCGATCTCGTCCCGCGCGCGCGCGAGTTTCGCGAACTGGGCGCGCTGCGCCGTCACGTCGTCCGTGAAGCTTGCCATGCCCATGAGGCCGCGAAGCCTGAGGCGCGGCAGCGGCGCGACCTGCCGCGCGAGCGCGAGCGCCTCGCCGGGCGTCACGCCGCCCTTGGAGTCCTCGCCGCTGATGTTGACCTGGATGCACACGTCGAGGGGCGCCATGCCTTCGGGCCGCGCCTTCGAGAGCGCCTCGGCGATGCGCAAACGGTCGACGCCATGGACCCAGTCGAAGCGCCCCGCGATCTCGCGCGCCTTGTTGCTTTGCACCTGGCCGATGAAGTGCCAGGTCGCGTCAAGGTCGCCCAGCGCGGCGATTTTCGGCAGCGCATCCTGCACGTAGCTCTCGCCGAAATCGCTCGCGCCCGCGTCGAACGCGTCGCGGATCGCCTCGCGCGGCTGCGACTTGGAAACGGCGACAAGCCGGACGGCGCGGCTATCCCCTTGTAACGCCTCGGAAATGCGCCGTCGGATCGCTTGCAGGTTGGCGGCGATTGGGGACATAATCAATTCGACTTTTCGAGGCGATTCTACTCTAGCGACCGCCCCTCCACGGCGGCCCGCGTCTCGACCATCGGGGAAAAATCAATGGATATCGCCGAACTGCTCGCATTCTCGGTCAAGAACAAGGCTTCCGACCTGCACCTGTCAGCGGGCCTGCCGCCCATGATCCGGGTGCATGGCGACGTGCGCCGCATCAACGTTCCGCCCCTCGAGCACAAGGATGTGCACGGGATGGTGTACGACATCATGAACGACTCGCAGCGCAAGGTTTACGAGGAAACGCTCGAAGTCGACTTCTCGTTCGAGATCCCGAACCTCGCGCGGTTCCGCGTGAACGCGTTCAACCAGAACCGCGGCGCGGGCGCCGTCTTCCGGACGATTCCCTCGAAGGTGCTCACGCTGGAAGAGCTGAACGCGCCGAAGATCTTCGCCGAGATCGCCAACCAGCCGCGGGGCCTCGTGCTCGTGACGGGACCCACGGGCTCGGGCAAGTCCACCACGCTCGCCGCGATGGTGAACCACGTGAACGAGCACGAGTACGGCCACATCCTCACGGTCGAGGACCCGATCGAGTTCGTGCACGAATCGAAGAAGTGCCTCATGAACCAGCGCGAGGTCGGCCCGCACACGCTCTCGTTCTCGAACGCCCTTCGAAGCGCGCTTCGCGAAGACCCGGACATCATCCTCGTGGGCGAGATGCGCGACCTGGAGACGATCCGCCTCGCGATGACGGCCGCTGAAACGGGCCACCTCGTGTTCGGCACGCTGCACACGTCCTCGGCCGCCAAGACGGTCGACCGCGTGATCGACGTCTTCCCCGCGGCGGAGAAGGAAATGATCCGTGCGATGCTCTCCGAATCGCTGCGCTCGGTGATCTCCCAGACCCTCTGCAAGACGAAGGACGGCAGCGGGCGCGTGGCCGCGCACGAGATCATGATCGGCACGCCCGCCATCCGCAACCTCATCCGCGAGGCGAAGGTCGCGCAGATGTATTCGGCGATCCAGACCGGCCAGGCGATCGGCATGCAGACACTCGACCAGAACCTCCAGGATCTCGTGAAGAGGAATCTCATCTCGATTCCCGAGGCGCGCAACAAGGCCGCCAACAAGGACGCCTTCATCGGCGGCTAGAAAGGACACTCATGGAACGCGAACAATCACTCAAGTTCATGCACGACCTGCTGCGCGCGCTGATCGCGCGCAAGGGCTCCGACCTGTTCATCACGGCGGGCTTCCCCCCGGCGATGAAGGTCGACGGCAAGGTGACGCCCGTGTCGCAGCAGAGCCTGTCGCCGGTGCACACGCAGGAGCTTGCGCGCTCGATCATGACGGACAAGCAGGCCGCCGAGTTCGAGGCGACCAACGAGTGCAACTTCGCCATCTCGCCCTCGGGCATCGGGCGCTTCCGCGTGAACGCCTTCGTGCAGCAGGGGCGCGTGGGCCTGGTGCTTCGCACGATCACAACCGCGATCCCGAAGTTCGACGAGCTGGGCCTGCCCCACGTGCTGAAGGACGTGGCGATGACCAAGCGCGGCCTGGTGATCTTCGTGGGCGGCACGGGCTCGGGCAAGTCCACGTCGCTCGCCGCGATGATCGGCCACCGCAACGAGAACAGCTACGGCCACATCATCACGATCGAGGACCCGGTCGAATACGTCCACGAGCACAGGAACTGCATCATCACGCAGCGCGAGGTCGGCGTGGATACGGACACCTGGTTCGCGGCGCTGAAGAACACGCTGCGCCAGGCGCCCGACGTGATCCTGATCGGCGAGATTCGCGAGCGCGAGA
>DATGGI010000029.1:0-18863 GCA_035308545.1 Usitatibacter sp.
GGTTCAGGAACGCGGCGTAGGCCCATTCGAGCGCGCCGCCCGTGAGCTCGGCCACGCGAATCCAGGAAAGGCCCGTGAAGAGCGAAAGGCCCCCCGCGATCATCGCGAGCAGGAGCACCGTGGCGCCGGTGAATCCGAGGAGCGGGGCCGTCATGTGGGCCAGCATGGCGCCGAGCGCTCCGCCCGGAGCGAAGCCCAGGCCGTCGAACATCCCGTGAAGCCGCATCGCTTCGAGCGTGCAGCTCGCGGCGAGCACCACCGCGAATCCCGTGAGCGATACGGCGAGCGTCCGGCGGCTGAGGATCTCCCACGCGTCGACGCGGCGGTACATGCGCAGGATGCAATACACGGCGAGGAGGACCCACCACCAGGCCGACATGCCGAACACGTAGTAGAAAGCGTCGGCGAGCCACGCCCCGATGGCTCCGCCCTTGTTCACGAGGGGCGCGCCGGAGCCGCTGAAGGACGGGCCCGGATCGGTGCGGCTGTAGCTGGCGAGGATCAGTGCGAGGTAGATTCCGGCCGCGGCGAGGACGATCCAGGCGGCTTCACGAATCGCGCGCCCTAGGCGCGGGTGGGAATCGGGGACTGTCGTTACAGCGATGGCGGGAGCTCCCTGTTGATGATCGTGATCGACTTCGACTCGATCGAGATGAATCCCCGGTCGGACAGATCCTTCAGGATGCGGTTCACCATCTCGCGCGAGGCGCCCACCATGTTGGCCAGGTCCTGCTGCGAGAGCTTCTCGCCCACCATGAGCTTGCCGTTGCTGTAGACCGAGAGCTCGAGCAGCGTGCTCGCGACGCGGCCATAGACGTCCATGAGCGCGAGCGTGCCGATCTTGCGGTCGGCCTCGCGCACGCGCTGCGCGAGCATCTGCATAACGAGGTTGCCGATGCGCGGCGCCTGCTCGACGCAGCGCTCGAACGCGACGTGGGTGAGCACGAGGAAAACCGAAGGCTCGATCGTCGTCACCGATGCCGAGCGCGGCTGCTTGTCGATCATCGACATCTCGCCGAAAAACGCGCCGGGGCCCAGGATCTTCAGGATGATCTCGCGGCCCTCCTCGTCGCCGATGAACACCTTCACTTTCCCCGACACGATCATGAAGAGCGAATCGCCCATCTCGCCTTCGGTGAGAACCACCGCGTTCTTCGGGTAGTTCTTCTCCGAGGCGACGGACCGCACGAGATCCAGTTCCGAGTCGGAAAGCTGGGTGAAAAACGGCACCGCCTTGAGCGTCATGGTGCGCTCGCCCACGGCGGGCTTCTTAACGTCCTGTGTCATATCGGCTATTTTCCCAAAATTTCCTTATTTGTCAAACGCTTAGCCCAAAAACTTCAGATACCCCCTTAATTTCAGGGACATACGTTCCTACAGCCAATGAGATAATCACCTTTTTCGCCCCTCTATTCCCGCGTTTTTGTCTCCCGTGACCGCCAAACACTCCCGCCTGCTCATCCTCGGTTCCGGCCCCGCCGGCTACACCGCCGCGGTTTACGCCGCGCGCGCCAACCTCAAACCCGTCCTCATCACGGGCCTCGCCCAGGGTGGACAGCTCATGACCACGACCGACGTGGACAACTGGCCCGCCGACGCCATGGGCGTGCAGGGACCGGAGCTCATGGACCGGTTCCTCAAGCACGCCGAGCGTTTCGAGACCGAGATCATCTTCGACCAGATCCACACCGCGAAGCTTTCCGGCAAGCCCATCACGCTGGTGGGCGACGCGGCCACGTATACCTGCGACGCGCTCATCATCGCGACGGGCGCATCGGCCATGTACCTCGGGCTCGAAAGCGAGCAGGCCTTCATGGGCAAGGGCGTCTCGGGATGCGCGACCTGCGACGGGTTCTTCTACAAGAACCAGGACGTGTGCGTGGTGGGCGGCGGCAACACCGCGGTCGAGGAAGCGCTCTATCTCGCCAACATCGCCAAGCACGTGACCGTCATCCATCGCCGCGACAAGTTCCGCGCGGAGAAGATCCTCCAGGACAAACTCTTCGCGCGCCAGGCCGAAGGCAAGGTCACGATCGAGTGGAACCAGACGCTCGACGAAGTCCTCGGCGACAAATCCGGCGTCACGGGCGTGCGCATCAAGAGCGCCAGGGATGAATCGACGAAGGTGCTTCCCCTCACTGGATGCTTCATCGCCATCGGCCACAAGCCCAACACGGATATCTTCGCGGGCCAGCTCGAGATGAAGAACGGCTACATCGTCACGAAGAGCGGCCTCGAGGGCGGCGCCACCGCGACCAGCGTGAGCGGCGTATTCGCGGCGGGCGACGTGCAGGACCACGTCTATCGCCAGGCCGTGACCAGCGCGGGCACCGGATGCATGGCGGCGCTCGACGCCGACAAGTACCTCGAGAGCCTGGGTTGAAGGACAAGGAGTTTCGCGAAGCGGTGCGCGACGTCTCGCCGATCGCGCCACCCAATCGCATCCAGCACCGCGGCACCAAGCCCGCACCGATTCCCACGAAACGTCACGAAGACGAGCGGGCCGTGCTCGAAGAGCTGGCGCGCCTTACCCTTGATCGTGATCGAGAAGCGTTCGACGACGCCGAGCTCGAAGACGATGCATCGTATCTTCGCCCCGGCCTTCCCCGCGACATCCTCAGGAAACTGCGCCGCACGCACTGGGTCGTGCAGGATCATCTCGACCTTCATGGGCTCACGGGCGACGAGGCCGCGCTCGAGACCTCGCGATTCATCGCGAGCTGCCTCCAACGCGGCATTCGATGCGTGCGCATCGTCCACGGCAAGGGATTGCGATCGCCGGGGCGTGAACCCGTGTTGAAACGACGCATCCGCAAGCTCCTCGCCCGCCGCGACGACGTGATCGCTTTCGTCGAGCCGCGTTCGACCCAGGGCGGCTCCGGCGCCGTGGTCGTGCTGCTTACCGGATGACCCGCCGCGGATGAGCGCATTCAAGCTCCCGGTTTCTCGCTGGCTCCTCGCCATCCTCGCCGTCCTCGCGCTCGCTGCGGGCATCGACAACCTGCAGCGCCCGCTCGCCAATCCCGACGAGGGCCGCTATTCAGAGATCTCCCGCGAGATTGTCGCCACGGGCGACTGGACCACTCCGCGCCTCGACGGCATCAAGTATTTCGAGAAGCCGCCGTTGCAGTATTGGGCCACGGCCGCCTCCTTCGAGGTTTTCGGCACGAACGAAGCAGCCGCGCGCCTCTACGTATGGCTCGCGGGATTGGCGACGCTGCTCATCGTGGGTTTCACGGGCGCGCGCATCCTCGGGCTCGACGCGGGGCTCGCCTCGGTCCTCGCGCTCGTCGCGAGCCCGTACTTCATGGCCCTGGGTGGAATCGTGACGCTCGACATGGGGCTCACGCTGTGGACCACGGCGACCTTCGCCGCGCTCCTGCTCGCCGAACACTCCGCGGACAGGCCGAAGGAACAGCGCGCGTGGATGCTCGCCTCGTGGGCCGCGATGGCCCTTGCGGTGCTCTCGAAGGGACTCGTGGGCATCGTCTTCGCGGGAGCGGCGGTGTTCTTCGCGATGGCGCTGCGGCGAAATCTTTCGATACTCGGGCGCATGCACTGGGGATGGGGACTCGCGATCTTCCTCGTGATCGCCGCGCCATGGTTCATCCTGGTCTCGCGCGCCAATCCCGAATTCGCGCGTTTCTTCTTCATCCACGAGCACTTCGAGCGCTTCCTCACGCACGAGCACCGGCGCGTGCAACCGTGGTGGTCCTTCATCCCGATCGTGCTGGTGGGCTTCCTGCCATGGATGGTCGCGCTCTTCCCCGCGGTGGTGACTTCGTGGCGCGCCGAATCGGGCGCGCGCTTCCAGCCGCTGCGCCTCGCGCTGCTGTGGAGCGCGTTCATCTTCCTGTTCTTCAGCGCCTCGGGGTCGAAGCTGCCCGCGTACGTGCTTCCGCTTTTCCCCGCGCTCGCGCTCGCCCTAGGGCATTACCTCGCGACCGCACCGCCGCGGCGCCTTGCGCTCTGGCTTGCCGTCGTGGCACCGGTCGGCATCGCGATCGCCGTCGCGGCGATGGGCTTGCCGGACAGCGCGCACGACGCCTGGACCCGCGCGCTGAACGAGAAGGCGCAGCCCTGGGCGTTCGCCGCCGCGGCCATCCTCATGGTTTCGTGCCTGTCGTTCGCGTGGATGCTCTTCAAGGGGCACCGCTGGGCAGGCCTGGTCGGCGTGGCTTGCGCCACGGTGATGATCGTCGCGTGCCTCGAGAACGGCTACGAGGAGCTCTCGCCGCGACAGTCGGGCAAGGACGCGGCGCGCACGATGGCACCGCTCGCCACGGCCGGCACGCGCCTCTACAGCGTGAGCCACTACGACCAGACGCTGCCCTTCTACCTGGGGCGCACGCTCACGCTCGTGAACTACGTGGACGAGTTCGAGACCGGCCAGAAGGCCGAGCCCGGATGCTGCATCGCGAAGCTCGACGATTTCCCGGCCGAATGGCTGCGGCCCGGCGAGGCGCTCGCTATAATGCAGCCCGGTTCATACGAAAAGCTCAAGGCGCTCGGCTTGCCCATGCAAGTGCTGCACGACGATCCGCGCCGCGTCCTGGTCCGCAAGCCGTGACCCCGCTCACCTTCTCCTTCCTCATGGCCGGCGTGCTGTTGAACGCCACCGCGCAGCTTCTGCTGAAGGCCGGCACCAATCGCGTGGGCGAGTTCGCCTTCGCGCTGGAGAACGTGGTTCCCATCGGGACGAAGCTCGCGTTCAATCCCTTCATCCTGGGCGGGCTCGCCTGCTACGTGGTGAGCGTGGCGGTATGGATCCTGGGCCTGTCGCGCGTCCCCGTGAGCGTGGCCTACCCGATGCTCTCCGTCGGCTACATCGTGAACGCGGTGCTCGCCTACCTGCTCTTCGGCGAATCGCTCACCGCGCAGAAGGTGCTCGGCATCGGCTTCATCATCGTGGGTGTCTTCCTGGTGGCGCGCTCGTGAGCGATTTCCTGCCCTTCGCGCGTCCCACGATCGACGAGGCGATGATCGCCGCCATCGCCGATACGCTGCGCACCCGCTGGATCGTGACCGGCCCGCGGGTCGGTGCCTTCGAGAAGGCGCTCTCCGAACGCTTCGGCGGACGGCCCGTGCGCACCCTCACCTCCGCCACCGCGGCGATGCAGGTCGCGCTCGAGCTGCTGGGCGTCGGCCCCGGCGACGAGGTGATCGTTCCCGCGCAGAGCTTCTTCGTCACGGGGAACGTCGTCGAGCGGGCCGGAGCCAAGTGCGTGTTCGTGGACGTGCACCTCGCCTCGCGCAACGTCGACTTCGCGCAGGCGTCCGCCGCGGTCACCCCGAAGACCAAGCTCCTGCTGCCCACGCACTGGAACGCGCCGCTCGATCCCGAGGTCCTCGACGACTTCGCGCGGCGCCACAAGGTGCGCATCCTAGAGGATGCCGCGCTCGCCATCGGCTCGCGCAATTCGCGCGGCGCGGTCGGCGCGAGCGGAGACCTGGTGTCCTTCAGCTTCCACCCCAACAAGAACATGACCACGATCGAGGGCGGCGCGCTCGTCCTGAACGACGAGGCCGAATGCGCCATCGTGGACCAGCTGCGTTTCCACGGCATCAAGCGCCTGCCCGACGGCACGCGCGACGTGGAGCACGCGGGCGCCAAGTACAACTTCTCGGACGTCTCCGCGCGCCTCGGGCTCGAGCAGCTCACGCACCTGGACGAGTGGTGCCGCGCCCGCGAACGCCTTGCGCACCACTACTTCGAGGTGCTCGCGGGCGACGACCTCATCACGCCCGAGATGCTTCCGCCCCGCGACAACCCGGGCCACAGCTGGAACATGTTCACCGTGCTCCTGCCTCTCGCCAGGGCCGGCATGACGCGCAAGGCGGTCATGGACGCGATGATGAACGAGGGCGTGGGCTCGGGCGTCTCCTATGAAGCGATCCACCTCACGACGCTCTTCCGCCGCAAGGGATTCCGCGAGGGCATGTTCCCGGTCTCGGAGCGCATCGCGCGCGAGACACTCACGCTGCCGCTCTATCCCGAGATGCGCGAGACCGACGTCGAGCGCGCCTGCGCGAGCCTGAAGCGCGCGCTTCGCCGCGAGAAGTGATCCCGCCCATGGCCAACCCCATCCTCTCCGTCGTCATCCCCGTCTACAACGAGGAGGCGGTGCTGCCGGCGCTCTTCGCGCGCCTCTACCCCGCGCTCGACAAGCTCGGCCGCACGTACGAGGTGATCTTCGTGAACGACGGCAGCGTCGACAAGTCCGCGGCGATGCTTCGCGAGCAATTCCAGGCGCGGCCCGACGTGACCCGCGTGATCCTCTTCAACGGCAATTTCGGCCAGCACATGGCCATCGTCGCGGGCTTCGAGCACGTGCGCGGCGAGCGCATCGTCACGCTCGATGCCGATCTCCAGAATCCGCCCGAGGAGATCGCGACGCTCCTCGCCCGGATGGACGAAGGCCATGATTACGTGGGCTCCATCCGCAGGAAGCGCCAGGACGCCGCGTGGCGCCGCTGGGCCTCGCGCGCCATGAACCGCATGCGCGAGCGCCTCACCCACATCGTGATGACCGACCAGGGCTGCATGCTGAGGGCCTATTCGCGGCCCATCGTCGATGCGATCAACTCGTCGCGCGAGGTGAGCACCTATATCCCGGCCCTCGCCTACTCGTTCTCGCAGAACCCGACCGAAGTCGAGGTCGAGCACGACGAGCGCCAGGCGGGCGAGTCGAAGTATTCGCTCTACAAGCTGATCCGCCTCAACTTCGACCTGGTCACCGGGTTCTCCGTGGTGCCGCTGCAGCTCTTCTCGCTCTTCGGCATGTTCGTCGCGGTCGTCTCGCTCGTCACGTACGTCGTGGTGATCGCCAAGCGCATCGCCCTGGGCGAGGGCGACGGGCTCTGGGTGATCTGGGACCGCGACATCCTGCAGTTCTTCCTCACCGGCGTGGTGCTCTTCGGGCTGGGGCTCATCGGCGAGTACGTGGGGCGCATCTACCAGCAGGTGCGCGAGCGCCCGCGCTACCTCATCCAGGCGCTGCTCGAGAAGAAGGACCCGTGAACGAGGCGCCCGACGCCATCGTCTTCGCGTATCACGACGTGGGCGTGCGATGCCTTTCCGTCCTGCTCGCGCACGGCGTCCGCATCCCGCTCGTGGTCACGCACAAGGACGACCCGAACGAGAACATCTGGTTCGAGAGCGTCGAGAAGCTCGCGCGGGCGCACGACATCGAGGTGTCCACGACGACGGACCCGAACGACGCGGATTTCGTCGCGAGGCTCGCGCAGGTCTCGCCGGACTTCATCTTCTCGTTCTACTACCGCTACATGCTCTCGCCCGCCGTGCTCGCCACCGCCATGCGCGGCGCCTACAACATGCATGGCTCGTTGCTTCCCAAGTACCGCGGGCGCGTGCCGATCAACTGGGCGGTCCTGCGCGGAGAGAAGTCCACGGGCGCGACGCTCCACGAGATGGTTGAAAAACCCGACGCCGGGCGTATCGTCGACCAGATGGAGGTCCCGATCCTTCCCGACGATCGCGCGATCGACGTCTTCCGCAAGGTGACGGTGGCCGCGGAGCTCGTCCTCGATCGCGCCCTGCCGCGGCTCATCGACGGAACGGCGCAGCTCGCCACTCAAGACCTCTCGCGCGGCGGCTATTTCCGCGGCCGCAAGACCGACGATGGCCGCGTCGACTGGTCCCGGGGCGCACGCGAGATCCACGACCTCGTCCGCGCGGTGGCCCCGCCGTATCCGGGCGCCTTCACGCTGCTCGGCGGCGCGCGCATTCGCCTGCTGCGCTCGCGCCTGCTGGAGTCCGCCGGGCCGGATGGACCTCCGACACTCGCCGCCGACGGCGAATACCTCGTGGCACGCTGCGCGGATGGCGGCGTGCTGCGCATCATCGATTGGGACCTCGACGGTTCGCCTCGCGACGTGGCCGCTTTCACCACGCGCTTCGGACCGTCACCGGTTCCACTGGGAGAGAACGCATGAAGAAGCTCTGCATCCTCGGAGTGAACGGATTCATCGGCCACCACCTGTCGAAGCGAATCCTCGCCGACACGGGCTGGGAGGTCTTCGGCATGGACATGAGCTCGGACCGCGTGTCGGACCTCATGAAGAATCCGCGATTCCATTTCTTCGAGGGCGACATCACGATCAACCGCGAGTGGATCGAGTACCACATCCGCAAGTGCGACGCGATCCTGCCGCTCGTGGCCATCGCCACGCCGGCCACGTACGTGCGCGAGCCGCTCAAGGTCTTCGAGCTCGACTTCGAGGCGAACCTGCCCATCGTCCGCAGCTGCGTGAAGTACGGCAAGCGCGTGCTCTTCCCGTCGACTTCCGAGGTGTACGGCATGTGCGCGGATGCGGAGTTCGATCCCTACGCGTCCAGCCTCGTGCTCGGGCCCATCGACAAGCAGCGCTGGATCTACTCGTGCTCCAAGCAGCTCATGGACCGCGTGATCTACGCGTACGGTTCCATGGGGCAGCTCGACTTCACGCTCTTCCGCCCCTTCAACTGGATCGGCGCGGGCCTCGACTCGATCCACACGCCGAAGGAAGGCAGCTCGCGCGTGATCACGCAATTCCTCGGGCACATCGTTCGCGGCGAGCCCATCAAGCTCGTCGACGGCGGCGCGCAGAAACGCGCCTTCACCTACATCGACGACGGCATCGCAGCGCTCATGAAGATCATCGAGAACAAGGACGGCGTGGCGAGCGGGCAGATCTACAACGTCGGCAACCCGAAGAACAACTATTCCGTGCGCGAGCTCGCCGAGATGATGCTCGCGCTCGCCGCGACCTACCCGGAGTACCGCAGGAACGCCGCGAAGGTGAAGCTCGTGAACACCAGCGCCGCCAAGTACTACGGCAAGGGCTACCAGGACGTGCAGAACCGCGTGCCCAAGATCGAGAACACGATGAAGGATCTCTCCTGGCGGCCGAAGGTGGACATGAAGGCCGCGCTCAAGCACATCTTCGACGCCTACCGCGGCCAGCTCGAAGACGCCCGCGCGCTTTCTGCTTAGAATCGAAAAATGGCAGAGAACCCGAAAGTCGGCGTGGTGATGGGCTCCCAGAGCGACTGGGACGTGATGCAGCACGCCGTCAAGGTGCTGAAGGACTTCGGCGTCCCCTACGAGGCGCGCGTGGTATCGGCGCACCGCACGCCCGACGTGATGTTCGAATACGCCGAAGGCGCGCGCGAGCGGGGCCTCGCCTGCATCATCGCGGGCGCAGGCGGCGCGGCCCACCTGCCCGGCATGATCGCCTCCAAGACCACGATCCCGGTGCTCGGCGTGCCCGTGCCCTCGCGCCACCTCGCCGGGCAGGACTCGCTCTACTCCATCGTGCAGATGCCCAAGGGAATTCCCGTCGCCACATTCGCGATCGGCGAGGCCGGCGCGGCCAACGCGGGCCTTTTCGCCGTGAGCCTGCTCGCCGGATCGGACCCGGAGCTCGTCCGCAAGCTCGCCGCCTATCGCGCCAAGCTCCGCGACGACGTGGCGGGGATGCAACTGCCCGACGTCCTGTGATCGCTCCCGGCGCCACGCTCGGCCTGCTTGGCGGCGGCCAGCTGGGCCGGATGTTCACCGTGGCCGCGCGCACGCTGGGCTATCGCGTGACGGTCCTGGATCCCGATCCTCTTTCCCCCGCGGCAGAATTCGCCACGAGCCACCTCCAGACTGCCTACACGGATCCCGAGTCCCTCGCGAGGCTCGCATCCCAATGCGCCGCGGTCACGACCGAGTTCGAGAACGCTCCGGCCGCCGCGTTGGACGCCCTCGCGCAGCGCACCGTCGTGCGTCCTGCGGGGTCATCGGTCGCGGTGGCGCAGGACCGCCGCCGCGAGAAGGGTTTCTTCCGGGAGCACGGGTTTCCCGTTGGCGCGTTCGCCGTCATCGAAGCCGACGGCGACATCGATGGCGCGCTTCTACAGGTGAAGCTGCCTGCCCTCCTCAAGACGGCGCAATTCGGATACGACGGCAAGGGCCAGGCGCGCATCGATTCCCGCGACGCGCTCGCCAGGACGTGGAACGAATGGAAGCGCGTGCCCTGCGTGCTCGAGGAGCTGCTCGCGCTCGAGCGCGAAGTGTCCGTGGTGCTCGCACGCACCGGCGATGGCGAGGTCGCGGTCTTCCCCGTCGCGGAGAACACGCATGCGCGCGGAGTCCTCGACATCACGATCGCCCCGGCGCGGATTCCCGGGACGCTCGCCGCCGAGGCCACGTCGCTCGCCACCCGGATCGCGCGCGAGCTCGACTACGCCGGCGTCCTCGCCGTGGAGATGTTCATCGTGGGCGGCAAGCTCCTCATGAACGAGATGGCGCCACGGCCCCACAACAGCGGCCACTACACGATCGACGCGTGCCGGACGTCGCAGTTCGAGCAGCAGGTGCGCGTGCTCTGCGGCTTGCCGCTGGGCGATCCTTCGCAGCACACGCCTGCCGTGATGGTGAACCTGTTGGGCGACATCTGGCGCGACGGCGAGCCTCGCTGGGAATCGGTCCTGAAGCATCCGGGCGCGCACCTTCACCTCTACGGCAAGCGCGACGCACGTCCCGGGCGCAAGATGGGCCACGTCACGGTCTGCGAGCCGCGCCTCGAACGCGCGCTCGAAGTCGCGCTCGAGATCCGCCGTTCGCTGGGCATCGGCGAATCCGGCTGAGGTTCGCGCCGCATCCAATCGGTGTCATGACTTCGAGGAGCACGAACATGAGACCCATCGCCCGCATCGCCGCGCCCGTGGCCGTGATGCTCGCCTGCATCGCCGGGGCCGCTGCCGCGCAGCGCCACGAGACGCGTGCCGTTTCCGGATTCCACGCCGTCGCCTTGTCGGCGCCCATCGACGTGGAGCTCGTCCAGGGCGACACGGAGAGCCTGGTGCTCGAAGGCGACGACGCCGCGATCTCGGACATCGAGACATACGTCGAGGACGGGACGCTCAAGATTCACAAGAAGTCGCATTTCGACTGGCCGAACCGGACCAAGGTCCTCGCGCACGTCACCGCGAAGAACATCGACGGGCTCGCCACCAAGGGTTCCGGTGACATCAAGGCTGCCGCGTTGAAATGCCCGGGTCTCAAGGTCTCCATCGCCGGTTCCGGCGACGTCCGCATCGACGCCCTCGCCGCGACCCAGCTGGAAGTGTCGATCGCCGGGAGCGGCGACATGATGGTCGGCGGCAAGGTGGATGAAGTGCACACGTCGATCGCCGGCTCCGGCGACATGAAGGCCGGCAAGCTCGAGACGCGCGTCGCGAAGATCTCGATCGCGGGGTCGGGCGACGCGATGCTCTGGGCCCGCGAGACCATCAGCGTGAACATCGTGGGCTCGGGCGACGTGCGCTACTACGGCGACCCCAGGGTGAGCACCTCGGTGCTCGGCTCGGGCTCGGTCAAGCGGATCGGGGCATCGCCTTCCTGATGCGGGAATGGCTCTTCATGCGCGGCCTCGACGCTCTCGAAAAGGAGCGGCTGCGCGCGGCCTCCGATGCCTTCATCCGGAAGAAGCGGTTCTCGGGCACCCACGGCCTGGAAGTGACGGGCGAGATGCGAACCGACATCGCCGCGCAGGCGGCGATCCTCGTCCTCGAGCTCGGCATCGAGTGGTATGACGGCTGGACCGACGTGATCGTCTATCCCGCGCAGTTCGCGCCCGAGCGCGAGGTGATTGACGAAGCCGGGGTCGTGCACCTCACCAACGATCCCATGGCGGGCGAAGCGTGGCTCGGCGGCCCGGTGATCCTCTCCTACGAGGACGTGGCCATGACGGGCGACGAGGACGCGCGCGTGGCCGGCTACAACGTCGTGATCCACGAGTTCGCGCACAAGCTCGACATGCGCAACGGCGAACCCAACGGCTTCCCGCCGTTACATCCTGGAATGGACCCGCGCAAGTGGAAGCGCGCCTTCGCATCGGCCTACGAGGATCTCTGCGCGCTGGTCGACGCCGCGGAGGCGTTGCCCGACGACGACGACATGCAGGATGCGCTCGACGCGCTGCCGATCGATCCCTATGCGGCCGAGAGCGCGGCGGAATTCTTCGCGGTGGCTTCGGAAGCCTTCTTCGAGACGCCGGAGCTGATCATGCCGGCGTATCCGGAAGTGTATGCGCAGCTCAAGGCCTTCTACCGCCAGGACCCCGCGGCGAGGCTGGCCCGAGCGGGCCGGGGACTCTAGAGGAAAAGGACGGCGGGGAAGACCGCGATCGCGAGGACGATCAGGATCCACTCGCAGTTCCAGCGCTTCAGGTGCCCAGTGTAGTGGAGGATGATTGCGGCGATCGCGAAGACGTAGAAGGCGGCTAGCAACATTTTTCCTGTATCCCCTTGCCTTTTGTGCAGCTAAGGATACAGGAAACGATTTTTGGAGCCTAGACCGCGTCCTCGCCCGTCTCTCCGGTGCGGATCCGGACCACCTGGCTCACGTCGTAGACGAAGATCTTTCCGTCGCCGATCTTGCCCGTGTGGGCGGCCTTCACCACCGCGTCCACGGCCTTCTCGACGAGCGGGTCCGACACCACGACCTCGATCTTCACCTTGGGAAGGAAATCGACGACGTACTCGGCGCCGCGATAGAGCTCCGTGTGGCCCTTCTGCCGGCCGAATCCCTTCACCTCGGTCACCGTGAGGCCGGTGACGCCGATCTCCGAGAGCGCTTCGCGCACCTCGTCGAGCTTGAACGGCTTCACGATGGCTTCGATCTTTTTCATGGAGGTGCCTGGAGGACTCGTTGAGCGGCCCGGGTCCGCTCCAACGACGCGTCATGTCCTTGGGCGGAACCCGGATGTTATCGGATAACGCCAGTCCTTGCCGAAGCTTCGCGGCGTGATGCGCACGCCGGGCGGCGCCTGGCGCCGCTTGTATTCGTTGGCCTGGATGAGGCGCACCACCTTGCGAACGGTGGCGAGGTCGAAGCCCGAGCTCGCGATCTGCTCGGGCGACATGTCGCGCTCCATGTAGCGCTCGACAACCACGTCGAGCACTTCGTAGGGAGGCAGCGTGTCCTGGTCGGTCTGGTCCGGTGCGAGCTCCGCGGACGGCGCCCGGTCGATCACGCGCTGCGGGATCACGAGGCCCTTGCTGTTGCGCCAGTAGGAGATGCGATAGACCAGCGTCTTCACGATGTCCTTGATCACCGCGAAGCCCCCGGCCATGTCGCCGTAGAGCGTGGCGTAGCCCGTCGCCATCTCGCTCTTGTTGCCGGTGGTGACGACGATCGAGCCCGTCTTGTTCGACAGCGCCATGAGCAGCGTCCCGCGGATGCGCGACTGGAGATTTTCCTCGGTCTTGTCCTCGGCGAGCCCCTCGAAGGAGGGCGCGAGCTCGGCCTTGAACGCCTCGAAGAGGCCGTCGATCGGGATCTCGGTGTACTTCACGCCGTGGATCTTCGCCATCTCGGCGGCGTCCTCGAGGCTCATGGCCGCCGTGAAGCGCGACGGCATCATCACCGCATGGACGCGATCCGGGCCGAGCGCATCCACGCACACCGCGAGCACGAGGGCCGAATCGATGCCGCCCGAGAGCCCCAGCAGCACGCCGGGAAAGCGGTTCTTGTTCACGTAGTCGGCGGTTCCCGTCATGAGCGCGCGGTAGATCACCTCTTCCTCGGTGAGCGGGGGCGCCTTCGGGCCGGTGAAGGTGTCGCCCTCGAGCTCCACGATGTCGACCGACTCGCGGAAGCACTCACCCTGGTACGAGAGCATTCCGTCCGCGTCGAGCGCGAACGACGCGCCATCGAAGACGATCTCGTCCTGGCCGCCCACGCCGTGCACGTAGAGCAGCGGAAGCTTCGTCTCCTTCACCCTCGCGCCCATGCGCTGGTAGCGCTCGGCCTGCTGGGCGCGATGGAAAGGCGACGCGTTGATCGAGAGCAGGAGCTGCGCGCCGGCGGCCTTCGCCTGCGCGGCGGGCTCGGGGAACCACAGGTCCTCGCAGATCGTGAGGGCGACCTTGCGGCCCTCGACGTCGAACACGCACGGCCGGTCGCCGGGCTCGAAGTAGCGCTTCTCGTCGAAGACCTTGTAGTTCGGCAGCTTCTGCTTGAAGTAGAACGCCTCGACGCGGCCGCCGCGCAGCACGGCGGCGCCGTTGTAGCGCGTGCGCCCTTCCCGGTGCGGGAATCCCACGACCACCGCGACGTCGAGACAGTACGGCGCAAGCTTCATCAGCTCGTCGACGCAGGCGTTGCAGAAGTCGTCGCGCAGCCACAGGTCCTCGGCCGGGTAGCCCGAAAGCGACATCTCCGGCGTGACGACGAGGCGTGCGCCCGCGGCGCGCGCGGTATCCACGGCCGCGCGGATCTTCGCGGAGTTGCCCTCGAAATCGCCTACGGTCGTGTTGATCTGCGCGACGGCGATCTTCATGGGAGCATAAGGGCGGCAAGGCGCGGCTAGAATTGAAGAACCCGAATTATAGATGCACCATGCCGCCAACCTTCCGGATCCTCGATTCCCTCGAGGACATCGACTCCTTGCAGTGGAATTCGCTCGCCGCGGGCAACCCGACCCTCGCGTACGAATTCCTGGATTCGCTCCACCGGACCGGATGCGCGGCGCCACGCGCGGGATGGAGGCCGCAGTTCCCGTCGATCTGGGAGGGCGATCGCCTCGTGGGGGCCGCGCCCCTCTACGTGAAGTCCCACTCCTACGGCGAATACGTCTTCGACTGGGGATGGGCCGACGCCTACGAGCGCCACGGCATCCCGTATTACCCCAAGCTGCTGTGCGCGGTGCCGTTCACGCCCGCCACGGGAACGCGGCTCCTTGCGGACGGCGCCGAAACCCGCAAGGCCCTCGCGCGATGGATGATCGAGCTCGCGCGGGAATCGGGCGTTTCCTCGCTGCACGTGCTCTTTCCTTCGGCGGCCGACGCCGCGGCGTTGCGTGAATGCGGCATGCTCGAGCGCTCGGGCCTGCAATTCCACTGGCGCAATGCCGGGTACGCGAGCTTCGAGGAATTCCTCGCCGCGCTCTCCCACGACAAGCGCAAGAAGATCCGCCAGGAGCGCCGCCGCGTTTCCGAAGCCGGCGTGACCTTCGAGCGCCTCACGGGACACGAAGCGACGGGCGAAGACTGGGATTTCTTCACGTCGTGCTATCGACGCACGTACCGCGAGCACCGCTCGACGCCTTATCTCGATCGCGCCTTCTTCGGGATGATCGCCGAACGCATGCCCGGGAATATCCTCCTCGTCATCGCGAGGCGCGAGGGCCGGCGCATCGCCGCGGCCCTCGACCTCTTCGGGGGCGGCGCGCTCTATGGCCGCTATTGGGGCAGCAACGAATTCGTCCCGGGCATGCACTTCGAGGCCTGCTACTACCAGGCCCTGGAATTCTGCATCGAGCGCGGCATCGCGCTCTTCGAAGGCGGCGCGCAGGGCGAGCACAAGCACGCGCGCGGATTCCTGCCCGAGGCCACGCGATCCTTCCATTGGCTCGCCCATCCGGCTTTCAACCGCGCCGTGGACGAATTCCTCGCGGAAGAAGGCAGCCGCATCTCGGCGTACGTGGACGAGCTGAACGAGCACACGCCCTTCCGCCGCGCCGGTTGATCACTTCCAGGCGGCGTTGAAATCCTTCCAGTGCTTCGCGTCCTGCGCGCCGAGCCAATCGCGCACCAGCTGGATCTCGCGCGCGTAGGCTGCCTCGTCGAGCACGCCGCGGACCAGCTGGAAGCGCAGGTAGAGCAGGTAGGTGTTCGCGACGTCCGTCTCGCAATAGGCGCGGATCGACTCGATCTCGCCGCGCTTCCACGCCGCATAGACCTGCGAGCCTTCCATGCCGATCTTGCCGGGAAGGCCGCAGAGCTGCGCGATCTCGTCCAGCGGCGCGAAGGCGCGGTTCTGGTAGCCCGCGATCACGTCCATGAGGTCCATGTGGCGCATGTGGAATCGCGAGATGTAGTTGTTGAACTTGAACTCGCGGTCGCCGTCGCCCAGCTCCCAGTAGATGGGCGCGGGGATGCAGTGGATGAGCGAACGGTAGTGCAGCACCGGAAGGTCGAAGCCGCTCCCGTTCCAGGACACGAGCTGCGGCGTGTACTTCGCGAGCCCGTCGAAGAATCGCCTGACGATCTCGGCTTCGGGGTCGGCCGTGGAGCCGAGCGACCAGATGCGGATGCCGTCGTCGCTGCGAAGCGCGCAGGAGATGGCCACGACGCGGTGCTGGTGCGGCGGCAGGAAATCGTTGCCGCTCGCCTGGCGCCGGCGCTGCGAGGCGAGGTCGACCACGCCGGATTCGCTAACCGACGCGTCGAGCTCCCAGAGCTTCCGCAGCCCGTCGACGTCGGGGACCGTCTCGATGTCGAAGACGAGGACCGGAACCATCAGGCGGGAAAGACGCCCGTCGAGAGATAGCGGTCGCCGCGGTCGGGCACGATCGCGACGATGACGGCGTCCCTGGCTTCAGCGCACACCTTCATCGCGGCGACCATCCCGCCACCCGCGGAGATCCCGGAGAAGATGCCCTCCTCGCGCGCGAGGCGCCGCGTCATCTCTTCGCTCTCCTCCTGGGACACCTCGATCACGCGATCGATGCGCGAGCGGTCGAAGATCTTCGGAAGGTAGGCCTCGGGCCACTTGCGGATTCCCGGCACCGATGCGCCTTCCTTCGGCTGCACGCCGACGACCTGGATCGCGGGATTCTTTTCCTTGAGGAAACGCGAGCAGCCCATGATGGTGCCGGTCGTTCCCATCGTCGCGACGAAGTGGGTGACCTTGCCCCCGGTGTCGCGCCAGATCTCGGGAGCGGTGCCCGTGTAGTGCGCGAGCGGATTGTCGGGGTTGGCGAATTGGTCGAGGATCACGCCCTCGCCCGCGTCGCGCATGCGCTCGGCCGTGTCGCGCGCGAGCTCCATGCCGCCCTTCTCGGGCGTGAGGACGAATTGCGCGCCGTAGGCCGCCATGGTCTGGCGGCGCTCGACCGTGAGGTGCTCGGGCATGACCAGCACCATGCGGTAGCCGCGCATGGCCGCGACCATCGCGAGCGCGATGCCGGTGTTGCCGCTCGTGGCCTCGATCAGCGTGTCTCCGGGCTTGATCCTTCCGCGCCGCTCGGCGCCCACGATCATCGAGAGCGCCGGACGGTCCTTCACGGAGCCCGCGGGATTGTTGCCTTCCAGCTTCGCGAGCACGACATTGGGCGATCCCGCGGGGATGCGCTGCAGGCGGACCAGCGGAGTGTTGCCGACGAATTGCTCGAGCGTGGAGTTCATTTCGGAATGAAAAGCCCCGCGCTCGGCGGGGCTTCGCTTCGACGATGGATCGATTCTACTTCTTCGCGGCGTCGTCCTTCTTGGCGTCGTCGGCCGCTTTCTTGTCATCGGCCTTCTTCGCCTTCTTGTCGGCGTCGGCTTTCTGGTCGGCGGCCTTCTTGTCGGCCGCGGCTTTCTTGTCTGCCGCTTTCTTGTCTTCGGCAGCCTTCTTGTCCGCGGCTTTCTTGTCGGCGGCGGCTTTCTTGTCGGCAGCCTTCTTGTCGGCTTCGGCTTTCTTGTCCGCGGCCTTCTTGTCGGCATCGGCCTTCTTGTCGTCGGCCTTCTTGTCGGCAGCGGCTTTCTTGTCGTCGGTCTTCTTGTCCGCGGCTTTCTTGTCGGCGTCGGCTTTCTTGTCGGCGTCGGCCTTCTTGTCGTCGGCTTTCTTATCGTCGGCCTTCTTCGCCTTGGGTTCTTCCTTGGCGGCGGTCTTCGGCTCTTCCTTCTTGACCGGAGCCGGGGCAGCGGCAGCGGCCGGAGCCGGCGCGGGCTTCGCCGCGGGTGCCGCAGCGGGCGCGGGAGCGGCGGCGGCCTTGGGCTCGACCTTGGTCTCGGCCTTCTCCTTCGGGGCGGCCGCTTTCACGGTCGTCTTTCCAGAAGTCGAGATGTCGGGCTTCATCTTGTCGAAGGTCTTGTCGCCGATGCCGTCGACCTTCTTCACGTCCTCGAGGGACTTGAAGGGACCGTTCTTGGTGCGGTAGTCGATGATGGCCTGGGACTTGACCGGCCCGATGCCCTCGAGGGTCTCGAGCTCTTCCTTGGTAGCGGTGTTGATGTTGACGGCGCCGAGGGCAAGGCCCACGTAGGCCAGCAGTACGGCGAACAGCAAGGCGAATCTCTTCACGTTCCTCTCCCTTTCAGCGAATGTTGTCGTGGCGTGGACTTCGGGGCCGCGGAGAGCGGCGGAGTCCTGCGCCCAAGGATTATACAGGCCCTGCCGGTTTTACCGCCCGTTCCAGGCGCACGTCGTCGAAGCAGACCTTGCCCTTGCCCTGCAGGAGGATCCCCATCTCGAGGAGGAAAGTCCCCGCGGGGACGTCCATCTCGGTCTCGAGGCGCTGCCATCCATTCCGCGCGGGCTGGAGGTTGACGGCGTTCCCGAGCAACTGCCCGGATCCGCCCTGGGCGATGAGAAGCGGGCCCGCCGTGCCGCTGGTGACCGCGTCGAGCTTCATCGCGACCGAGAGCTTCACGTGCGCGCCGCGAAGGGGCGCCGCTTTCTCCATCCCGAAGACCTGGCTCATCCTTCCCCAGGGCTCCCGGCCGACGGACTCGATGCAGTAGCCGCGGGCGCCGCTCGTGCCGCCGCCTTCGTCGTGGAAGAAGCGGAACGAAAACGGATCGTTGTGCATGGTGCAGTTCCAGTTCACCGCGCAGATCTCGCCGGGGCGCGTCGGTTCCTCGAATCCGGGGTTCTGCAACGCGATCGCGGTGGATCCGGGCGACGGCTGCCAGCCCGCGCCGGCGCCGGCCGTGGGGCCCTGCGAAGCGCACGACGCGACAACGATCGCGGCGCAGGCCGCGATGATCGCGCGAGCGCTCATGCCTTGGACTCCGCCACGCGCGCGGCCACGTAACGCCCCACTCCTTCTTCCACGTCCATGAACTTCTCTCCGTATCCGGCGGCACGCAGCGCGGCCATGTC
>DATGGI010000030.1:0-4983 GCA_035308545.1 Usitatibacter sp.
GGATTGAGCGCCTTGGCGATGTCGTGGATGTGGCGGCGGACCTTCCTTTCCTCGCGCGTGCCGGGAAAGATCTCCATGAAGTAGTAGGCAAGGCAGCCCACGACCGGGAACACGATGATGATCGTGACCCACATGGCGCCCTTGCCGCTCTTCACCGCGTGGAAGGCGAACGAGAACTGGATGACGACCATCAGGATCGCGAGCAGGCGCATGTCAGCGTGGGGCCGCGAACGGGCGGTACGAAAGGCGAAGGGAGAGGCTCACGAACGCCGAGCCGATGAACCAGCGCGCCTCGCCTCCGGCCAGCAGGTAGACGACGCCGAGCGCGAGCGGCAGCTCCGAGAGCGCGCTGCCCACGTTGAGCTTCTTCATGAGGTCCAGCCGGAGGGCCGGGTCCGGCACGCCGTTGGCGCGGCTCGATGCCGCAAGGTCCGCATTCAATGCTCGCTTGAAGGTGCGCAGGTAGAAGAGGGCGGGGATCGCCGCCGACAGGATGCCTGTGAGTCCGAAGCGCGTCCACTCCGGGTTCACGGACTTGAAGAGCGGCGACGAATTCCCGAAGTAGAGGTAGATCGCAACGGCGATGGCCACGGTGCCGGCCATCTGGATGCCCCAGACCAGGGTGGGTTGGGTCGCCGGATTTTGCGAGCTCAAGGCTATTCGCCGAGGCTGCGCGCGATCAGCATGCGCTGGATCTCGCTGGTGCCCTCGTAAATCTGCGTGATGCGGGCGTCGCGATAGTGGCGCTCGACGGGATAGTCGTGCAGGTATCCGTATCCGCCGTGGATCTGGATCGCCTTGGAGCAGACCCACTCCGCGAGCTCGGAAGCGTAGAGCTTGGCCTGCGATGCTTCCGAGAGGCAGGGGACACCGTCCGTGCGAAGGCGCGCGGCATGGAGGATGAGCAGGCGCGCCGCGTTGATGCGCGTGTGCATGTCGGCGAGATAGTTTCCGACCGGCGCGTGCTCGATCAGCTTCTTGCCGAATTGCGTCCGGTCCTTCGCGTAGGCGAGGGCCGCGTCGAAGGCCGCGCGTGCGATTCCCAGGGCCTGCGCCGCGATGCCGATACGCCCGCCTTCGAGATTCGAAAGGGCGATCGCGAGGCCCTTGCCGCGCGGGCCGAGCAGATGGTCTTCGGGAATCTCGCAGTCCTCGAGCACGATGGCGCAGGTGTCCGACGCCTTGATGCCCAGCTTTTCCTCGAGCTTCTGCGGCTTGAACCCCGGCGAATTCGTGGGAACGATGAACGCCGACAACCCCTTCTTGCCGAGCTCGGGATCGGTGACCGCGAACACGATGGCGACGGCGGCGCGCTTGCCGTTGGTGATGAACTGCTTGTTGCCGTTCAGCACCCAGCGGCCATCCTTGAGGACAGCGCGCGTCTTCAGGTTGTTGGCTTCGCTGCCCGCTTGCGGCTCCGTGAGGCAGAAGCATCCGACCTTGCGGCCCGCGGCCATGTCGGGAAGCCACGCCTTCTTCTGCGCCTCGCTGCCCCACGCGAGGATCGGACCGCATCCCACGGAGTTGTGCACGCTCATGAGCGTGGCGGTCGACGCGCAGCCCGCCGCGATCTCTTCCATCGCGAGCGCGTAGGCGATGTAGTCGGAGAAGGTTCCGCCCCACGCTTCGGGGACGACCATGCCGAGCAGCCCCAGCTCGCCCATCTTCGCGACTGTCGCGTCGGGAATCCAGCCTTGTTTTTCCCACTCCGCCGCGTGCGGCGCGAGCTCGCCCGCGGCGAACTCGCGCGCCATGTCGCGGATCATGCGCTGCTCGTCGGTGAGGAAGTCGCTGTGCGTGCGCGCGAGCATGCGCTACTTTGAAGCTTCGTCGGCCTTGTCGAGCCCGGCCTGAGCCTTCTTGTTGAGGTCGTCCTGCATGGACTTCGCCTTGTCGAGCGCCTGGACCTGCGTGCCGAAGGCGTCGTGGCGCGCGCGCTCGAGCGCCTGCGCCTTCTCGGTCTCGGCGTCCACTTTCGCGGATGGCTTGCCGCCCCCGCAGGCGGTCAGGGCGAGGGCGAGGATTGCGATCACCGCAGCGCCCCTCGCTTTCACGTGCGGACCGCTTTCACCCGCTGGCGGATGTCGGCGCGCACCTTCGGTGGAAGGTGGTTCCAGCGCACTCCGGCCACGGCACCCGCGAGCGCGAGGCATGCGGGTACGCTGTTGCGCTCGGGATTGACGCGGCGGAGCTGTAGCCATGCGTCCCAGAAACCCACGCGCATCAGGGCTTCCAGCGAATCGATTCCAACACCTCGGAGCTCAGCGGCGAGCGTCGCGCCGATGTTCGGCGTGCGCTCGATCGGAGTAGCGCCGTTCGTGGTTGCTGCTGTCGTCGTCGTGCTCAAAGGACCTCCAGTGCAATTGCGGTTCCTTCACCGCCGCCGATGCAAAGCGCGGCGACCCCTTTCTTCAGGCCCCGTTTCTTCAGGGCGTAGATGAGCGTCGTCATGATGCGGGCGCCCGTGGCGCCGATCGGGTGCCCGAGGGCCACCGCGCCGCCATTCACGTTGATCTTGTCGGCCGGGATGCCGACGTCCTTCATCGCGGCCATGGCGACCACGGCGAAGGCCTCGTTCACTTCGAAGAGGTCCACGTCGGACGCCTTCCAGCCGGTCTTCTTGAGGACTTTCTCGATCGCGCCCACGGGAGCGGTCGTGAACCACTCGGGTTCGTGGGCGTTGGATGCGTACGCGAGGATCCTCGCGAGCGGCTTGACTCCGCGATTCTTCGCTTCCGATTCCGTCATCATCACCAGCGCGGCGGCTCCATCGGAGATCGACGAGGAGGTCGCCGCGGTGACGCGGCCATCCTTGTTGAACGCCGGGCGCAGCGTCGAGATCTTCTCGAGCTTCACCGTGAAGGGCGTCTCGTCGTCCTTCACGATCTCCTCGCCGGTGCGCGTCTTCACGGTCACCGGGGCGATCTCGTCGGCGAAGGCGCCGGATTTCCCGGCCGCGAGCGCGCGCGTCGTCGACTCCTTCGAGTAGTCGTCCATCTGCTCGCGCGTGAAACCGTACTTCTCCGCGGTCTTGTCGGCGAAGTGGCCCATCGGCTTGTGCACGTAGGCATCTTCGAGGCCGTCGGTGGCCATGTGATCGAGGACCTGCTGCGCGCCGTAGCGGTAACCGCCGCGCGCCTTCGGAAGCAGGTGGGGCGCGTTGGTCATGGACTCCATGCCGCCCGCGACCACGATCTTCGCGTTGCCGGTGGAGAGCTCGTCGAATGCCATCATCGCGGCCTTCATCCCCGAGCCGCACATCTTGTTCACGGTCGTCGCCGGCGTGGTGTTGCTGAGGCCCGCGCCGATCGCGGCCTGGCGCGCGGGCGCCTGCCCCTGGCCGGCCTGCAGCACGCAACCGAAAATCAGGTCATCCACTTCGGAGGGCTTCACGCCCGCCTGTTCGACGGCCGCCTTGATGGCTGTCGCGCCCAGCTCCGACGCGGTGACGTTGTTGAACTTGCCCTGCATGGCGCCGATTGGAGTCCTCTTAGCGCCGACGATCACGATGCTTTCAGCCATGGATCTCTTCCTTTGGTTTCAGACCGACTCTTCGTAAAGCTCGCGCCCGATCAGCATGCGGCGGATCTCGTTGGTGCCCGCGCCGATGTCGTAGAGCTTGGCGTCACGAAGGAGCCGCCCCGCGGGGAATTCGTTGATGTAGCCGTTGCCGCCCATGCACTGGATCGCCTCGAGCGCGACCTGCACGGCGTTTTCGGAGGAGAAGAGCAGGCACGCGGCGGCGTCCTTGCGCGCCGCGCGACCGCGTCCCGCGTCGAGCGCGCTCGCCGTGCGATAGCTGAAGGCCCGCGAGGCCTGCAGCTTGGTGTACATGTCGGCGATCTTGCCCTGCATCAGCTCGAACGTCCCGATGGGCTGGTCGAACTGCTTGCGATCGTGCACGTAGGGCAGCACGAGGTCCATTGCCGATTGCATGATGCCGAGCGGCCCGCCGGAGAGCACGGTGCGCTCCGTATCGAGGCCCTTCATCAGCACGCGCGATCCGCCGTTCACCTGGCCGAGCACGTTCTCTTCCGGAATCTCGCAATCCTGGAACACGAGCTCGCAGGTGTTGGAGCCGCGCATGCCGAGCTTGTCGAGCTTCTGCGCGGTCGTGAATCCCTTCATGCCCTTCTCGACGAGGAAGGCGGTCATGGCCTTCGAACCCTGGTCCTTCGGGGCCGTGCGCATGTACACGATCGCCACGTTGGCGTCGGGGCCGTTGGTGATCCACATCTTGGAGCCGTTGGCGATCCAGCGATCGCCCTTCTTCTCGGCCTTGCAGGCCATGGAGCCCACGACGTCGCTGCCGGCTCCCGGCTCGCTCATCGCGAGCGCTCCCACGAATTCGCCGGAGCAGAGCTTCGGCAGGTATTTGCGCCGTTGCGCCTCGCTGCCGTTCAGGTACAGGTTGTTGACGCAGAGGTTCGAGTGCGCGCCGTACGAAAGGCCCACCGAGGCCGATGCGCGCGAGACTTCTTCCATCGCGACCACGTGAGCGAGGTAGCCCAGGCCCGTGCCGCCGTATTCGTCCGGCACCGTCATGCCGAGCAATCCCAACTCGCCGAGCTTCCGCCACATGTCCATGGGGAACTCGTTCTTCGCGTCGATTTCGGCGGCGCGGGGGGCCAGCTCGGTGTCGCACATGCGCTTCACGGTGTCTCGAAGCGCGTCGAATTCCTCGTTCAGGTGGGTATCGAAAAGCAAGTGGACCTTCGAGGGGACGGGGAAGGGTAATTATCTCACGTCCGGTCCCCTTTCGGGGATGCCATGGATCCCCGACGCCCCGAGGATGACGTCGGCAGCGACGTCATTTCGCCGTCATGCGAATGGCGCCGTCGAGGCGGATCACCTCGCCGTTGAGCATTTCGTTCTCGACGATGTGGCGGACGAGCTGGGCGAATTCGTCGGGTCGGCCCAATCGCGACGGAAACGGCACCTGCGCGCCCAGCGAGGCGCGGATCTCCTCGCTCATTCCCTGGA
>DATGGI010000031.1:0-27447 GCA_035308545.1 Usitatibacter sp.
TGGGCTCCCACGCGGCGGCGGGACCCGCGGCAAGGGCGATGCATAGCGTGGATACGAGCAATGCGGGTGCGATGCCGATTCGCATGGGATCCTCCTCCTCGTTGTCTTATCCCCGTAGTTTAGAATGAGCGTCATGTCTGCCGCCACTCCCGCAGTAACAGCGACCCTTCGCCAGGACGCCACGGTCATCTCGCTGGTCGGATTCGCGCACGGAACCTCGCATTTCTTCCATTTCCTGGTCCCGCCGCTCTTCCCGATGCTGATGCAGGAGTTCGGCCTCACGTTCACGCAGGTCGGCCTGATCATGACCGTGTTCTTCGTGGTCTCCGGCATCGGCCAGGCGCTCGCGGGATTCGTCGTGGACCGGTTCGGCGGCATGCGCGTGCTCTGCGGCGGCGTGGCATTGCTCTCGGTGGCGGGCCTCGCCTATTCGGTCGCGCAGAGCTACGCGATGCTCCTCGGCGCCGCGGTGATCGCGGGCGTGGGCAACTGCGTCTTCCATCCGGCCGACTACACGATCATGAACCGGCGCGTTTCCACGGCGCGCCTGGGACACGCATTCTCGGTGCACGGCCTCTCGGGAAGCCTCGGCTGGGCCGCGGCGCCCGTGTTCGTGCTTGCGATCGCCGCGTGGGGCGGCTGGCGCGCGGCGTGCGTCGGCGCTTCCGTAGTTGGCGCGCTGTCGCTCCTCTTCCTCATCGTCAACCGCAAGCTCCTCGAAGACGCGGAAGGGATGCCCCGGGGCGAATCCGCGAAACGCAAGGGAGGTTCGTTCGCGTTCCTCGGCGTGCCGGTGGTGTGGATGTGCTTCGCGTTCTTCCTCATCTCGGTGATGGCTTTCGGCGGACTGCAGAACTTCGCGCCGCCGTTGCTCGAGCGCACCTACGGCATTTCGTTTCCCATCGCGACGTCGGCCCTCACGGCTTACCTGCTCGGCAGCGCGGCGGGCGTCGGCACCGGGGGGTTCTTCGCCGCCAAGGGCGAGCGCGAGGATTTCCGCATCATGGTCTCGCTCTCGTGCGCGGCCGCCTGCTCGATCCTGCTCGCTAGCGGCGCGGTGCCCGCCTGGACCGTGGTGCCCCTCATGGGGATGATGGGATTCGGCGTCGGCTTCATCGGCCCGTCGCGCGACATGCTCGTGCGCCGCGCCGCGACGGCGACCTTCGGCGCCGGTGCCTTCGGCCGCGTCTACGGCTTCGTGTACTCGGGCATCGACGCGGGGCTCGCGTTGGCGCCCGTCGTGTTCGGCCCGTTCATGGACGCTGGCCGCTTCACCGCCGTCCTCTGGGGCGTCGCGACGCTTCAGGTGTTGGCGATCGGGACGGCCCTGGCGGTGGGCTCGCGCTCCCGGACGTAACGCCTGAGGAACGGCTGCTCGACGTATTTCCACGAGAGCCACGACACGGCGAAGGTCGCGACCAGGTAGACGGGAATCACGGCCCACGCCGGCGCATCCGCGAGGTACTCGTTCGCGATGAGCAGCAGCGGCAGGTGATAGAGATAAGCCGAGTAGCTGATGCGTCCCGCCGATGCGAGGGGGCCGCGCCCGAGCAGGTTCATCGCGAGCTTTCCCGGGCGCATCACCGCCCAGAACATCAGCGCCGCGAGCGACACGAGATGGATCGACCAGCTCATGTCGCCCAGCATCTCGCCGTCCACCGCGAGCGCGTAGTAGAGCAGCACGAACGCGGCGGCGAGCACGGCGTCGATCCACCACGCGCCGCGAAGGCTGTCCCGCCACCAGAGCCACATCCTTCCCAACAGGATGCCGGCGCCGAAGTGCCCGAAGTAGCTCGGGAGCTGGTGCGCCATGAGGTAGCGGACCACGCCCTCCGGCCAGCTCCAGATGGATCCGAATGCGAGCTCGGCCTGGACCAGCGGCACGAGGCCGTCGCGCGCACCGATGCGCCAGAGCTGCGCCGCCACAATCGAGACGGCGAACGCGAACCAGGGACGCCGGACGAAGAGCGGGATCACGAGTGGCAGGAGCACGTAGAACTGCGCTTCGACCGAGAGCGTCCAGAGCGCGCCGTTCACCGCCATCGAGCCGCTCGATAGCGGCGTCGTGTTGTGCAGGAAGGTGACGTGCGCGAAGAAGTTGTAGAGGAACACCCACTTGTCGTGGCGCCAGTAGTCGTAGCCGCGCAGCGCGGGAATCGCCACGAGGAAGAGGAACGCGAGCTGCACGTAGTACGCCGGCGCGATGCGCCAGAAGCGCCGCGCATAGAAGCTTTTCATCGACGGCGAATCGCGTCCCGCGTCGGAATGCACGAACCACGGCATCGCGAGGAGGAAGCCGGAGATCAGGAAGAAGAGGTCCACGCCGAGGTAGCCGTTGCGGACCAGCGGCTCGAGGGGCGAGGCCTTGATCGCGAGGACCCAGGGATCGTTCGGCCGCAGCACGGAGCAGTGGAAGACGATGACCCAGAGGACCGCGATGCCGCGCAGGCCCTCGACGGGCGCGATGCGGCCGACTTCGGAGCGGACGCTCTCGTCGGCAGCCATCAGAACTTGAGCCTCTCGCCATAGCCGGTGAGCTCGAGATAGCCGTGGCCGGTCGTTCCGTCGGGACCTTCCACGCGGACGGCGCCTTCCCAGTAGAGCGTGCCGGTGCTCGCGCGCGCATCGAGCTCCTGGTCGTCCATCAGGGGATCGAGCCGCCACAGCTTCCCGTCGATCTCCACGTCCATCGCGACAGGATAGTCCGTGCCGGTGCGCGGCGAGCTCCACGTGCGGCGCGGGCGGAAGCGCACGTCGTAGGGCGCGGACAGGAGCGAACTGCCGTCAGGCGTACGTAGGGTCGCGCTCGACCAGAGTGACGCGCCGTCGCGTCCCCTGATGCGGAACGCCATCAACGCTCCGCCTCCATCGAGATTGAGGCCGACCCAATCCCAGCCGAGCGCGTCGGAGGCGAGCATCTCGCTCGACCATTCGTGGTCGAGCCACGCGGTGCCGCTCACGTCGAGCGCGTCCTTTCCGGAGACGATTCGCCCGCGCACCGCGAGCTGCGGCTCGCTGTAGTAGTAACTCGCGTGGGATTCGGAAGGGCCCTTGCGGCTGAATCCGCGATCGCCTTCGAGCAGCACGGGCTGCGTCGGCGTGAGCGCGAGGTCGAGCGCGAAGCCTTCGCCTTCGATGTGTGTGGTGTAGTCGCGGGCATCGCGCTTCAGGGTCCAGTCGTCGATGCGCACGTCAGTGTCGGTTGTCGAGGCCTCGACGAGGCCTTCGAGCACGCGCGCCGATCGCTGGTCGTGCAGGAGCTTGCCCTTCGATGGATCGGAGAGCGCCGCATGGGCGAAGAGAAGCTGGCGCGCGGCAAAGCGGCTCGGATTGGCCTGCGCTTCGGCATTGGCCGCGCGGAAGAACGTGACCTGGAAGCCCATGGGGCCGCGCTTCGTGTCGAGGTGTCCGGTCACGTACCACCACTCGATGCGGAATTCGGGGTGGGAGCCGGCGTCTCGTGGGAAGGTGATCGCGCGGCCGGGCACGACGGGCGGAAACGTCGCGGCGCCCGCAAGCAGGGCGATGGCGGTGAAGGCGATGGCGCGAAGGATCCTAGGCATCGTCCTTGACCGCGCGCACCGCTTCGTCGCGCACCGCGAGTGCTGCGCTCGCGCGCGCCCCGGCGGCGCAGAGCCCCACGATGGCGGCGACGAGGATCGCGAGCGTCGCGAACGGCCAGTGGACTTCGAGATTCCAGTGGAACGATTGGCGATTCACGACGCGCACCAGCACGAAGCTCACCGCGATGCCCGATGCGAGACCGATCGCAGCGCCCAGGCCGCCGGTCGCGACGCCCTCGATCGCGAGGAGCTTCAGGACCTCGCCGCGTTTCAATCCCAGGAAACGCAGCACGCCGAACTCGCGCCGCCGCGACCACGCCAGCGCCGCGAAGCTGCTGGTGATTCCCGCGAGCCCGATCATCACCGCGATCGCCTCGAGGGCGTAGGTCACGGCGAAGGTGCGGTCGAAGATCTCGAGGGATACGCGCTTCAGGCTCGACGAATCCTCGAAGGCGAGCGCCGTCGCGTGAGGCAGGGCACGCCGGATCGCGGCCTGCGCCTGCAAGGGGTCTGACCCCGAAGGAAGGAACACGGCGAGGTCGTTCGCGCGCGTATCGCCCGTGATGCGGCGATAGTCGTCGAGCGGGACGATCATCGCGCCCCAGGTGCGCGCGAAGTCGCGGATGGAACCCGCCACGCGGAACGCCTGCACGCGGCCGGCGATGGGCAGCGAGACTCGATCGCCGGTCTTCCATCCCTCCAGGTCGCGCGTGGCCTCGGAAATCCAGATCGGGATCGCGTCGCCGCGCACGGGCATTCCCGCGGGCTCGGCCTGGAAGCCCGCGAGGACGTGCTCATCGACGGGACGCGCCACGAGCGTGAGCGGGGGACGGTCCGCGCCCGTGGTGATGCGCTCGAAGCGCAGTGCCTCGACCGATCTCACTTCGGGCAGCCGCGCCACGGCCTGTTGCTCCTCGAGCGAGAAGTAGCCGTCGCCGCCGCTCGCGCCCGACTGCACGTAGAGATCGGCGCGCACGACACCGCCGAGCCAGTCCTCGAGCGAGATGCGGAACGAGGACACCATGATCGCCATCGCCACGCAAAGCGATGCGCTCACGACGATGCCCGCGACGCTTGCCGCGAGATGGCCGGGAAGGTCGCGCACCTGCGCGAGGGCGAGCGTGGCGACGGGAGAGCGGGGCCTCAAGCGCGCGAGGAGCCAGCGGCTCGCCGGTGCTACCGAAAGAACTGAAGCCGCGAGCCAGAGCGTGATGGCTGCGTAGCCTCCGAGCGGAAGCTCGCCGATGGGCGGGAGCAGGAGTAGCGGAAGGCCCGCCAGGAAAAACGCGACGGCGAGCTTGCCGCCCGCGCCCGTGGATCCGGGGAGATCCACGGCGCGATCGCGAAGCGCTTCCGCCACGGGAATGCGGCCCACGGCCTGCGCTACCCACAGGGCGCCGGCGACCGACATTCCGATCCCGATCGCCGCGATGAACGCGAGCGCGACGAAATCCGGGGCGAACACCGCGTTCGTCCCGCTGAAGAATCCCGCGCCGAGATCCGATCCGATGTGCGCGAGGACTTCGCGGCTGCCCACGAGGCCCAGGATCGTTCCGGCGAGGGCGCCTACGGCGCCGATCGAGGCGCCTTCGAATGCGAGCAGCACCGCGAGCCCGCGCCGCGTGACGCCGAGCGCGCGCAGCAGGGCGAACTCGCTTCGTCGACGTGCGGCTTGGAGAGCGAGTGTCGAGAACACGAGGAACGCGCCGGTGGCGAGCGCCACCATCGAGAGCGCGTCGAGGTTCACGCGATAGGCCTTCGTGATCGCCGCGGCGCGTCCCGCGAGCGACGCCGATTCGATCACGTTCACGCCGGGCGGCAGGATCTTCGCTGCCTGCGCGCGGAATGCCGAAGCATCGGCGCCCGGTCGCAGGCGTACGTCGATTCGCGAGATGGATCCCACGCGGGCGAATCGCCATTGGGCCGCGCCGATGTCCATCACGCCCAGTTCGCCGGCCGATTGCATTCCCGGGAGCACGCCGGCCACGTGCAACGCGATCGCGCGGGTGCCGGCGATGACGCGCAGCTCGTCGCCCGCCTGGAGCTTCAATCGCGATGCGGCGAGCGGCGAGAGCCAGAGCGCGTCGGGGTCGAGGATCGAGGACGTCTCGTTCGCGCCGGTCTTCGCGGCATCGACGACGAATGCCGGCTGCATCCGCACCGCTCGCAGCGCATCGATGCCGACGATGCGAAGCGTGGCGTCGCGCCCATCGAGCGGCGCCTCGATCTCCAGCACGGGACTCGCGACCTGCACGCCGGCAATCCGGCCGATCGGCGCGAAGACCGCATCGTCGAAGCCGTTTCGCGGTCCCCGGATCTCGAGGTCCGCCTTTCCGGCGAGCGCGTGGGCGGCCCGGTCGACTTCCGCGAGCGCCGAGGTGTGCACCGTGTGAACCGCGCCGGCGAGCGCCACGCCGAGCGCGATGCAGGCGACGGTGAGCGTGAGGCGGAGGACATTCGCGGTAAGCGCTCCGCGCGCAAGCTGCGGCAGGGCGGCGGTCTTCACGCGAGCGAACCCTTCGAAAGCTTCAGCACGCGATCGGCGACGGCGGCGGCCTTCTGCGAGTGCGTCACCATGAGCGCCGCCGCGCCGGCGCCTTTCACAGCCGCGCGCAGGCAATCGAGCACGGCGACCGCGTTCGCTTCGTCGAGGTTGCCCGTGGGCTCGTCCGCGAGCACGAGCGCGGGGGCATGCACGAGCGCCCGCGCGATCGCCACGCGTTGCATCTCGCCGCCCGAGAGCGAGCCGGGACGGCGCGAAGCGAATGCAGCGAGGCCGACCGATTCCAGCATCCGGGCCGCGCGGGCCGATCTTTCGCGGCCATCGACGCCGAGTAGCGCGAGGGGCAAGGCCACGTTCTGCTCGACGGTGAGGTAGGGCAGGAGGTGGAACGCCTGGAACACGAAGCCCACGTTCTTGCGGCGCCAGAGCGTGAGGGCGTCGTCGTTCCCGAAGTCGAGCGCATGCCCGTCGAGCATCACCTCGCCGCGGTCGGGACGATCGAGGCCCGCGACGATGTTGAGGAGCGTCGACTTGCCCGATCCCGATTCGCCGACGATCGCGGCCCACTCGCCGCGCGGCACGGCGAGGTCGAGCGAATCGAAAAGTGGCGTTCCGCCCGCGAAGGATTTCGCGAGCCCGCGAACTTCGAGCATCGAGGCGCTAGACGAGGTAGGCGAGGGTGCCGGTGACCGCGCCCCCCAGGGCGAAGGCCGCGGCGCCTCCGAGGAGCCAGCGCTTCTGCGTGAGCACGGTGATTGACGCGAGCGCGATGGCGATCTGCAGGAGCGTCATGGAGATGGCGAGCCAGTGGTGCGGATGCAGCGCGTGCTCGCTCTTCTCGTTCCACTCCTTGTAGAGGTCCTCGTGCTTCTTCGCCTCGGCCTCGATTTCCTTCTGCTCGCCGGCGTAGCGCTTGGCTTCGGCGGCATATTGCTCCGCTTTCTTCGGATCGGAAGAAAGGCTCGCCGCCGCCTCCGCGATGTTCTTCTTCACTCCCTTGGCCTGGTAGTAGGCCCATTGGTCCGAGGCGATCGCGCGTTCGAGCACCGCCTCGTTCTTGAAGAGCATTGCGTTGTTCTGCGTGTCGCCGCCGAAGAAGCTCACGATGGCGCCCAGGGTGGCGAGCACCGCGGTGAAAAGCGCCACCTGCTGGCCCAGCCCGCCCTTTTGCGCCTCGTGCTCGACCGCATGGTCGTGCGGCCCATGGACGTGTACCTCGTGTCCCGACATCTATTGACCGCTTATGTAGTGCTCGAGCTGCTCGATCGTGAAGTCCTGGTCGGCGATGATGTCGCTCACGATGTCGCGGATGGACACCATGCCGATCACGCGGCCTTCCTCGACAACGGGCAGGTGGCGGATGTTCTTCTCCGTCATGAGCTGCATGCACTCGCGCGCCTTGGTGCGCGGATTCACGACGATCACGTTGGCCGTCATGATCTCCTCGACGCGGGTGGTGTCCGACGAGCGGCCCTTCAGGATCACCTTGCGGGTGTAGTCGCGCTCCGAGAAGATTCCGGCGATCCGGTCGCCCGTCATCACGATCGCCGCCCCGATGTCCTCGATGGCAAGCACCTTGATCGCCTCGAGCACCGTCTGCTCGGGAGTAATGGAAACCACGCGCGCGGGTCTGACCTTCAGAAGTTCGGCCACGGTTTTCATCTTCGCTCCTCCTTTCACCACGGACTGAATACCCTTTCGCCGTTACATGTTCGGGTAATTCGGGCCGCCGCCGCCTTCCGGCACGACCCACTCGATGTTCTGCTTCGGGTCCTTGATGTCGCAGGTCTTGCAGTGCACGCAATTCTGGGCATTCACCTGGAGGCGCGGGGTCGCTCCCTCCGTCACGAATTCGTACACTCCAGCAGGACAGTAGCGCGTCTCGGGCCCCGCGTAAACATTCAGGTTGACCTCCACCGGGATCGCCGGATCCTTGATCTTCAGGTGTGACGGCTGATCCTCTTCATGGTTCGTATTGGAGACGAATACGGAGGAGAGGCGGTCGAAAGTGAGGACGCCGTCGGGTTTCGGATACTCGATGGGGGCGAAGCGCTCCTTGGGCTCCAGCTCCTCGTTGTCCGCGTGCCGGTGGGTGAGGGTCCAGGGTGCCTTGCCGCCGAAGACGATCTGGTCGACGCCCACCATGAGGCTGCCGGTGTAGAGGCCCTTCGACATCCATGGCTTGAAGTTGCGCGCGCGATGCAGCTCCTCGCGCAGCCAGCTCCTGCGGAAGGCCTCGGGGTAGGTGGCGAGCTCGTCGCCTTCGCGGCCGGCCGAGAGGGCGTCGAAGGCCGCCTCCGCGAGGAGCATCCCGGACTTCATCGCGGCGTGGGTGCCCTTGATGCGCGAAGCGTTGAGGAACCCCGCGTCGTCGCCCACGAGGGCGCCGCCCGGGAACGTGAGCTTCGGCAGCGACTGCAACCCGCCCGCGGAAATCGCCCGCGCGCCGTAGGAGATGCGCCGGCCCCCATCGAAGAATCCGCGGATCGATGGATGCGTCTTGTAACGCTGGAACTCCTCGAACGGGTAGAGGTACGGGTTGCGGTAACCGAGGCCCACGACGTAGCCCACCGCGACCTGGCGGTTCTCCAGGTGGTAGAGGAAAGAGCCGCCGTAGGTGCCGTTGTCGAGGGGCCACCCCGCCGTGTGCACGACGAGTCCCGGCACGTGCTTTTCGGGCTTCACCTCCCAGAGCTCTTTCAGGCCGATGCCGTAGACCTGCGGGGCGACGCCCTCGCGCAGGTTGAAGCGTTTCTCGAGGCGCTTGCCGAGATGGCCGCGGCATCCCTCCGCGAAGATCGTGTACCTGGCGTGCAGCTCGATGCCCGGCTGGAAGCGCGCGGTCTTCTCGCCGTTCTTGCCGATGCCCATGTCGCCCGTCGCGACGCCGCGAACCTTGCCGTCGTCCGTGAACAACACCTCGGCGGCCGCGAAGCCCGGATAGATCTCGACGCCCGTGGCTTCGGCCTGCGTCCCCAGCCAGCGACACACGTTGCCGAGGCTCGCGACGTAGTTGCCGTGATTCTTGAAGCACGCGGGCAGCATCCAGTTCGGCACGCCCCAGGAGCTGTCCTTCGTGAGGAAGAGGAAGCGGTCTTCGGTGACGGGCTGGTTGAGCGGGGCGCCTTTCTCCTTCCAGTCGGGAAAGAGCTCGGCCATGGAACGAGGATCGATCACGGCGCCCGAGAGGATGTGCGCTCCGACTTCGGAACCCTTCTCGACGACGCAGACGCTGAAGTCCTTGCCCTTTTCCGCGCACAACTGCTTCAGCCGGATCGCGGTCGCAAGCCCCGAGGGACCCGCGCCCACGACGACGACGTCGTAGACCATCGATTCGCGTTCGCTCATGGGCTGAATTCTACTGTGCGCCGCGCGTCCAGTCGTTCATGACGCGCCGTGCTTCGAGCGCGACCTCGGAAGCCGCAAGGCCCGCGGGCCCGAGGCCGCGGGCGACGCACGAATCGGCCGCGGCGCCGTGCAGGCACACGGCGTATCGAAGCGCCTTCGCCGGATCGAGTCCTTGCGCGAGCATGGCGCCCACGATCCCCGCGAGAACATCGCCCGTGCCGCCCGAAGCGAGGCCGGGATTGCCTGTTGTATTGATGGACCACATCCCACCGGGCGAAGCGCAGATGCTCCCGGCCCCTTTGAGCACCACCTGAGCATTGAAGCGTTTCGCGAGGGCGAGGGCCGCGGCGAGGCGATCGCCATTCACGGCCGCGTTGTCCTTGTGGAGCAGGCGCGCGGCCTCGCCCGGATGGGGCGTGAGGATCGTGGAGCCCTTCTTTCGCGATGCGAGATCGTCCTCGAGGCCCGAATTGAAAGCGATCGCATTCAGCGCATCCGCGTCCAGCACCATGGGCTTGGACGAATTGATGAGCGCCGGCAGCACGGTCCGCTCGAACATCGATACCGATGTCGCCGAGGGAGATTGTCCGGCGCCGGGCCCCGCGACGATCACGTCGGCCTTCAACGCGTCGTCGACCGTGCCCAGCATGACTTCGGGATGCAGGAGATCGACCGCCGGCGCGTCGGGGGAGAGCAGCCCGGTACGCACCTTGCCCGCGCCGCAAAGCAGCGCCGCGCGGGCGGCGAGAAGCGCCGCCCCGACCATGCCCCGATTTCCGCCGATCACGGCGAGCGTTCCGAAATCGCCCTTGTGCGAGTTGTGCGCACGAGGCCCGATCCAGCCCGACACGGCCTCCGGCGTGAGGAGCATTCCGCGCGCCTTGCCCTGGAGCGAAGCAGTCCCGAGATCGTCGAGCTCGAGGAGCCCGCGGTGGTCGAGCCCGTCGCCCGTGTGCAGTCCCACCTTGTGCGCGATGAAAGTGATCGTGTGGGTCGCGTGAACCGCGGTGCCGCGCACGGCTCCCGTGTCGCCATCCAGGCCGCTCGGGATGTCGATCGAGAGAACCGGCACGCCGCTCGCGTTCATGCGCTCGATCACGTTCGACAACGGCGCCTCGACATCGCGCTCGAGACCGATGCCGAGGAGGCCGTCCACGACGAGCGCCGGCCTGGGCGCCTGGGGCCATTCGCGCACGACGGAGCCGCCTCGCGTGGAGAATCGATCGCGCGCCGCGCGCGCTTCGGGCGCCTTCGGCGCTTTCCCGGCGACGTCGAAGACGATCACTCGATGGAAGGACTCGGCGAGAAGCGCCGCGGCGACCCATGCGTCGCCTCCGTTGTTGCCGGGCCCCGCGACCACCAGGATGGGTGCGCCCGTATCGGTGGCGAGCCGCCGCGCCGCCTCGGCCACGGCGCGCCCCGCGCGTTCCATGAGGCTTTCGCCTTTCGCGCGTTCCTCGACCTCGCGCAATTCGGCCGTGGTGAGGACCGGGACTGCGTTCACGGCACCAGCACCGTGTCGCGTGCGGCCGGCAACGTCTTCGGGTAGTCGGGGCTGTAGTGCAGGCCGCGGCTTTCCTTGCGCTCGAGGGCCGATCGCACGATGAGCTCCGCGGTGAGCACGAGGTTGCGCAGCTCGATCAGGTCGTTCGAGACGCGGAAGTTCGCGTAGAACTCCTGGATTTCGTCCTGCAGGAGGCGAATGCGGTGGCGCGCGCGTTCCAGGCGCTTGGTGGTGCGCACGATGCCCACGTAGTTCCACATGGTGCGGCGCAGCTCGTCCCAGTTATGCGAGATCACCACCTCTTCATCCGCGTCGGTCACGCGGCTTTCGTCCCACGCGGGAAGCTCGGGCACGGCCGGCGAGACCTGCTGCTCGATGTCCTTCACGGCCGACTCGGAGAACACGAGGCACTCCAGCAGCGAATTCGAGGCGAGGCGATTGGCGCCGTGCAACCCGGTGCATGCGACTTCGCCGAGCGCGTAGAGGCCTTCCACGCCCGTGCGCCCGCGAAGGTCCGTCACGACGCCGCCGCAGGTGTAGTGCGCGGCCGGCACCACGGGAATGCCTTCCTTGGTGATGTCGATCCCGTACTCGAGGCAGCGCGCCTGGATCGTCGGGAAATGGGCATGGATGAATTCCGGCCCGCGATGCGTGATGTCGAGATACACGCAATCGATGCCACGCTTCTTGATCTCGAAGTCGATGGCGCGCGCCACGATGTCGCGGGGCGCGAGCTCCTCGCGCTTGTCGTGCCACGGCATGAAGCGCTCGCCCGAGGGGAGCTTGAGCAACCCGCCTTCGCCGCGCACCGCCTCGGTGATGAGGAACGATTTCGCGAGGGGATGGAAAAGGCAGGTCGGATGGAACTGGATGAACTCCATGTTGGCGACGGCCGCGCCCGCGCGCCATCCCATGGCGATGCCGTCGCCGGTCGAAGTGTCGGGGTTGGTCGTGTAGAGATAGACCTTGCCCGCGCCGCCCGTGGCGAGCAGCGTCCAGCGCGCGCCGATCGCCTTCACGTGGCCGGACCGGATGTCGAGCACGTAGGCGCCCCACACCCGGTTGGGCGAAAGGACGTCGCCGAGGTGCTTGCGCGAGGTCACGAGGTCCACGCCGATGTGCCACTCGAGCACCTCGATGTTCGGGTGGGACTTCACCTGCTGCACGCGCGTCTTCTGCACCGCGCTCCCGGTGGCGTCGGCGGCATGGGCGATGCGGCGGTGGCTGTGGCCGCCTTCGCGAGTGAGGTGCAGCTCTTCGTTGTTTTCGTCGTCGCGGGTAAACGGAACCCCCTGGGCCACGAGCCACTCCACCGCGCTCTTTCCGTGCTCGACCACGAACCGGACCGCGTCCTCGTGGCAGAGATTGGCGCCTGCGACGTGCGTGTCGCGGATGTGGTCCTCGACCGAGTCGGCGTCGTCGAGGACCGCGGCGATCCCGCCCTGGGCCCAGCTCGAGGCGCCATCGAGGAGCTCGTGCTTGGTGACGAGGGCGACCTTGTAGCGCTCGGCCAGGCGGAGTGCTGCCGACATGCCGGCGAGACCGCTGCCGACGATCAGCACGTCGTAGTTGCGCAAGAGGGATGCCAAACAGGCCTCGGGGCGGAGAGGAATTTCCGTAGGAAAAGAGGAACCTTTTGATCCGGCCCCGGTCAGTTCATCGTGATCCGGAAACGCGAGCCAAAGGGATGAAATCCTTGAGCTTTATAATACCGCAGGAGGCCAGCAAACCTTTCGTGGCACCGGCAGTCCAGCCGGGGCTGGGAGGAATTGCGCCCGCCACTAATCCGAGCCAGGGGCGAATGAGCGACCGGCAGATAGACCAGCAGCTGGTCGAAAGAGCACAGCGCGGCGACAAGCACGCTTTCGAGCTGCTCGTCACCAAGTACCATCGCAAGCTCGAGCGCCTGCTGTCGCGGCTGATCCGCGACCCGGCCGAAATCGAGGACGTGGCGCAGGAGGCGTTCATCAAGGCGTACCGCGCGCTGCCGAATTTCCGCGGCGACAGCGCGTTCTACACCTGGCTCTACCGGATCGGCATCAATACCGCGAAGAATTACCTCATCGCCCTCGGGCGAAGGGCGCCGACCTCGACCGAATTCGACAGCGAGGAGGCGGAAGGCTTCGAGGACGCGACGGGATTGCGGGACATCAACACGCCGGAAAGCGAGCTCGCCACCAAGCAGATCGCCCAGACGGTGAACGACGCCATCGCGGCGCTGCCGGAGGAGCTCCGGACGGCCATCACCCTCCGCGAGCTGGATGGCTTGTCGTACGAGGAAATCGCGCAGATCATGAATTGCCCGATCGGCACGGTGAGGTCGAGAATCTTCAGGGCGCGCGAGGCGGTGGCCGAAAAGCTCCGTCCGCAGCTCGGCACGACGAAGGACAAACGCTGGTAGGGATTTAATCGATCTCCCGCGCAAGACGGGAGGCAGACTGACAGGAGCAGGACACATGACACAGGAAATTTCCTCGCTGATGGATGGTGAACTCGGGGCCCAAGAGGCCGGTCGGGTCGTCCAGGCGTGCTGCGCGAGCGAGGACCAGAAGCAGGCGTGGTATGTCTATCACGTGATCGGCGATGCGATGCGCGGCCATGCGCCCCGCGACACCTTTCCGCATCGCACGCTCGAAGCGCTGCGTGAGCAGCCCGTCGTTCTCGCGCCCCGCCGGCGCATCGCGGTCGACACCCCCTTCATGCGCGTCGCGCTCGCGGCCGCGGCCTCCGTGGCCACCATCGGCGTCGTGGGATGGCTGGGACTGCAGGGCGGCCAGATCGGCGGTAGCGCGGCCCCCATCGCCAAGGCGACGCAACCTGCGGCCGCCGGCGGCGCGACCAACGTCGCGGCCAATGTCCCGGCGGGCGTGCCCGCCGATGGGACCGTGGCAGTCTCGTCGAACCAACCGGTGCTGAACGTGCAGGACTACCTCACGGTCCATCGGCAGATTCCGTCGCCGGAGTTCTATCGCCAGGTAAGCAGCCAGGCGCCCGCGACCACCCGATGAGAGCTTCGGATCTGCCGGCCCGGTGCCGATGGCTTCCGGTCCTGGCGTTCGGCGCGGCGTGCAGTGCGGCGGCGGCGCCTCCCGGGAACGATCCCCTCGAATGGCTCCAACGCGCGGCGCAGGCCGCGCGTAACGCTTCTTACGCCGGCACGTACGCCCACAGCAACGGCGATCGCGCCTCGACGATCCGCATCACCCATATCGCGGTCGGCAACGACGAGCAGGAGCGCATCGAGCCGCTGGACGGCCCGCCGCACGAGATCGTCCGCCACAACGACGACATGCTCTGCTATTTCCCGGACGCGAAGACCGTGCGCCTGGATCGTCGCGTGAGCGCGCGTTTCTTCCCCGCGATCTTCTCGGCGCCCGCGGCGACCGTGGCCGCGAACTACCAGGCTTCGCTCGGCAAGACCGAGAGCGTCCTCGGCTTCGATTGCCAATGGATCAAGCTCGAGCCCAAGGACGCGCTGCGCTATTCGCAAAGCGTGTGCTCGGAGGTCACGAGCGGGCTCATCATCCGCTCGAAGACGTTCAACGCGCAGCACCAGGTGATCGAGCAGTACACGTTCACCGAACTTCGCATCGGCCAGGCGGTGCCGCGAAACGAGGTGAAATCGACTTTCGAGGCGCGCGTGAAGCGCTGGTCGACCGACGCGCGGCCCCGTGAGGAGGCCAAGGGCGCGGAAACCGGCTGGGCGGTGAACGATCCGCCGGCGGGCTTCCAGAAGGTGAGCGAGCTGCATCGCACGATGCCCGGCCGCCCCGCGCCCGTCTCGCAGATCGTGTTCAGCGACGGCGTGGCGAGCATGTCGGTCTTCGTCGAACCCAATAGCGCTCCGCCGCGCACGTCGGAAGCTTCCAGCGAGGACGGCACGACGACGTTCTTCGTCCATCCCATGGGAGATACGCTGGTCTCGGTGCTCGGCGAAGTCCCGCTCGCCACCGCCCAGCAGGTCGCACGGAGCGTCGCACGGCGCCCTTGAAAATTCGCTACGCTTCCAAAGATTAGACGGATACAACCAGAGAAACCGACAATGAAACGACTGCCAGCAGCCCTTCTCGGCGCAATGTTCACCTTCGGGCTTGCCGTCCACGCCGAAACGCAGGCGCAGCCCTCGGGACACGTCGCCACGCCCAGCACGATGGCCCCGGGCGCCCAGATCCTTCCGGACTTCGCCGACCTCGTCGAGAAGTACGGCCCGGCCGTGGTGAGCATCAGCACGCAGACGCGGGTCTCCCAGCGCATGCCCGGCCTTTCGGAGGACGATCCCTTCTACGATTTCTTCCGCCGCTTCATGCCGCCCGAGCAGCGCAACGCCCCGCGCGGGCGCGGCCAGCAGCCGCCCGAAGCGCCGAAAGGCCCGCTGCGCCCGTACGGGCTGGGCTCGGGCTTCATCGTCTCGGCCGACGGGTTCATCGTGACCAACGCGCACGTGGTCGAGAACGCCGAAGAGATCACGGTGCGCCTGAACGACAAGCGGGAGTTCAAGGCGAAAGTCGTCGGCTCGGACACGCGCAGCGACGTGGCGGTGCTCAAGGTCGATGCCACGGCCCTGCCCACGGTGAAGATCGGGGATGTCTCGAAGCTTCGCGTGGGTGAATGGGTGATCGCCATCGGCTCGCCGTTCAACTTCACGAACAGCGTGACCGCGGGCATCGTCTCCGCGAAATTCCGCGACAACCTCTCCGGCGACCCCAACCTGGATGCCGTTCCCTTCATCCAGACCGACGTCGCCGTGAACCCGGGCAACTCCGGCGGCCCCTTGCTCAACATGCGCGGCGAGGTGGTCGGCATCAACTCGCAGATCTTCTCCCGCACGGGCAGCTTCGCGGGCATCTCCTTCGCGATCCCGATCGACTACGCCTACAACGTGGCCGACCAGATCATGAAGACGGGGCACGTGACGCGCGGCCGCATCGGCGTGGGAATCCAGAACGTGTCGCGCGACATCGCCGACAGCCTGGGGCTTCCGAAGGCCGAGGGCGCGGTCGTGGGCAACGTGGAAGCCGATTCGCCGGCCGCGAAGGCGGGCGTCGAGGTGGGCGACGTGATCCAGAAGATCGACGGCCACACGGTCGAAGGCTCCGCGGATCTGTCGCGTTCCATCCGCGCGATCCGTCCCGGCCAGAAAGTGGTGCTCACGGTGTGGCGCAACGGCAAGGCGCGCGAGCTTCCGGTGGTCATCGCCGAGTTCAAGGATCCGGACGAGCAGAAGGTCGCCGATGCCGGCGGCAAGACCAAGGCGAAGGAACCGCTCAAGACCGACAAGCTCGGCCTTGCCGTGAAGGAGCTGTCTTCCGAGGACAAGAAGACGCTCAAGATCGCGGCGGGCGTGATGGTTGAAGCCTCCGACGGCGCCGCCGCCGCGGCCCAGGTCGGCCCGGGCGACGTGATCCTGCGCATCAACAACACCGAGATCACGAGCGTGAAGACATTCAAGGAGACGGTTTCCAAGCTCGATCTCAAGAAGCCGGTCTCGCTGCTCATCAGGGACCAGGACGGACAGCGCTTCATCACGTTCCGCCCCGAGGTCGGTTGATCCGGCCCCGGCTCACGCTCCTCGGCCGCGAGTACTGTCACCTGTGCGAGGACATGCTCGCGGCCCTGAAGCAGCTCCAGGGCCGTTACGATTTCGACGTCGAGGTGGTGGACGTCGACCGGCATCCGCACCTCGAGGAGAAGTGGGGCGAGAAGGTCCCGGTGCTCCTCGATGGCGAGCGCGAGCTATGCCACTACTACCTCGACCTCCAGGTCGTGGATGCGCGCCTTTCGCGGATGAAGTAAAATATTGCACTGCAAAAAACACCAGCGGGGTGGCCGTTGGAGCGGACAGCAGCCGCTCAACGGCGCGATACAGCGCCCCAGCAAACAGGCCACCCTCCGGTGGCCTTTTGATTTCAATGGACCACATCCGCAACTTCTCGATCATCGCGCACATCGACCACGGCAAGAGCACGCTTGCCGACCGTCTGATCGAGCGCACCGGTGGCCTGCAGACCCGCGAGATGGAAGCGCAGGTGCTGGACTCCATGGAGCTCGAGCGCGAGCGCGGCATCACGATCAAGGCGCAGACGGCGGCGCTTCGCTACACAGCCCGTGACGGGCGCGAATACCACTTGAACCTCATCGATACGCCCGGCCACGTGGACTTCTCCTACGAGGTCTCGCGGTCGCTCTCGGCGTGCGAGGGCGCGCTCCTCGTGGTCGATGCATCCCAGGGCGTGGAGGCGCAGACGGTCGCCAATTGCTACACGGCCACCGAATTGGGCGTGACAGTCGTCCCGGTGCTGAACAAGATCGACCTCCCGTCGGCGATGCCCGACCGCGCGATCCAGGAGATCGAGGACGTGATCGGGATTCCCGCCCACGACGCGATCCGCACGAGCGCCAAGACGGGCGAGGGCATCGACGACGTGCTCGAGGCGGTGATCGAGCGCATCCCGCCGCCGAAGGGCGATCCGGATGCGCCGCTGAAAGCCCTCATCATCGACTCGTGGTTCGACAACTACGTGGGCGTGGTGATGCTGGTGCGCGTGGTGGACGGCGTGCTGAAGCCCAAGGATCGCATCAAGCTCATGGCCACGGGCGCGCTGCACCTCACCGAGCAGGTGGGCGTCTTCACGCCGAAATCGGTCGCGCGCGAGAGCCTTTCGGCCGGCGGCGTGGGCTTCGTGATCGCCGGCATCAAGGACCTCAAGGATGCGAAGGTCGGAGACACCGTCACGCTCGCGGACAATCCCGCGGTCGAGGCATTGCCGGGCTTCAAGGAGATCCAGCCGCAGGTCTTCGCGGGACTCTATCCGGTTGAATCCAACCAGTACGAGGCGTTGCGAGACGCGCTGGCGAAGCTCCAGCTGAACGACTCGAGCCTGCGCTACGAGCCGGAAACCTCCCAGGCGCTGGGCTTCGGCTTCCGCTGCGGCTTCCTCGGCCTGTTGCACATGGACATCGTGCAGGAGCGCCTCGAGCGCGAATACGACATGGAGCTCATCACCACGGCGCCGACCGTGGTGTACCAGGTGGCGCAGCGCGACGGCACCGTGACCGAGATCGACAATCCATCCAAGCTTCCGGACCCGTCCAAGATCGAGGAAATCCGCGAGCCCATCATCCGCGCCACGATCATCATGCCGCAGGAATACGTCGGCCCCGTCATCACCCTGTGCGAGCAGAAGCGCGGCGCGCAGGTGAACATGCAGTACGTGGGCCGCCAGGTGATCCTCACCTACGACATGCCGTTGAACGAGATCGTGATGGATTTCTTCGACAAGCTGAAGAGCAACTCGCGCGGCTATGCGTCGCTCGACTACGAATTCCGGGAATTCCGCGCCGGCGACCTCGTGAGGCTCGACATCCTCATCAACGGCGACAAGGTCGATGCGCTGTCGCTGATCGTGCACCGCGAGAGCGCCAAGTACCGCGGCCGAGACCTCGCCACGCGCATGCGCGAGCTCATTCCGCGCCAGATGTTCGACGTGGCGGTGCAGGCGGCGATCGGATCCGACGTGGTGGCGCGCGAGAACATCAAGGCCCTGCGCAAGAACGTGCTCGCCAAGTGCTATGGCGGCGACATCACGCGAAAGAGGAAGCTCCTCGAAAAGCAAAAAGCCGGCAAGAAGCGGATGAAGCAGGTGGGAAGCGTCGAGATCCCGCAGGAGGCGTTCCTCGCCATCCTGCAGGTCGAGAGCAAGTAAGGAGAAACCTGAAATGCAGCAGGGACTGGATTGGGAATTGATCGCGACGATCGCGGCCGTGGGCAGCTTCGCCCTGATCGGCTGGGACTGGGTCGCGGCCCGCGGCGGATCCGGGCGCACGGATACCCGGAAGGGCATCCTCGAGGTGGCCTGGCCCGTGCTCTTCATCGCGGTGATGGGCCTCATGCTCAAGTTCACGGATTTCGCGGCGGTTCTGCTGCTCGCCGCCGTGATCACGGGCCTGCTCTGGCTGTACGACGCGAAGTTCGCCCGCCGGCGGCGCGCGCCCACCGAGGCCGAGCCGATCGTGGTCGACATGGCCCGCGCGTTCTTCCCCGTGATCGTGGTCGTGTTCCTCATCCGCTCGTTCTGGATCGAGCCCTTCAAGATCCCGTCGGGCTCGATGAAGCCCACGCTCCTCGTGGGCGACTTCATCCTCGTGAACAAGTACACCTACGGGATCCGCATCCCGGTGATCAACAAGAAGGTGATCGACGTGAATCCGCTCGCGCGCGGCGACGTCGTCGTGTTCCGCTATCCGGCCGATCCCAGCGTGGACTACATCAAGCGCGTGGTCGGGCTTCCGGGCGACAAGATCGTGTATCGCGGCAAGCGCCTCACGGTGAACAACGAGCCGGTGGACGTGCAGCCGGCCGGCTTCTACACCGACGCGGAGATGAACTACATGCGCCTGCCCACCAGCACCGAGACGCTGGGCAACCACAAGCACCAGATCATGACGGTCACGGGGCAGCCGCCCGTCGATCTCGCAACCGTCCGCCAGTTCGCCCACCGGGAGAATTGCGAATACAATGACGACGGCTTCAGCTGCACGGTGCCCGCGGGCAACTATTTCATGATGGGCGACAACCGCGACCAGAGCAGCGACAGCCGGTACTGGGGATTCGTGCCCGACGACCACATCAAGGGGCGCGCATTCCTCGTGTGGATGAACTTCGGCGACTTCAAGCGCATCGGCAACAGCATCGAGTAGGGCCGGTCGAAAAAAAGGGGAGAGCTTCATGTTCAGGCAACGCGGTGTCTCGCTGGTCAACCTCATCGTCACGTTGGCGGTGCTGGGCTTCCTTGGCGTGATGGCCGCGAAGCTGGTCCCGGCCTACATCGAATATTTCTCGGTGAAGAAGATGTTCGCGGCGATGGAAGCCGCGGGAGACTTCAAGGGAACCGTGCGCGAGATCCGCCACTCGTTCGAGCTGCGCAACAACATCGAGAACGTCCAGGACGTGCACCCCGACGATCTCGAGATCACCAAGGAAGGCGGCGAGACCGTGGTGTCGGTCGCCTGGTCGAAGAAAGTCCCGCTCGTGAGCAACGTAGCGGCCTGCCTCGACTTCTTCGTGACCACGGCACCGCAGCAATCGCAGTGACGCGGCGGGCGGCTCGCGGCGCGTCGGTCTCCGACCTCGCCGAGCTGGAACGCCGCCTCGGACACACCTTCGGCAAGCCCGAGCTCGCGCTCCAGGCGCTCACGCACCGCAGCTTCGGCACGCCCCACAACGAGCGCCTGGAGTTCCTCGGCGATTCGTTGCTGAACTGCTCGGTCGCGACGCTCCTCTACGAGCGCTTTCCCAAGCTTCCCGAAGGCGATCTCTCCAGGCTTCGCGCCGCGCTCGTGAACCAGCGCTCCCTCGCGGAAGTCGCCACCGAGCTGGGACTCGGCGAGCGGCTGCGCCTGGGCGAAGGCGAATTGAAGAGCGGCGGCTTTCGCCGTCCCTCGATCCTCGCCGATTCCGTCGAGGCGCTCCTCGGCGCCGTGTTCCTCGACGCGGGATTCGATGCGACGCGCGCCGCGGTGGAGCAACTGCTCGCGAGCCGTCTCGAGTCGGCGGCGAACCAGCCCGTCGACAAGGATCCGAAGACTGCATTGCAGGAGCTTCTCCAGGGACGCGGCCTCGCCCTCCCGCGCTACGCCGTGCAGAAGACCGAGGGCGAGGCGCACGAGCAGACCTTCATCGTCGAATGCCGCGTGGACGACCTGGGAATCTCCGCTTCGGGCACCGGCTCCAGCCGCCGCGCTGCCGAACAGGCCGCGGCCGAGAGCGTGCTCGCGCAGCTCGAGAAGGCTCCGCGGCGGAAAAAATCATGAGCGTCGAAGCGTTTCGAACCGGAACTGTCGCAATCGTAGGCCGCCCCAACGTGGGCAAGTCGACGCTGCTCAACCACATCGTGGGCGCGCACGTGGCGATCACGTCGCGCAAGGCGCAGACGACGCGTCACCGCATCCAGGGCATCTTCACGGATCGCCGCGCGCAGTACATCTTCGTCGACACGCCCGGCTACCAGACGAAGCACACGAGCGCGCTCAACAAGGCGATGAACCGCACCGTCGGGCAAGTCCTCTCCGGCGTGGACGTGATCGTGCTCGTGATCGATGCGAACGGCTGGGACGAGCGCGATGACCCGGTGCTGAGGCTGCTGCCACCGAAGACTCCCGTGATCCTCGTGCTGAACAAGGTGGACAAGGCCTCCGACCGGGAGCATGTGGCCGCCACGCTGGTCGCGGCGAACGCCAAGCGCGATTTCGCCGCGCTCATTCCCGTGAGCGCGACCAAGGGAACGCAGGTGAAGGCGCTCCTCGAGGAGGTCCGCAAGCGCCTGCCCGAGCAGGAAGCGATCTACGGCGAAGACGAGATCACCGACCGGCCCGAGCGGTTCCTCGCCGCGGAGCTCGTGCGCGAGCGCATCTTCCGCCTGCTGGGCGACGAGCTTCCCTATTCGACGGCCGTTGAAATCGAGAAATTCGAGATCGAGGGGAACTTGCGGCGCATCGCGGCGACAATCTATGTGGACCGGCCGGGCCACAAGGGCATCGTGATCGGCGAGAAGGGCGCGACGCTGAAGCGCATCGGCACCGAGGCGCGCCACGCGATGGAAGGGCTCTTCGGCTCGAAGGTGTTCCTCGAGCTCTGGGTGCGCGTGAAGAGCGGGTGGGCCGACAACGAGAAAGCGCTGCGGAGCCTTGGATACTAGGACTGGGTTCCCGCCTTCGCGGGAATGACGATCGGTGGATAAGGGCTACGTCCTTCACAGCTATCCCTATCGCGAGACCAGCCTGATCCTCCAGGTGTGGACGGAGAAGCACGGGCGCCTGGGACTCGTGGCGAAGGGCGCGCGGCGCCCGAAATCGCCGAGCCGCAGCGTGCTCGTGCCATTCCAGCCGCTCGCGCTCGATTGGTTCGGGCGTGGCGAACTGCGGACGCTCAAGACCGCGGAGCCCGCCGTGCCCGCGACGCCGCTGGGGGGCGGGAGCCTCCTCTCCGCCTTCTACCTGAACGAGCTCCTGCTCAAGCTCACGACGCGCGACGATCCGCACGAGGGCCTCTTCACGGCGTACGACGAGGCGATCGCGCGATTGCGGGCGCTTTCGCGCGCGAGCGCGGTGAGCGGCGTCTCGGAGCCCGCGCCCCACGCTCCGCGCGACATCGAGCCGGTGCTGCGCCGCTTCGAGCTGAGGCTGCTCCAGGAGCTCGGATACGCGGTCGAGCTGGCGCGCGAAGCGGGGGCGCACCGGCCCATCGAGGCCCATCTCGAGTACTACTACGTGGTCGAGCGGGGCCCGATTCGCGCCGCGGAGGGGGATGCGCCACCCAATGCGATAAGATTGAACGGTCAAACGCTCATGGACCTCGAGCGCGGGCGGTTCGATTCTCCGACCACCGCCGCGCAATCCAAGCAGCTCATGCGCATCCTGATCCACCATTCGCTCAACGGGCAGGAGCTCGCCACGCGCAGTCTCGTCCGCGACCTGCAACGCATCGACGAGGCGGCGCCATGATCGAGCTCGGCGTGAACATCGACCATGTCGCGACGATCCGCCAGGCGCGCCGCACCTACGAGCCCGATCCCGTGTGGGCCGCCGTGGAAGCGCACCTGGGCGGCGCCGACGGCATCACGGTCCACCTGCGCGAGGACCGCCGCCACATCCAGGACGAGGACGTGCGCAGGCTGCGCGAGCTCACGCACATCAAGCTGAACCTCGAGATGGCGGCCACATCCGAGATGGTGAAGATCGCGTGCGCCATCAAGCCCGAGATGGCGATGCTGGTCCCCGAAGGCCGGATGGAAGTCACGACCGAGGGCGGGCTCGACGTCGTCGCCCACGAGGCGAAGTTGAAGGAATCCGTCGCGAAGCTCGCGGGCGCGGGCATCGTGACCAGCGTCTTCATCGATGCGGAGCTCGCGCAAGTCGAGGCGGCGGCGCGCATCGGCGCTCGCGTGTGCGAGATCCATACGGGTCCGTACGCGCATGCGTTCCACTCGAAGGGACGCGATGCCGAGAGCAAGCCCGTCGTCGCCGAGGTGGAAAAGATCCGCAAGGCGGGGGACGCGATCCGCTCGCTCGGCATGCGCTTCAACGCGGGGCACGCGCTCAACTACGCGAACGTGGAGCCCATCGCGGCGCTGTCCGGCATCCGCGAGCTCCACATCGGTCACGCGATCGTGAGCCGCGCGGTTTTCATCGGGATGCGCGAAGCGGTGCGCGAGATGAAGCATTTGATGGTGGGCGCGAGATGATCGTCGGCATCGGCACCGATGTCTGTTCAATCGAAAGGATCCAGAAGAGCCTCGACCGCTTCGGAGACCGGTTGGTGAACCGCATCCTCACGCCGGCCGAACGGCCCCGGTATGCGCGGGTGAAGGACAAGGCCGGGCACCTCGCCAAGCGATTCGCGGCGAAGGAAGCATTCTCGAAAGCGATCGGCACCGGCATCCACGCGCCCTTCACGTGGCAAAGCATCACGGTGACGCGCGGCGCGAGGGGCAAGCCCGGAATCGAGCCGAATCCGTCGATGGCCCGGCACCTCGAGAAGATCGGGGTATCGAACGCGCACATCTCGCTCACGGACGATGGCGACGTCGCCATGGCCTTCGTGGTCCTGGAGGGGAAGTGAGGCTGGGTCCCGTGATGGTCGACGTCGCCGGCCTCGAGCTCACGCCCGACGACATCGAGCGCCTGCAGCACCCGCAGGTGGGCGGTGTCATCCTCTTCGCGCGCAACTTCGCCGCGCCGCTGCAGCTGATCCAGCTCGCGCACTCGATTCGCGAGATCCGCACGCCGCACCTGGTGATCGCGGTCGACCACGAGGGCGGCCGCGTGCAGCGCTTCCGGCACGGCTTCACGACGATTCCGCCCATGAGCGAGCTGGGCAAGCTCTGGGACCGCGATCCCGCGCAGGCGCTCGCCGCCGCGCGCGGCTGCGGCTTCGTGATCGGGAGCGAGTTGCAGGCGCATGGCGTGGATTTCAGCTTCGCCCCCGTGCTCGACGTGGACTACGGCGAATCGAGCGTGATCGGCGATCGCGCGCTGCACCAGGATCCCAACACGATCGCGGTGCTCGCCGAAGCCCTGCAGGCGGGCCTCACGGCCGCGGGCATGGCGAGCGTGGGCAAGCATTTCCCCGGGCACGGCTACGTCCGCGCCGATTCGCATCACGAAGTCCCCGTGGACGACCGCACGCTCACCGAGATCACGCAAAGGGATCTCATTCCCTTCCAGCGCATGGTGCGATCGGGCATGGGCGGCGTGATGCCCGCGCACGTGATCTATCCCAAGGTCGATGCGAAGCCCGCGGGATTCTCCAGCGTGTGGCTCCAGAGGATCCTGCGCGAGAAGCTCGGGTTCGACGGGCTCGTCTTCTCGGACGACCTGTCGATGGAGGGCGCCAGCACCGCGGGCGGCGTCATGGCGCGGGCGAACGCCGCGTTGAACGCAGGGTGCGACGTGGTGCTCCTCTGCAACGATCCGCGCGCACAGGACACGATGCTCGAAGGCCTCGAGCGCCGCCCGGTGGCGCCGACACTCGCACGCCGCCTCGAGAAAATGCGCGGCAAGACGATCTCCAGCGCGACGCTCAAGGCGAACGCGGCCTACCTCGCGGCCACCGAGAACCTCGCGCGCATCCGGCAGGCGTGAGCTTCGATTCGGCGCAATTCCTCTCCGGCCTTCCCAACATGCCGGGCGTGTACCGCTTCTTCAACGCGGCGGGCGACCCCATCTACGTGGGCAAGGCGGGCGATCTTCGCAAGCGCGTGAGCTCGTATTTCCAGAAGAGCCATCCGAGCCCGCGCACCACGTTGATGGTGTCGCAGATCGCGTCGGCGGAGACCACCGTCACGCGCTCCGAGGCCGAGGCGCTGCTGCTCGAGAACAACCTCATCAAGAGCCTCAACCCGAAGTACAACGTCGTCTTCCGCGACGACAAGAGCTACGGGTACCTGCTCGTCACCGGCCACGAGTATCCGCAGATCCGCTTCTACCGCGGCGCGCACCAGAAGGGCAACAAGTACTTCGGCCCGTATCCTTCCGCGTGGTCGATCCGCGAGACGATCGGCCACCTGCAGAAGATCTTCCGGCTTCGCACCTGCGACGACACGGTGTTCGCCCACCGGTCGCGCCCCTGCCTGCTGCACCAGATCCATCGATGCTCGGGCCCGTGCGTCGGCCTTGTCACGAAGGAGCAGTACGCTTCCGACGTGCTGCATGCCGAGCAGTTCCTCGAGGGCAAGGAGAGCGACGTGATCGAGGACCTCACGGCGAAGATGCACCTCGCCGCGGAGGAGCAGGTCTACGAGAAGGCCGCGCAGTACCGCGACCAGGTTCGCATGCTGCAGCGTTTCCTCTCGGGACAATCGGTGGAGTCCACGGGCGCGGGCGACGTGGACATCATCGTCGCCGTCGAGAGCCAGGGCACGTGGTGCGTGACGCTCGCGATGGTGCGGGGCGGACGCCACCTGGGCGACCGCAGTTTCTTTCCGTCGAACGCCTCCGGAAGCGACGCGGCGACCGTGATCGAGTCCTTCATCAACCAGCACTATGCGCAGCAGCCCGTGCCCGGCCGCGTGGTGTGCGACCAGGTGGAAAGCGCCGCGGAAACCGAGGCGATGCTGGGCGAGATCGCGGGACGCGCCGTGAAGCTCCTCACGCGCCCGATCGGCGAATCGCGCACGTGGCTCGACATGGCGCGGCGAAACGCCTCGCTCGCCCTCGGCCAGCGCCTCGCGACGCAGGCCAACCAGGAAATCCGCATCGCCGCGCTGCAGGAATTCCTCGGCGCCGAGACGCCGATCCAGCGCCTCGAATGCTTCGACATCAGCCACACGATGGGCGAGGCGACAGTCGCGTCGTGCGTCGTGTACGACAAGGGCGCGATGCAGAACTCCGAATACCGCCGCTACAACGTGAAGGGCGTCGAGCCCGGCGACGACTATGGCGCCATGTGCTACGCGCTCGGCGTGCGCTATCGCAAGCTCGCCGATGGTGAGGGGAAGACACCCGATCTCATCCTCATCGATGGCGGCATCGGCCAGCTCAATGCCGCGAAGGCGACGATGACCGAGCTGGGCCTGCACGAGATCCGCATGATCGGGGTCGCGAAGGGCGTGGAGAGGAAGGCCGGCATGGAGCAGCTCTTCATCGCCGGGGAAGAGGAGCCGCGCAGGCTCCCGCCCGACCATCCGGCGCTGCACCTGATCCAGCAGGTGCGCGACGAGGCCCACCGTTTCGCGATCACGGGCCACCGCGCGCGCCGCGGAAAGGCCCGCACCGCCTCGCGCCTCGAGGAGATCTCCTCCGTGGGGCCGCGCCGCCGCCAGCGCCTCCTCGAGCATTTCGGTGGACTCCAGGGGGTGATCGCTGCCAGTATCGACGATCTCGCGCGGGTGGAAGGCATCAGCCGGACGCTCGCCGAACGGATATACCAGGAGCTCCACTAGCGTGAATTTCCCGCTCTTCCTCACCTGGATGCGGATCCTCGCGATCCCGCTCTTCGTGGCCGTGCTCTACCTGCCCGAGGACTGGATCAGCGAGCACAACGCGAACGTGACTTCCATGTGGATCTTCATCGCCGCGGCCGTGACCGACTGGCTCGACGGCTACCTCGCGCGGCGCTGGAACCAGACCACGTCGTTCGGCGCGTTCCTCGATCCCGTCGCCGACAAGCTGATGGTGGCGGCGGCGCTCATCGTGCTCACCGAGAAGGGCCTCGTCGATCCGTTCGCATCGCTCATCATCATCGGCCGCGAGATCACGATCTCGGCGCTGCGCGAGTGGATGGCACAGATCGGCCAATCGAAGAGCGTCGCCGTGAACATCCTCGGCAAGATCAAGACGGTCTCGCAGCTCGTGGCGATCCCGTTCCTGCTCTTCAACGGCGTGCTCTTCGGCCTCTTCCACACGGTGAACGTGGGGCGCTGGCTCATCTGGGTCGCCGCGCTCATCACGCTCTGGTCGATGGTCGTGTATCTCAAGGCCGCGTGGGCGGTCGAGCGCCCGGGCAAGGGCAATTAGGCCGGTCCCAAGTTGAAGGAAGTCGCTGAAAACGCTATAATTCGACCTTCAATGCGGCAGTAGCTCAGTTGGTAGAGCGCAACCTTGCCAAGGTTGAGGTCGAGAGTTCGAGACTCTTCTGCCGCTCCAAGATTTCGGTAAGCGCCTGAGGTAGTACCCAATTCTGCGCCATCACGGCAACCAGGCGGACCCTTAACAGGGTTCAGGTCATGGGCAGATGAAAAGGGTACAAAAATGGCGCTCTTCAGCAACGTCGTCGAGGCGTTCGTCGCCTCACGAGAATGGGACCAGGCCACGCTCTCCCGGCTTGCGTTCTGGTGCGATGTGCTCGGTCCTCGAGACGTCGCCAACATCACCCCCGAAGACATCGACGCCGCACTGGTGAAGCTTGCCGAGCGCGGACGCTTGAAGGGCGGCAGGGCCTCGACTGAGGCCGCGGGAAAGCCGCTCTCCGGGTCCACCATCAATCGATATCTCGCCCAGGCGGGTTCCATCTTCAAGTTCGCGCGGCGCCTGCG
>DATGGI010000032.1:0-47504 GCA_035308545.1 Usitatibacter sp.
CGGGCTCGACATGGAGGAGAGCGGCCTGATCACGGGTCTCGGCCCGATTTTCTCCGTCAAGTACGATCCCTCGACCGGTTCGGTGGACGCTTTCGGTTACCCGGATGCCGCGAATCCAGCGGCATTAAGTTGCCTTGGCGCCGCGGGGGGATCATGGAACATACTCGAGTCGGCAGACGCGGTGGACAACACATATGGCGTCTACGCGGCCGATTTCGTCATTCCATGCGGCGGCGATGTGATGGCAGGGTCGGTACGGTTCAACACATCGCGCCCTTCGTCGCCGCCCGATCTCAACGTACAAGTCCAGGCTCCGGCGAGCGTCTCCGTTGGAGTGGGACAGCCCTATTCGATCGCGCTTTCCGTTGCGACCGTTCTCGGACCCCTGTCCAACGGAACGCTCTCACTTTCTTTGCAGGCATCGGGCGCTGCGCAGCCGGTGTCGTTGCCTTCGAGCGTCACGATGGACGGCAGTGGTGCCGCGCTTCTCAATTTGCAGGCTGGTTCAAGCGCAGGAACCTATCGGATAGTGGCTTCGCTCGGTTCGTCGACAGCTACGATCGATGTCACGCAAACGACCCCGACACCGCCGCCGCCCCCACCCCCACCGCCCCCACCGCCCCCACCGCCTCCGCCACCTCCGCCGGCCACCTACTCGCTCGGCTTCGACTCGTCCGGCTATGCCGTCGGAATCGGAGGCACATTCACGGCGACGGTCATGCTCACATCGAATGGTGTGCCCGTATCGGGCGTGAGCATCTGCATTTGCGCGAGCGCGTCGTCAGCCCAGGTGCCGCAGGCGATCGCCGTTGCCACAACGCAGACGACCGACGCGAACGGCAAGGCGACCTTCACTCTCAAGCCTGTCGGGGGATTGGGCGGATTGGCGACGGTCCTGGCGACGGATAGCGCGCACAACGTGACGGCGAATGCGAGCGTCACGATCGTCGCGAATGGTTTCGACGACATGTGGTGGGGAGGCGCGTCTCAGAATGGCTGGGGCTTCAGCCTCATCCAGCACGACGACGACATCCTCTTCGGTGCGCTCTACATCTACGACTCGGGCGGCGATCCCACGTGGCTCGTGATGCCCGGCGGAAGCTGGGACACCGCACATCTCGTCTACTCGGGCTCGGTCTACGCACCGGCCGGCTCGCCGTTCTATGCGTACGACCCCTCGAGGTTCGTGGCGGGTTCTGCGAGGGGCACTATCACGATCTCGTTCGACGATGAAAATGATGCGACGCTCGACTACACGATCGATGGCGTGACCGGCAGCAAGTCCGTGAGCCGCGAGATCTTCGGGAACGGCTCTCCGGCCGGCATCGATCGCTCGGATTTGTGGTGGGGTGGCACGTCGCAGAACGGCTGGGGCATCACAATCCTGCAGCAAGGCGCCACGCTCTTCCCCGTCTGGTTCACGTACGACGCTAATGGCAAGCCCTTCTGGTATGTCATGCCCGGCGGCACGTGGAACGCCGCGGGTGACACATACTCGGGATCGATGTACCGCACGACAGGTTCGCCGTGGCTGGGCGCGAACTACAGTCCTTCCCGGCTCGATGTGATAACCGCGGGCACGTACACCATCAAGTTCAACAGCGATGGAACCGCGACGTTCGACTACACGGCCGATGGTCACTCCGGAACGGCTGCGCTCGTGAGGGAACCGTTCTGACCGCGAACTGTCTCGGAGTGATGCGCTCTCCACTCCGGCTCGTCCTCGCATTCCTCCTTCTCGCGCTCTCCCTCGGCGCCGCAGCTCAATCGTTTTCGCTTCCGGACCTCGACCAGCTCGAGGGCAGGCTCGGCATTCGTCCGGACCAGAAGCGCCAGTACGACGCGACAATCGGTGCCACGAAACGCGCGCTGCTTGCAGCGGGGCTTGCCGCGGTGCAGGTGAAGGACGCGATCACGAGGGAGATGGCGAAGAAGGATCCGGACTACATCACCCTCATGCTCACGCAGAAGGACGTCCTCGAGCAGCCGAAGCCGCTCTTCGAGGAAGCGGGCCGCGAATGGGACAAGCTCTTCAAGCAGCTCGATGACCGGCAGCTCCGCATTGCAAGGAGCTGGGTGCGCGAGAACCTCGGGAAGTATCTCCCTTAGCACGTGATTGCGTTGCTTCGTTTCGTTGCCGGTGCGCTGGCGTTCATCGCGTTTTCGGCGCACGCGGCCTTCAGTGGCGCGATCCTCGATGCCGCGGGTGCGCAGAAGGCGATCGCCAAGGGCGCGATCGCCTGGGACGTTCGCCCTTCGGAGCAATTCTTCGACGGCCACGTTCCCGGCGCGGTGAGCCTTGGAGACGTCGGCCTCGCGTTCGTGAACCAGGATACGCAGCGGCTCCTGCCCGCGCCGACGATCGCTTCCCGCCTCGGCGAAGCGGGCATCGACCTCAAGCGGGAAATCGTGATCTACGGCGCGCCCGCGAGCCTCGACGCGTATTTCATGGAGTGGCTGCTCGACTACTACGGTGCGCGCAAGGTCGATGTCTTCCACGATGGATTCGACGCGTGGAAGGAGGCGGGCTTGCGTGTCGCGACCAGCGAGGCGAAACGCAAACCCGTGAAGGTGCGTCCCTTCGCCAATCCGAGCATGTGGGCCACGAAAGGTGAAGTGGTCTCGCGCATCGGATCGCCGGCAACGCAGTTCGTGGACGTGCGCCGCTTCGGCGAATACAACGGCGATGAACCGGGCGCGCAGCGAGGCGGGCACATCCCAGGGGCGACCTTCATTCCGCACGATCTCGCCCTGGATGCGGATGGAAAGCTCAAGAGCCTCGCCGAACTTCGCAAGCTCTACGCGAAGCTGGATCCGCACAAGGAGACCATCGTCTACGGCAGCACCGGTCCCCGCGCCGCGATGACGGCGGCGATCCTCGCGAAGCTGGGTTTCCGCAGCGTGCGCGTGTACTACCCGGGCTGGATCGAGTACGGCAACGATCCGGACACGCCGATCGAGTGAAGCCTAGGGTCCGGTCTCTTCGGCTTCGCGGGCTGCCTTCTTCTCCTTGTATCTCTCGATCGCCCAGACCACGAGCCCGATCAGGAGCAGCCCCGCGAATCCCCACTTCTCCCAGTGGTGCATGTCGTGGAGCGCCGCTTCGAGCGCTTCGCCGAACAGGAATCCCAGTCCCGCGATGAGGTTCGCCCAGATGATCGCGCCGATCCCGTTGTAGAACGCGAACGTGGAATGCTTCACGCTGCCCATGCCGAGCAGGATCGGGCCCGCGATGCGGAAGCCGTACATGAAGCGGATGCCGATGATGAGCGGCATGTGCCACTTGGCGAGCATCGCGTCGAAGCGCTCCGCATGCTTCGCCACGTCGGGAAAGCGCTTGAGCATCGTCGCGCCGTGGTAGCGCCCGAGCATGAAGAACACCTGGTCGCCCGTGAACCCCGCGATCGCCGCGATCACGATCACGATCCAGAGCTCCAGGTAGCCTCGATGCGCGGCGAGGCCCGCGAGCGCGAGGATTGTCTCGCCTTCCAGGAACGCGCCCGCCGCGACGGTCACGTACCCGTACGTGTCGATCAGGTACGGAATGTCGAGGTGCATGCCCCCTAGTCTAGGGGATGAACGGGGGGGAGAGCAGCCTCAACCCGATCGAGAACCAGCGCTCGGCGGTACTGGAATCGAGCCGGTTTCCCATTGTCGCGTCCATCTGCACGCGGTCCTTCACGATCCAGTAGCGCATGCCGAGCTGCACGAAGGGCCGGCCGCGATCGTTCGCGTAGACCTCCGGGATGAAGAAGAGCTCGTCGCGGAGCCGGACCTCGCTGCCGATTCCCCACGTGCCCACGGTCTTGTCGAGGTCGCGGCGATTGATGAAGCCCGCGTTGAAGTGGACGACCTGCGCGTCGTCGTTGAACGAGACGCTCAGCGGGATATACGCGTACGCGTCGCCGGGCCAGCCGTTGGCCGAGTCGCGATGCAGGTGGCGGTCCGTGCCGGCGGCGACTCCCCATCCCCAACCGTTGGGCTCGAGCGGCTTGAAGAGGACCTTCGCCTGGAGGATGTTGTCGGTGAACTCCATCGACTCGCCGCTGAACCTCGTGCCGGCGCCGCCATAGGTGAGCTCGAACCACCCGAACGGGTTGCACGCGGGCAGGGCCCAGTACTCGGTGGAGTCGCGGTTGTCGCGGATCCAGCTTTCGACCTGGCAGCTCTTCGGATCGACGATGCGCGCGTCGTCCGTGTACATCGGGCGCGCGGCGCGTGCGGGGAGTGCGGTGGCGAGGGCGAGGGCGAAAAGAAGGGTCGGGAGGCTCGGGATCGCGCGCATTGGCGCGATTCTAAGCTGCCATTGTGACAGCCGGGAAGACTATCGAGAACCGCGTCCCCGCCCCGCCGTCGCCGTCGTTCACGGCGATCCTGGCGCGGTGGCGCTGCGCGATCTCGTTCACGATCGCAAGCCCGAGGCCGCTGCCCTCGGTATTCTCGTTGTCCAGCCGGCGGAAGCGCTCGAAGATGCGCTCGCGCTCGGCGGGCGGAATCCCGGGGCCATCGTCGATCACTTCGAGCACGGAGTTGCCTTCGCCGTTTCTCGTGACGACGCGCACCGTCTTGGCGCCGTAACGCGCGGCGTTGTCCACGAGGTTCGAAGCCATCTCGCCCACGAGGACCGCGTTGCCCTGGATGCTCGCGGGCGCAAGCTCGAACTCGAGCTCGACGTTTCGCGAGTCCACGCGGCGAAGCCAGACGTCCGCGTTGTCCTTCACGATTTCCGCAAGGTCGCAGCGCTGCTCGGGCACCGCCGGGTTGGAGACCGGATCGGCGCGCGCGAGCGAAAGGACCTGCTGCGCGAGGCGCGCAAGGCGGGCCGCGCCTTCGCGGGCGCGCGCGAGATGCGCATCGCGCTGCGCCGGGTCGCCGCTCTTCACGAGATCGAGCTGTGTCACGAGTCCCGCGATCGGCGTTCGCAGCTGGTGCGCGGCGTTGGCGATGAAGCGCGTCTGGGTTTCCTGCGCGGCTCCGAGCCGCGCGAGCATCTCGTTCAGCTCGTGCACCAACGGGCGAAGCTCATCGGCGGTGCCGGCCTCCTCGACGGGACGCAAGTCCTTGTGGGAGCGCGATTGCACCTCGCGACGCAGGCGCTCGACGGGCGCGAGGCCGCCGCGGACGCCGAGGACCACCGCGAAGATCGCAGCGATCGAAAGCAGCGTCGTGGGGATCGCCGCCGAGAGCAGCACCTCGCGGCGCGCGATGTCGCGCTTGCGCGTGGTCTCGGCCGCGACGATCTGGATCGGTTGTCCTTCGATGTTTGCCGTGAGCGTGACCGCGCGGATGCTCTGTCCCAGGTGCACGTCGTCCCAGAATTTCACTTCGGGGCCCGGGGAGATCGGCGGATGCGGCAGCTCGCGCTCGCCGGCGATGAGCTTGCCGTCGCTGTCGAGGACCGAGTAGTAGACCTGGTCCGTGCTGTCGGCGCGCAGTACCGCGTCGGCTTGCCGGTCGAACGTGAGGATGGGCTTGCCATCAGCCAGGTGGACGTACGGAACGATCGTGCGCGCGATGTCACCGAGGTCGAGGTCGTAGGCGTCGGTGAGGCGCAGCTCCATGAAGAAGTACGCGCCGGTCGTCGCCACGGCGCCCACGGTCACGAGCGGGGGCAGCAACCAGAGCAGCAGGTGCTGCCTAAGGCTTCTCATCCTTCCACGCCTCGACGAGATAGCCGAGCCCGCGGATCGTGCGGATCTTGATCCCGGCCGGCTCGAGCTTGGCGCGCAACCGCGAGATGTGGACCTCGATCGCGTTGGCCGACATGTGTTCGTCCCACGAGGCGATCGCGCTCGCGATCTTGTCCTTGGCCACGATGGCCTCGACGTTGGAGAAGAGGTGCGTGAGGATCGAGAACTCGCGCTGCGAAAGGTCGAGCGGCGTGCCGTTCACCATCGCGCGTTTCCTCGCGAGGTCGACCGTGAGCGGGCCATGCTCGATGAGGCGGGCCTTCATCGCGCGGCCGCGCCGCGCGAGCGCGCTCACGCGCGCGATCAATTCTTCGGTCGCGAAGGGTTTCACGAGATAGTCGTCGGCGCCGACCGTGAGGCCGTGCACGCGGTCGCCTACCGCGTCGCGCGCCGTGAGCACGAGCACGGACTGTTCGCCGCCATGCGCTCGATGGCGCTTCAACCACGTGAAGCCGTCGATGCGCGGCAACCCGATGTCGAGGATCACGAGATCGATCTCGGTCACCTTGAGCGCGGCATCGGCCGCTTCGGCGCTGGTGACCGCGTCGGTCACGAAGCCTTCGCGCCTCAACGTTTCCGTGAGGCCGTTGGCGAGGATGGGGTCGTCTTCGACGATGAGCACTCGCATGGTTTGCAAATCATACGGCTAAGTGCGAAAGAATGGGGAAGGCTTCAAGCAAGGTTGAAGGCGCACCATGCTCCTCCATTTCCCCGTTTCTCCGCCATGCATGAGACGCATCATCCACTGGCTGGCGGTGGGTATCCTCGTCCCGTGCGCGGAATCCTCCCCCGCGCATGCTGCTGATGGCGAGTGCGCACTGCCCCCGCCGCCGCCGTTGTCCCTCTTCGTGGCGGAGAAACGGCTTTCCGACTGCAACCGCGATGTCATGGCCGCGCGCCTCGCTGTCGCCGCGGCGGAAGCGGACCTGCGAACCGCTTCGCAGCGGCCCAATCCCACGCTGACCGTGGAAGCCTCGAACGTGAATCCCTCCGCCGGCATCGGCGCGGGCCCGCTCCGCGGCAAGACCTTCGATAGCTCCGCGCGCATCGACCAATTGGTCGAGCGCGGCAACAAGGCGGAGCTTCGCGTGGCGCAGGCGCAGGCATCGCTCGATGCGTCGAGGGCGGACGTGGCGGAGCAGCTGCGCCAGCAGCGCCTCGCGATGCGCACCGCGTTCTTCGACCTCGCGGCCGCGCAGGAGCGCGTTCGCTTGCAGCTCGAATTCCGCGACCTGTCGACGCAATCGGCCGACGCATCGTCGCAGCGCATGAAGGCCGGTGAAGTTTCCCGCGCCGAAGCCAATCGCTTCCGCCTCGATGCCGCGCGCGCCGCCAACGATGCGCGCCAGGCGCAATCGGACCGCGAGCGCTCGCGCCTCGATCTCGCGAAGCTGCTCGGCATGGAATCGGCCGCACCCACGCTCGATGTCGGCGTCGAGTGGCCCCACGGCGCAGACGGCCCCGCTGCCAAGGGAGATCGGCCCGATGTCGCGGCCGCGAAACTTCGCGTCGACGCGGCGCTCGCCGGCCGCGCGCTCGCGCGCAGCATCGCCACGCGCGACGTGACGCTGGGACTCCAGGCCGACCACTGGCCCACCAATGAATTCAACCAGCAGGGCACGGGAATCTCGTACACGTTCTCCGTCTCGGTGCCGCTGCAGGTTCGCCATGCGAACGAGGGCGAGGCCGCGCGCGGGGCCGCCGATTTCGAGACCGCGAAGGCGGCGTTCGCCCGCGCGCAGGCCGCGGCGGAATCCGAAGCGAAGCTCGCGGAAACCGATTGGCGCGCGGCCGAGGAGCGGCGCGAGCGCGTGGAGGCCGAAGTGCGCCCACTCGCGCGCGACGTGGCCCAGGCGGCTGAATTCGCCTATGCGCGCGGCGCTACGGGCGTGCTCGACCTTCTCGATGCGCGCCGCTCGCTGAAAGCGGTCGAGCTCGACGAGGTCCAGGCGAGCGCGGACTCCGCGAAGGCATGGGCGCGGCGCGAAGCGAGCCGCGAGATTTTCGAGACGTCACCGTGAGCGCGAAGACCCACACGTCGATCGGCGCGCTCTACGCCTTGATCTTCGCGGCGTGCGTGCTCGCCGCATTGTTTCTCCTCACCGGCTGCGGCCACGGCGAATCGCCCGCGGATACCACGCCCATCGTGCACGGCGATTCCGTCATCTTCCCGAGCGCGACCGCGGCGATGGCCCGCCTCACCACGGAGAAGGTCGAGGCGCCGATCGATCACGATCTCGTGCTGCCCGCGCGCCTCACGTGGGACGAAGAGCGCACGGTGCGCGTGTTCCCGCCGTTCGCGGGCCGCGTCACGCGGATGATCGCGCGGCCCGGCGACACGGTCTCCGTCGGCTCGCCGCTCGCCGAGATGAGCTCGCCCGATTTCGGGCAGGCCCAGGCCGATGCGCGCAAGGCGCAGGCCGCGCTCGCGCTCGCGTCGCAGGGGCTCGAGCGCCAGAAGGAGCTCAACGCACACGGGGTCACGAGCGCGAAGGACCTCGAGCAGGCGCAGGCCGACGAGCAGAGCGCGCGCGCCGAAAACGATCGCGCGGTCGGGCGCCTCGCGGCCTACGGCCACGGCGTGGCCGGCGACAACATGTTCATCCTGAAGAGCCCCACCGCCGGCGTGGTCGTCGAGCGCAACCTGAATCCCGGGCAGGAGCTTCGGCCCGACCAGCCGGGCGCGCCGCTCTTCGTGATCACCGATCCCACGCGCCTGTGGGTCTCGATCGACGCGGGAGAAGCCGACCTCGCGAGCCTCAAGGTGGGAATGCCACTCGTGATCTCGAGCAACCAGTTCCCCGACGACGCCTTTTCGGGCGAGCTTCGCCAGATTTCGGACTTCATCGATCCGAACACGCGCACGCTGAAGCTGCGCGGCACCGTGCCGAATCCCAACCGGGCGTTGAAGGGCGAGATGTACGTGCAGGCGCGCATCCGCATTCCGAAGGGTGAGTCGCCCACGGTGAGCGCCAAGGCCGTATTCCTCTCGGGCGTTCGCAGCTACGTGTTCGTGCGGACGGCGCCGGACACGTTCACGCGGCGCCCCGTGAAGGTGGGCCGCGAGGTCGACGGCCGCCTCGCCGTCAACACGGGTCTCAAGGAGGGCGAGGAAATCGTCGTCGGGGGAAACCTCCTGCTCGACCAGATCCTCGCCAACGCGCCGCCCCAAAGCGAAAAGACCGCGAACAAGTAGATGATCCGCCGCATCGTCTCGTTTTCGCTGCGGCAGCCGCTCTTCGTCTTCCTCGGCATCACGATCTTCATCGTTGGCGGAATCATCGCCTTCTACGGATTGCCCGTGGAAGCGTTTCCCGACGTCTCCGATACGCAGGTGAACGTGATCGCGCTCTATCCGGGGCGCGCGGCGGAGGAAGTCGAGAAGCAGGTCACGATCCCGATCGAGACGGCGCTTTCGTCGGTGCCGAACGTGGTCCGCGCGTTCTCGCACACGCAGTTCGGCCTCTCGTTCATCATCCTCACGTTCAACGACAAGCCCACCGACCAGCTCGTGCGCCAGCAGGTGATCGAGCGCCTGCGGCAGGTGGACCTCCCGCCGGGCGTGACGCCCGACGTGGCGCCGCTCTCGACCGCGATCGGCGAGATCTTCCGTTTCCGCCTGCGCGGCGACACGATGACGCCGCAGCAATTGCGCACGCTCCAGGATTGGGTCGTCGAAAAGCAGCTTCGCCTCGTGCAGGGCGTGGCCGATATCGTCACGATGGGCGGCACCGAGAAGCAGTACGAGGTGAACCCGGATCTCGCACGGCTTCGCGACTACAAGATCACGCTCTCGCAGCTCTTCACGGCGCTCTCGCGCGCCAACGCCAACGCGGGCGGCGGCTCCGTCACGCAGGGGCGGCAGCAATTCCTCGTGCGAAGCCTCGGTAGCTTCCGTTCGCCGGCCGACATCGGGCAGGTCGTGGTCGCCGAGAACAAGAGCACGCCGATCCTCGTGAAGGACATCGCCGACGTGCGCGTAGGCTCCGCGCCGCCCCAGGGCCTCTGCGGCCAGGACGACGCCGACGACATCGTGAACGGCATCGTCATCATGCGAAAGGGCGAGAACCCGTCGATCGTGCTGGCGGGGCTGAAGGAGAAGATCGCCTACGTGAACGAGAAGGTGCTTCCGAAGGGCGTGGCGATCGTCCCGTACTACGACCGCTCCTGGCTCATCGCGAAGACGCTGAAGACCGTCTTCACGAACCTGACCGAGGGCGCGATGCTGGTGATGCTCGTGCTCTTCATCTTCCTCGGCAACCTGCGCGCGGCGCTGATCGTGGCCGCCGTGATTCCGTTGTCGCTGATCGGCACGTTCCTGGGCCTCACGCTGGTGGGCATTCCCGCGAACCTCCTTTCGCTGGGCGCCATGGACTTCGGGATCATCGTCGACGGCGCGGTCATCGTCGTGGAAAACATCGTTCGCCGGCTGGGGCAGCTCGACCCCGAGAAGCTGAAGAAAGCGCCCATCCGCTATCGCGAGGTGATCGAGGCGGCGTACGAAGTGGGGCGGCCCACGGTCTTCTCGATGATCATCATCATCGCCGCGCATATCCCGATCTTCACGCTGCAACGGCACGAGGGACGCATCTTCTCGCCGATGGCGTGGACCGTGACTTCCGCGCTGGTGGGCTCGCTCGTGGTCTCGCTCACGCTGGTGCCGCTGCTTTGCGCCCGCCTCCTGAAGGAGCGCGTGCCCCACGGCGACAACCGCCTCGTCGAATGGTTGAAGTCCCGTTACGAGCCGCTGCTTCGCACGGCGATCGCGCATCCGAAGCGCGTGCTCACGGTGGCGCTGGTGTCGCTCGTCGTCGCGCTCGCGTTGAGCACGAGGCTCGGAAGCGAGTTCCTTCCCGAGCTGAACGAGGGCACCACGTGGGTGAACCTGATGCTGCCGCCATCGGTCTCGCCGGATGAGGCGATGGAACAGATGCGCGCGGTGCGGAAGGCCCTGCACACGGTGCCGGAAGTGAACACGGTGATCTCGAAGGTGGGACGTCCCGACGACGGCACCGACCCGAAGATCTTCAACTCCGCCGAGCTCTTCGTCGATTTCACTCCCGAATCCCAGTGGCGGCGGGGCAAGACCAAGGATGACCTCGTCGAGGAGATGGACGCCGCCGTCTCCGCGATCCCGGGCATGGAGCCGTCGTTCGACCAGCCGATCCGCGACAACGTTCTCGAGAGCATCTCGCAGGTCGACGGCCAGATCGTGATCAAGCTGCGCGGCGACGACCTCGACCAGATCAATGCCGAGGGCCACCAGATCCTGAAGGCGATCGCGGACGTGCCGGGCGTGGTGCGCGCGTTCATCGATCGCGACGGGACGCTGCCGCAATACATCGTGGACATCGACCGCGCGGCCGCGGCGCGCTACGGCATCAACGTGGGCGACGTGCAGGACCTCATCGAGACGGCGATCGCGGGGAAAGCCACTTCCGAACTCTGGGAAGGCGAGCGGCACTTCAGCGTCGTGGTGCGCTTGAAGCCCGGCGAGCGCGAGCTCGCGAACCTGCCCAAGCTGCTGGTCGCTTCTCCCGACGGCGCGCAGGTGCCGCTGCAATCGCTCGCGCGGTTCCGCATGGTGTCGGGCGCGCAGGACATCGCGCGCGAAAACGGCCGGCGCGTGATCTCGATCGGCGTCTTCATCCGCGATCGCGACATGGGCAGCGTGGTGGCCGACATGAAGGAGCGCGTGGCGACGCGCGTGAAGCTCGAGGTGGGAGACGAGGTGGGCTGGTCGGGCGAGTTCGAGAACCAGGAGCGCGCGATGAAGCGGCTGTCGTGGATCGTGCCGCTGTCGATCGGCCTCATCTTCCTGCTGCTCTTCGACGCGTTCAAGTCGCTGCGCAGCGCGCTGCTGATCATCTCCAACATTCCGTTCGCGATGATCGGCGGCATCCTCGCGCTGTGGGTGACGGGCATCCCGCTATCGGTTTCGGCGGCGATCGGATTCATCGCGCTCTTCGGGCAAGCGGTACTGAACGGCGTGGTGATGGTGAGCTATTTCAACCAGCTCCAGCTCGAAGGCCTCACGCCGGAAGAAGCGGTGATCCGCGGCTCGCTGGTTCGCCTGCGCACGGTGCTCATGACGGCGCTGCTCGCGATGCTGGGCCTGCTGCCCATGGCGCTGTCGCGCGCGATCGGTTCGGAGACGCAACGCCCGCTCGCGATCGTCGTGATCGGCGGCCTCATCTCCGCGACTGTGCTCACGCTCTTCGTCCTGCCGACCGTGTACCGCTACGTGAGCTCCCGCTCCGAAGTCCAACGCGGCGAAGGATCGGAAGCTGAATTGGGGTCAGACCCCTAGAGCGCGGTGCGCCCGGGGTCTGACCCCGAAGCAATCATTTCGCGGCCGCCGTGCGCGTGCGCATCTGCGCGAGCCACGAGGCGGGGATCGCGACGTTGAGGCCCGCGCCGTAGTTGTGCGCTGCAGTCGTGATCCCGATGAGGTGGCCGAAGGAATCCAGCACCGCGCCGCCGCTGTTGGCCGGCGTCACGGCCGCGGAGAGATCGATGACCTTGCCCTTGGGAGAGGCCGCGAGACCCTTCACCGTGGCCTGGCTCACGGTGAGATCGCCCTTGTCGCCGGCGACGACCACGAACACGGCATCGCCCGCCTTGGGTTCATCGGTGGAGATCACGAGCGGGGCGGGAGCGAGGCCCGTCACCAGGAAGCGGCAGAGGTCGAGCACTTCGTCGGTCACATCGAGCGTGGCCGAGAGCGAATCGGGTCCCATCTTCACCACGACCTGCGAGCCCGCTGGAACGCCATGGCAGGTGGTGACCATCGCGCCGGGCTCGACGGAGAGCGCGAGGCCGACCGGCGCAGCCGTGCCGGACATCGTGTAGCTCATCAGGCGCCCCGTCGCCTTCAGCGCGATCGGCGTCATCTGCGCGGCGGTGAGCGGCTTGGGCGGTGGCGGGGGTGGCGGCGGAGGCGGCGCCTGCACGACGGGCGGGGGTGGCGGCACGTTCTGGCCGCGCATCACGAAGAACCCGATCACGATGAGCGCGAGCACCACGCCGATCGCGGGACCTATCCATTTCTTCGCCGGGTTCGCGGGCTCTTCATCGGCCTCGAGCACGAGATCGGGCGATTGCGCCTGCTCCCTGGCCGCGGCTTTCTCCGCCGCGGTGATGAGCGACGCGTCATAGGCGGCGCGGCGCTTGGGATTCGAGAGCACCTCGAACGCCTCGTGCAGCAGCACCTGCGCACCCGGGTCCGGCGGCGCCGCGCGCTGCAGCTCCTTCAGCTTGTTCGCGTGGGCAAGGCCGATGTCGAGGTCCATCGCGTCTCGCGGGACCCCCAGGATTTCGTACAGGCTCTTCTTGGTTGTAGCCATGGCGCCTAATCATCGGGCCAAACGGGCCATTCGCGCAATAATGCGCCGATGGGCCGGATTCTCATACCCGCGATCCTCGTCGTCCTCCTCGGCGGATGCGCGACACCCTTCGATCTCGAGGGGCACCGCGGAACACGGGGTCTCGCGCCCGAAAACACGCTTCCCGCGTTCGCAAGGGCGCTCGACATCGGCGTGGACACGCTCGAGCTCGACACCAACGTCACGAGCGATGGCGTCGTGGTGATCTCGCACAACTCGTCGTTGAACCCCGACATCACGCGCGGGCCCGACGGGCGCTGGATCGCGAAGGCCGGCCCGCCGATTTATTCCATGACGCTCGCGGAATTGTCGCGTTACGACATCGGGCGCATCGATCCGGCCACGAAGTATGCGAAGCAGTTTCCCGACCAGGTCGCCGTCGATGGCACGCACATGCCGCGGCTTTCGGATCTCTTCGCGATGGTGCGGGCCCGGGACGACCGGGACGTGCGCTTCAACATCGAGACGAAGATTTCACCCCTGGCGCCCGGCGAGACCCCGGGACCCGAGGAGTTCACCCGCCGCGTGATCCACGAGATCCGCGCGGGCGGCATGCAGAGGCGATCGATGCTCCAGTCCTTCGACTGGCGAACGCTCGCGATCGCGCAACGCACGGCACCGGACATTCCCACGGTCTATCTCACCTCGCAGCAGAAGTGGGGCGACAACGTCTGCGCAGGTCCCGCCGCCGGATCACCGACTGTCGATCCTTCGCAATGCGAGGACTCGCCATGGACCGCCGGCGTGCAGCTTCGCAAGGAGGGCTCCGTGCCTCGCATGGTGAAGGCGGCGGGTGGCGCGATCTGGTCGCCGTTCTACCAGGACATCGACGAGGCGAAGGTGAAGGAAGCGCACGCGCTCGGCATCCGCGTCGTCGTGTGGACCGTGAACGATCCGAAGGAGATGAAGCGGATGATGGATCTCGGTGTCGACGGATTGATCACCGACCGGCCCGACATCGCAGTCAGCGTCCTTTACGGGCGTCCCGCGTCGTAGACCTCGCGGATGGCCTGGACCACCAGGTCCGGCTGCTCCAGCTGGATGTATTCATCGGGACTCTCGCGCGCGAACAGCTGCTTCGAGTTGCTCGACAGGCGCAGCCATGAGGCCTGGGCCTTGGTCACTTCATCCTGATACCGGCGGCCTTCGGGAGTGCTCGTGCCGCCGCGCGGACCTCCGCCGTGGTGCCCGGAGGTCAGCACGCGAACGGGGCGCGATCCCAGCGAACCCTCGTGCTCCTGCAGGTAGGCCTCGCCGCGCGGCACTTCTTCCATCTCCGAGGCGATCGCATCGTACATTGCCGCCTTGGACCGCGTGAGCTCCATCACCTTCTCGTTCAGCTCGGGCGACCAGGTGCGTTCGGGCAGGCCGCGAAAAAAACTCGTGTCGCAGCGGTCGGGAGGAGAGCCGGCGGGCGCGGAAATCTCGAGCGGACGGCCGGCAAGCACCGCGTCGCGGCACGCGCGGAAAAAGATCGGGATATCGCGATGGCTTCGGTGGTCATCATCCTGCAGGGCCTTGGGCTCGCGGTCCGTGGCATCGGCGTCGACGAGCACGAGCCCGGCCGTTTCGCCCCTGTGCCTCTGCGCGAACGTCCTCGCGATGTTGCCTCCGTAGGCGCTGCCGACGAGGATGTAGGGACCGGGAATGCCTCCGTTTCGCAGGGCCGCATGGAGCTCGTCGGCGATCCGCGTGCCGGTGCGCGGCAAGACCGCGGCCTCGCTGAAGCCCGAACCCGCGCGATCGTAGGAGCACGCCCGGGTCCACTGCGCCACTCGGGGCTGCACCTTGACCCAGGCGGGTGACCAGTCGGAAAAGCCCGCATCGAACACCACGGTCGGAGAACCGGTGCCCATGCAGTAGAAGTTGAGGCGCGTGGTCCCCGCATCGAGCAGGGCGCCGGGTCGGGCGTACACGAAGTCGCCGGGTTCCGCCCGCAAGGCGCCTGCTGCGGCCGCCAGGACGAATACGAGAACGACATGGAAGATACCGCGTGTGGACATGTCGCAGTTCCTCGAAGCTATCCGAAAATATATCCGTCCATGCCCAGCGAGCCCATCGTGATGCCGAGATCGATGCGCTTCGCGGGAAATCCTCCGGCTCCGAGCCCCACGAAGATCGGCTCGAGGTGCTCGTCGGTGGGATGCGCGCGCTGTGCCGTCGGCGCGAGCGTTCGATAGTCGAGGAGCTCGTCGATCCTTCCCGCGGCGATGCGCTCGGCCATCCACGCGTTGAAGTCTCTCGCCCAGGGAACGATGTCGTTGCCCTGCCACTGGATCTCGCGCAGGTTGTGCACGATGCCGCCCGAAGCGAAGACGAGCACGCCGTCGTCGCGAAGCGGCGCGAGAGCCTGTCCCACGGCGTAGTTGTGGCGAGGACCGCGCCGCGATTGCACGGCGAGCTGCGTGACCGGAATATCCGCGCCCGGATACATCCACTTGAGCGGCACCCACGCGCCGTGATCGAGGCCGCGCTTCGCGTCGACTTCGCAGCCGATGCCCGCCTGCGTGATGAGCTTCGCCGCTCGCTCGCCCAATGCCGGCGCGCCCGGCGCCGCATACCGCTGCTGGTAGAGCTCGCGGGGAAATCCGTAGAAGTCGTGGATCGTCTCCGGGTTCGGCGCGACGCTCACCACGGGCGCCTCCGTATCCCAGTGCGCCGAGATCATGAGGATCTCGCGCGGCCGCGGCAGCTCGCGCGCGAGCGCGGCCCAGGCGCGCGTCTCGTTCGTTTCCTGCACCGCGAGTGTCGGAGCGCCGTGCGAAAGGAAGAGGGCGGGAATCTTCATCGTCATTCGACCCGCGAGCGCCCGCGCCGTTCGTCCATGAAGGCGAGGATCACGAGCGACACGACGAAGAATACGCCGGTGAGCAGGATCGCGAGGCGATGGTTGCCCGACGTGATCCACGTGACCGCGCCGTACGTGAGCGGCCCGAGGATCGCCGCAAGCCGCACGGCCACGCCCCACAAGCCGAAGAATTCCGCGCTGCGATCGGGAGGCGACAGGTAGGCCACGAGCGCGCGTCCCGCCGATTGGCTCGACCCCATGCACAGTCCCGCGAGGTTCGCCGCCACCCAGAACGACGCGCGCGTTTCGGAGAAGTACGCGATCACGACCATGCCGATCCACCCGACGATCGTCACGCGAAGCGCCATCGTCTTGCCGATATGGTCCTGCGCGTAGCCGAACCCGAACGCGCCCACCGCGGCGGTCACGTTCACGACGAGGATCAGCACGATCGTGTCCTGCGTCTTGAATCCCATCACCTGCTCGGCATACACCGCCGCGAGGGCGACGACCGTGGCGACCCCGGCCTGGTAGAAGACGCCACAGGCGAAGACCAGCAGGAGGTCGTAGTACCGGCGCGCGTCGCGCGCCGTCTGCATCAGCCGCTCGAATGCGATCGTCGCGCCGGGAACGGCCTGCGGTTTCGCGCGCTCCTTCAACCACAGGAACGTGGGCAATGCAGCGAGGCCGTAGATGACCGAGGTGATGATCAACGTGCCGGCTACGGCGTCCCCTGAGGTGGAGCCGCGCGACTCGGCCGTCATCACCCATGCGAGGCACGCCCCGAGCGCCGCGATTCCGCCGAAGTATCCCCAGCTCCATCCCCATCCCGAAACCCGTCCCAGCGCTTCGGGACGCGCGAGCTCGGGCAGGAACGCGGCCGTGAGGTTCTCGCCCATCGAGTACGCGACGTTGGAGATCGCGATGCACACGACCGCGTACGCGACGGTGCCGGGGCCGCTCCATGCGAGCGCGACTGTTCCCGCGATGCACACCACGGTCGAGATCGCGAGCTGGCGCTTCTTCGAGGCGTGGGCGTCGGCCGAAGCGCCCAGCACCGGACCGATGACCATCATGATGGCGTACGAGACCGAAAGCGCCGCGGTCCACACGAACGTCGCCCACTCGGCGTTGCCCGCGATCACCGAGACGAAGTACGCGTTGAACACGGCTGTGAGCACGACAGTCGTGTAGCCCGAATTGGCGAAGTCGTACATCGCCCATGCGAACACTTCGCGGCGCGCGACGCCGGGATTCAGCGACGGCGATTGCGCGATCTCAGCCAATCACCGGTCCCAGCGCTTCATCGTGGCGATGAGGGCCTGCGCTTCCTCGAGCGCGCGGTCGCGGCTCAGCTGCAGGTCGCTCACGGTGAGCGGCACGACGAGGTCGGGAGCCACGCCCTCGCCCTCGACGCGGTTGCCGCCGATCGTCGTGAAGCCGACTTCGCTGTAGGCGAGCTCGCCGCCGCCGGGAACGTGGGCGTAGCCGAGGAAGCCGAGCAGGCACCCGCAGCTTTGCTGCCCGACGACCTTGGCCCGGCCCACGGCCTGCATCGCCGAAGCGAAGAGCTCGCTCGCGCTCGCGCTGCCCGCGTTCATGAGGATCACGACCGGGCCGGTGTACGCGTCCTTCTCGCCCTCGGCCACGCGATCGAGCTTGATGATGGGAACGGTGTCGAAGAAGAGTGTCACGGGCTTGCCGTCGCGCGTGATCACGTGGCCCAGCCCCGTGCGATTGGGGAAGAACCGTTGAAGCAACGCGTTCACGCTTTCGGCATTGCCGCCCGGGTTGCCACGCAGGTCGATGATGATTCCCGGCGTGTCGTTCAGTTGCCTCACGGCCTCGATGGCATGGTTGCCGAGCGAGTAGGTCCACTGGGTGAAGCGGATGTATCCGTAGCCGGACGCGAGGGTGCGGTGCTCGCCGCGCGGCGGCAGCTGCAACGCGCTTCGCGCGAGCGTCGCCTCGAAGCGCGTGCCGTCGCTGCGCTCGAAGGCGAGCTCGACCTTCGTCCCCGGGTCTCCCGCGATGATCCTCCTCACGACGCGGAAGTGGCGCGACCGTTCGGTCGAATCGTTGCGCGTCTCGCTCATCGCCTTCTCGTAGGCGCTCATCGCCGGCTCGCCCGCGATCGTGACGAGCGTCATCCCGGGACGCACGCCCGCCCACCACGCGTCGGTCTCGTTGTTCACGGCCGAGACGATGAGCTTGTCGCCGATCTTCACGAACGAAAATCCGAGCGTGATCGCCTCGTCGCGCTGGCGGAGGGCGACGCGCTTGGGCGATTCGACCCGGGTATGCGCGTCCTTGAGCTCGCCGGTCATGCGGTCGAGCGAGTCCCAGAATGCGTCGTCTTCGGGCGCGGCCAGCGCGAGGGGATGGTACTTCGCGCGCACGGCATTCCAGTCGACGCCGTTCAGCTTCGGATCCACGTAGTTGTCGCGGATCGTCTCCCACACGAAATCGAACGCGCGCTCTCGCGCGGTGCGCGAAAGCGTGCCCTTGGCCGACGGAACCTCGAAGGGCGACGTGGATTCATCGCCCTCGGGCAGCTGGCGCCCGATCACGTTGTGGGGATCGAGGAGGGAGCAGCCGGCGCACGCGAGGAGCGTCGCGAACGCGCTGCCCGCGGCGGCGCGCCGGAGCTTGGTCACGAAGGCTTCGGGGGGCGGCCGAGGACGACGAGCACGAGGACGGCGAAGATGACGAGCGCGATCATCAGCGGCGTGCGCCATTCCAGGAGGCCCGCGAACAGGTCGCGGCTGCGCTCGACGGGTGGCCCGAAGTAGAGCGATTCCGTGTCGTTGGGAAGCGCGCCCAGGTTCGTGATGACGCCCGTCTGCGGATCGATCGTGATGAGGTTCGCCTGGACGCCGCGGCCGAGGCTCGAGTTGATGGCGTAGAGCACGCCCTTGGGCGAGAACGCGAGCCCGCCGATGAAATCGGGGAAGGGCGCGCCCTTGAGCGTGGGGCCCGCCGTCACCTTGCCCGTCACGAGGTCGATCGTGTCGAGCGTCCCGTTGCCGCCGGTGCCCGCGACGAGCGCGTGTCCCTTGTCCACGAAAGCGACGCTGCCCTTGAGCGCCCCGCGCTCCAGCGGCTGGCCCACGAGCGTGATCGCGCCGGTGTCGAGGTTCACGGTGCCGACCTGCCGCGTCTCCGGAACCCACGCGTAGAGCGTGCCGTCCGTGTCGAAGTCCAGGTCCGAGGCGCCGTAACCGAGGTCTCCCACGGGTGTCACGCTGCCGTTCGTGGGATCGACGAGCACGAGCGAGCGCGGCGAGCTCGAGGCGCTCGGCGACGTGATGCCGTAGAACACGCCCGTCTTCGGATGGACCGCGAGGCCGCGCAATCCGATCGGTGTCTTGCCCGAGATCATGAGCGGAGCCACGAGCGTGCTGGCGGCCGTCTCGGGATCCACGATGTAGAGGTTGCCCTCGACGCCGTGGTAGCCCGGGTCGGTATAGGTGCGCACGCTCACCGCGTACAGGACCTGCGCCGCCGCCGATGCGGCGAAGAAGGCCGACACGGCCGCGAGGGCGATCCGCGAGGCGATTCTCATTCGGTCATCACTTGCCCGTGAACCTCATGGCCACAATGATGACGATGAGCGCGAAAATGAACAAGGCGACCAGCACGGGCACGCGCCATTCCATGAGGCTCGCGGCCATGTCCTTGGGCGCCGTCGACGGGCCGAAGGTGAGCGCGTCCGTGTCGTTCGGCAGCGCGCCGACGTTGGTGACCTTGCCCGTCGCGGGATCGATCGTGATGAGGTTCGCCTGCGTCGAGCGGCCGAAGCTCGTGTTGATGCCGTAGAGCGTGCCCTTGGCGTACGCGAGCCCGTTGATGAGGTCGGGGAAGGGCGCCCCGGAAAGCGTGGGCCCGATCGAGATCGTGCCCGTGTTCATGTCGACCGTGTCGAGCGTACCCGCGCCGCCGGTGCCCGCGACGAAGGCCTTGCCGCCGCCGATCAGCGCGAAGCCGCCCTTGGTGGCGCCGCGATCGATGGGCGCGCCGCGCGTGGTGACCTGGCCGTTGTCGAGATTCACGGTGCCCAGCTGGCGCGTCTGCGGAAGCCACATGTAGAGCGTTCCGTCCGGATCGAAGCCGATGTCGGATCCGATCTGGCTCAGCTCGCCGACGGGCGTCACGCTCCCCGTGCCGGGATCGAGGATCACGAGCGTGCGCGGGATCACCGCCGAGGTGGGCGCCGTGATGCCGTAGAAGACGCCGGTGCGCGGGTGGATCGCGAGGCCGTCCAGTCCCACCGGCGTCTTGCCCGACACGTTGAGCGAGGTCACGAGGTTCGTGGCCGCGGTTTCGGGATCGACCGTGTACAGGTTGCCTTCGACGCCGTGGTACCCGGGGTCGGAATAGGTGCGCACGCTCACGGCATAGAGCGTCTGGGCGGCAGCCGGCATCGCGAAGGAGACCGCGAGCACGGCAGCGAACAGAAGCAGGATGCGTCTCATGAGCGGCGCCGTCGGCCAAAAGCGGCCATTCTACAGGGGAAGTCTTGCGCCACTATTTCGCGGGAGCCGCGGGTGCCGGCGCGGGACACGGCACGGCGCGCAGGGTCGTGCCCGGATAGTCGCGCTGCAGGATCGTGAGGCGCGCCACGGTTTCCGTGTCGGGCTCGCGCACCACCATCGCGATCTCGCGAAGCTCGCGCACGAAGGGACCGGCTTCGGCGTTCTTCACGCCCTTCGCCTGGAGCGACGTGAGAAAGCGCGCCGCCGCGTCCTCGGTGGAGAAGACGCCGAGCGAGATCGAATTGTCCGGGCGCATCGAGACGTCGCTCACGCCCTGGCGCCGAAGCTGCGCCATGGCGTCTTCCGCGGCCCTGCGGTTGTTCGTGGGCGGGATGAAGACCCAGTGCCGCGTGATCTCTTCCACGCGGCGCTCCGAGAGGCGGTCGCCGAGCGTGAGCGCCGCGAACGCGGTGCGCGCGCGCGGCGCGTCGGCCGCTGCGATGCCCGCGAATTCGACGCAGGCCGCGCCCGCGAGGTTCTGCATCGCGCGCTGCGCGTCCGCGTTGTCGCGCGCCGCGTCGGGCGGCGGCGTGACCGCCACGATGCGCACCTCTTCGCGGTTCTTCTCGCGCGTGGAGAAATCGGGCTTCTCCGCGGCCGCAGTGAGCCACAGGTGGATCCCGAGGCCGCCCGCGGCGAGCAGGAGAAGGAAGAAGAGGAAGCGGAACATTCAGGCGTTGCGGGCGATGGCGACGAGGCCGTCGAGCACGAGGTTGTCCTGGAGTATCGCGGGATACGGAAGCCACGCGGCGATCTCTCCCGCGGCGCCCCCGGACAGGATGATACGGCTCACGGGGCAGTCGCGGGCGGCCATCTCGAGTCCCAGCCGCGTGATGGCGCCCACGCTCGCCTGGATCGAGCCGCTCGTGATCGCGTCGGCCGTGCCCTGGGGGAATTCGCGCATGGCGCCCTCGGTGAGGCGAAGGCCCGCCGTGCCGAGGTCCAGCGAACGGCGCATGAGGGCGGGTCCCGGAACGATGAGCCCGCCCATGAAGTGTCCGTCCGCGGTGAGCGCATCGACAGTGAGCGCCGTGCCGACGTTCACAACCAGCTTGTGGCCCTTGTAGCCCCGGTGCGCGGCGATGAGCGCGGCCCAGCGGTCCGATCCGAGCTGCCACGGCTCCCGGTATGCGTTCGTCACGCCGAGCTGCGCCTGCTGCGGGACGACGATGGCGAGCTCCACGCGCGCGCGGCGGCATGCGTCGACGATCCGCGCGGCGACTTCGGCGCCGGCCACGTTCGAGGCGACGGCGCGATCCACGGGGAACGCGGGCAGCATCGCTTCGTAGAGCGTCGCGGAATCGCTCGTGGCTATCGCGCCCGCGGCACTCCACGCGTGGCCGTCGTGCACGGCCCACTTGATGCGCGTGTTGCCCGAATCGATCGCGAGGATGGCCTCGTCCGAGTCGCTCATCGCGCGCGAAGGGTGATATCCGCCGAAGCGAGGTTCAGGGCGCGGCCGTCAGCCGTGGAGACCACGAGCGCGCCATCGGGAGCGACATCGACGACTTCGGCGTCGTAGGCGGCCTCGTGCGCCGGAAAGACCCGCACGCGGCGGCCCTGGTAGGCATGCAGCGAGCGCCATGAATCGCGCGCGGCGGCGAAGCCGCTGCGATCGAATTGCGCGAGGGCGTTCGACAGCGTCACGAGGAGCTCGGCCAGCAGGTCGCTGCGCGAGGGCATCTCCTGCGCGCATCCGGCCACGTCGATCACGGCCTGGTCGATGAGGTCGAGCGATTTTTCGCCGAGGCGATAGTTCACGCCGACGCCGACGATCGCCACGCTCGGTCCCTGGCTTTCGCCGCTCGTCTCCACGAGGATGCCCGCGAGCTTGCGGAAATCCACGACGACATCGTTGGGCCATTTCACCTGGACTCGCTCGACGCCGCAGCGGGCGAGCGCGCGCGCGACCGCTTCGCCCACCGCGAGCGACAGTCCCGCGAGGTGCCCCGCGCCGCGCTCGAAGCGCCAGAGCAGCGAGAACGTGAGCGATCCTCCGAGGCTCGAGACCCACGCGCGCCCGCGGCGCCCGCGTCCGCTGTTCTGCCATTCGGCCGCGAGCGCCGTGCCCGAGGGCGCGCCTTCGGCGGCGAGCGCGAGGAGCCGCGTGCTCGTGGAATCGATCTCGTCCACGATCTCGAGGCTCACCCGGGGCTGGACCGTGGCGAGGCGCTTGCCGATCGCCTTCGCGTCCAGGAACTCGATGGGCTGCGCGAGACGGTAGCCCTTGCCGGGAACGCTGAAGAGCTCGATGCCCAGGTCGGGCACGCGCTTCAACGCCTCGGAGAGCGTCGCGCGCGAGCGGTTGAGCGACCGCGCGATGTCCTCGCCCGAATGGAAGCGCCCGTCGGCGAGCGAGCGAAGCGCCTGGAAGGTGAGCGCGCTCACTTCGCCTTCGGGGCCTTGCGCAGCGGCGCGCTCTCTTCGAGGCGGCACTCGAACGCTTCGCGGCGGTAGGCGACGTCGGCGATTATCGCGTCCAGCAGCAGCTCCACGCGGCGCGAGAGCTTGGAAGCGGCGCGGTAGTCGGCCTCGGCCACGAAGTCCACGCGCCCCGCATCGAGCAGCTTCACGCCGGTTGCGCGTCCCTTGTCGCTCTTGGGGTCGTACACCGCGACCGTGTGGCCGCCGTTCTTCTTCGTGACGGTCATCGAGGGCACGTCGGTCATCCCGTCGCCCACGTAGATCATGTTCTGGAAGGGAATTGCGCGGTCGGCCTCGGGCATGTGCTCGTTGATCGACTCGGTGACGGCCTCGAGGCCCTTGTTGATGCGGAAGAGGAATTGCGTCTTGAGCGTGTCCGTCACGAGGAATTTCGGGAACGTCGCGACGCCGTGGTGGTTGAAGTGGTACTCGGAGGCGTAGATGCGCTTGAAGTGCCTGCGGATCGAGACGCCGTCCAGGATTTCCTTCTGGCCCGCGGAGATGAGATAGTGGTGGAGCTTCACCTGGCCCTTCGAGCGGCGCTTCACGTAGCCGTTCATGCGGCCGAACCACGCCGGCACACCGGGGAAATATTCGATGGCGCGCGCCATGGCGGCGAAGTCCTCGCGTTTCACGTCCACCTTCTCGCGCTCGAGGGCTTCGAGGATGTGGCGCATGTACACGAGCATCGGGTCGGACTCGGTCTCGCGCGCCTCGCGATTGACGATCGACCAGAATTGCGCGGGCTCCACGCCGATCTTGGGCAGCACCGTGTACTCCTGCATCGGCTGCGGCGAGAGCGTGCCGTCGAAGTCGTAGACGAGCGCGATCGTATTTTGGAAGAAACTCTGGGCCACTGTCGTTGACTAACCCCCCGATCGCGCCAATTCTAACGAACAACCAACAAATGAACCTCACATTCCTTCCGGCGCTTCCCTTCGAGTTGAGCTACCCGCTCCTCTTCGGTGCACTGCTCGTGGCGGGCATGCTGGGCGGCGAGATGGCGCGCGCCGTCCGCGCGCCGCGCATCCTGGGCTATGTGGCGGTGGGATTCGCCGCCGCGCCGCTGGCGGCGGCCATGAACCTGGGGCCGCTGCTCGAGCAGGCGCGCGTCTTCGTCGACCTCGCGCTCGGCCTCGTCCTCTTCGACCTCGGCCGCCGCATGGACCTCAACTGGATGCGGCGCGACTGGACGCTCGCGGCTGCAGGCCTGGCGGAGAGCCTTCTCACATTCATGGCGGTGTTCGCGTGCCTGGTCGCGTTCGACTACACGGCGGTAGTCGCGGGAATCACGGCCTCGATCGCGATGGCGACCTCGCCCGCGGTCGTGCTGCTGATCGTGCAGGACGCGAAAGCCGAAGGCCAGGTGACGGAGCGCGCGCTGAACCTCGTCGCCCTGAACAGCCTCTTCGCCTCGATCCTCACGACGATCCTGCTCACCTCAGCGCACCTCGAGACCAAGGTGGAGGTCGAGAACGCGTTGCTCCACCCGGCGTACCTCTTCGCCGGGTCGGTGTTCCTCGGCTGGCTCGTGGCGAGCATGGCCCGCGGCATCGCGCGCATGGTCGAAAAGACGCAGGACCTGCACTTCACCCTGATCGCCGGCATGGTGTTCGGGGCGGTGGGCCTCGCGGTGCTCCTCAAGCTCTCGGTGATCCTCGCGCTCCTCGCATTCGGCCTCTTCACGCGCAACGACGCTCGCAACTTCGACCTGCTCAACGTGAACCTCGCGCCCGCGAGCCGCCCGCTGTACGTGGTCCTCTTCGTGATCACGGGAGCGAGCCTGCCGCTCGATTCGCTCGCCCAGGCGGGCCTCGTGGGCGCGGCGCTCGCGGCCGTGCGTGTCGCCGCCAAGCTGGTCGGCGTGATCGCGTTCTCGTCCTTCGGCGGCCTTCGCATTCGCCAGTCAGTGGGCCTCGCGTGTTCGCTGCTGCCCATGTCCACGCTCGCCCTCATGCTGCACCACCAGGTCGCGCGTCAGTCCCCGGTCTTCGGCGCGCAGGTGGGCGCCGCGTTCCTCGCGATGCTGATCCTCATGGAAGTGATCGGGCCGGTCGCGGTCCAGTGGGGCCTGCGCTTCGCGGGCGAGACCGAAACGGTCAAGGAGAAATAGATGCCGCTGGAATTCGGCCGCTCGGCGGCGCTCTCGTTCGGCGTGGAGCTCGAGCTCATGGTGCTCAACACGCACGACTACAACCTGGTTCGCGGGGCGCCGGATCTCCTCGCGCGCCTGGAGAAGGTGGAGCTCGGCGGCGAGGTGAAGCCCGAGATCACCGAGAGCATGATCGAGATCAATTCATCGGTGCATACGCGCTACGACGAGCTGCTCGCGGAGCTCGCGCGCATCCGTGACGCGATCGTCGCCGCCGCGGACAAGCTCAACCTCGCGGTGGCGGGCGGCGGCACGCATCCGTTCCACCTGTGGCAGGAGCGCCGCATCTTTCCCACGGAGCGCTTCCAGCGCGTCTCCGAGCTCTACGGCTACCTCGCCAAGCAATTCACCGTCTTCGGCCAGCACATCCACATCGGCGTGGAGAGCGGAGACGATGCCGTCTACCTGACCCACCAGCTGGCTCCCTACATCCCGCATTTCATCGCGCTCTCGGCTTCGTCGCCGTTCTCCCAGGGCGAGGACACGTCGTTCGAGACTTCGCGCCTGCACGCCGTGTCGTCGTTCCCGCTCGCGGGGCAGCTTCCTCCCGTGGGCACGTGGGCCGACTTCAACACGTACTTCGACGCCATGCAGGGCTACGGCATCGTGGCGAGCATGAAGGATTTCTATTGGGACATCCGTCCGAAACCGGAATTCGGGACCGTTGAGATCCGCATCTGCGACACGCCGCTCACCGTCGACGTGGCCGCGCAGCTCGCGGCTTACGCGCAGACCATCTCGGCGGAGTTGCTTCGCAATCGCCGCGCCACGCCGGTCGAGCCCATGTACCGCGTGTACGGATACAACCGCTTCCAGGCGTGCCGCTTCGGTTTCGAAGGCGAGCTCGTGAATCCGTTCCGCGAGGGCCGCGTGCGCGTTCACGACGACGTGATCGACACCTTGAGGCGCCTCGAGCCCGTCGCGCCCGGCCTGGGCACGCAGGCGGCGCTCGCCGCGATCGCCAAGCGCGTGGCCCTCAACGCGAACGACAGCCTGTGGCTGCGCGACCGGTACCGCGAAACGAAGGCGCTGCCGGACGTCGTGCGTCTCCAGGCGCAGCACTGGCGCGGCGGCTCCGCGCCGCAGTAAGCTTCGCGGATGCTGCGCATCCTGCTCGTCCTGCTGGCGCTCTGCGCGTCGCCGGTCCTGGCCGCGGACCACCTCGTGAGCATCGACACGCGTCCCGGCGTGAAGGTCGGCTATTGGTGGATGGAGCGTCCCGGCGCGAAGGCCACGATCGTGCTGTTGCCGGGCGGCGAGGGCGGCATCGGATTGAAGGACGGCGTGCCCCAGAGCCTCAACTTCCTCGTCCGTTCGCGCGACTATTTCGCCGACGCCGGGTACAACGTGGCCATCGTCGGCAAGCCTTCCGATCGCCGCGATCTCGACCCGTACTTCCGCTCCACGGACGACCACGTCGCGGACTTGCGCGCGGTGGTCGAGAAGCTGAAGGGACTCGGCAAGCCCGTGTGGCTCGTGGGCACGAGCCTCGGGACGATTTCCGCGGCCGCAGCCGCCGCGGCCGAGCCGCCGCTGCCCCTCGCGGGCATCGTGCTCACGTCGAGCGTGACCAACACGAACCGCGTGACGCGCTACACGGTCACGATGGTCGGACTTTCACGCGTTCGAGTGCCGGCGCTCGTGATGCACCACAAGGAGGACGAATGCGACGTGTGCGTGCCCGGCATGGCATCGCAGATCTACGCAGCGCTCTCGAATGCGCCGGTGAAGAAGCTCCTCCTCGTGAGCGGCGGAGGCGGCGCGACGGGCAATCCGTGCGAGGCGTTGCACCACCACGGCTACATCGGCATGGAAAAGGAAGCGGTGGGCGACATCACCGGCTGGATCGCGAACCCTACCCCGTAAGCACCTTTCCCGGATTCATGATGCCGTGCGGATCGAGCGTTCGCTTGATCGCGCGCATCATCTCGAGCTCGGTCGCGCTCTTGTAGTGCTTGATCTCCCCGGCCTTGAGCACGCCGAGGCCGTGTTCCGCGCTGATGGAGCCGCCGAGGGATTTCACCACTTCGTACACGATGTGGTTCACGGCGGGCGATTCGGCGAAGAACTGCTTCGCCTCCTGGCGCGCGCTCTTCGAGCAGTTGTAGTGGATGTTGCCGTCGCCGAGGTGGCCGAAGGCGACGATGCGGATGTCGGGGAAAGTGCGCGCGAGCTCCGCGCCGGCGCGCGTGATGAGCTCCGGCACGCGGCTCACGGGCACGGAGACGTCGTGCTTGATGGAGACGCCGTCCAGCTTCTGCGCTTCCGAGATGCTCTCGCGAAGTTTCCAGAACTCGGCGCGCTGCGTTCCCGAAGCGGCGATCGCGCCGTCGTCGACCTTTCCCGCCTCGGACGCTTCGCCGAGCGCCTGCTCGAAGAGATTCGCGAGCGTGTCTCCGCCGGTGCTGTCCGAAAGCTCGACGAGCACGTACCAGCGATGGGGTTTCGCGAAGGGGTCACGCGTTCCCGGAATGTGCTTGAAGACGAGATCGAGGCAGATCCGCGAGATGAGCTCGAAGCCCGTCACCCGGTCGCCGACGCGGTCGCGAAGGAACGCGAGCAACGTGAGCGCCGCGTGCGGATCGGCCACGGCGACGATCGCGGTCGCCTGCGAGCGCGGCTTCGGGAAGAGCTTCAGCACCGCCGCGGTGATGATGCCCAGCGTGCCTTCGGCGCCGACGAAGAGGTGCTTGAGGTCGTAGCCGGTGTTGTCCTTGCGGAGCGCGCGAAGCCCATCCCAGGTCGTGCCGTCGGGCAGCACCACCTCGAGCCCCATCACGAGCTCGCGCGTGTTGCCGTAGCGAAGCACGCCGGTGCCGCCCGCGTTGGTGGAAAGGTTGCCGCCGATCTCGCAGCTGCCTTCGGCGCCGAGCGAAAGTGGAAACAGACGGTCGGCCTTGTCGGCCGCTTCCTGGAGCGTGGCGAGCACGCAGCCGGCCTCCACGGTCATCGTGTTGTTCGCGGCGTCCACGTGGCGCACGCGGTTCATGCGGGAGAGGTTCACGACGACCTGCGTGCCGGACGCGTCGGGAACGCTGCCTCCGCACATGCTGGTGTTGCCGCCCTGCGGAACGATCGCGATGCGCCGCTCGGCGAGGAACTTCACGACGCGCGAGACTTCTTCCGTGCTGCCGGGCTTCACGACGGCGGCGGCGCGGCCGTGGTACTGGTCGCGCCAGTCGTTTTCGTAGGGCGCGCGATCGGAGTCTTCGGTGATGACGGCGCTCGCGCCGACGATGGCCCTCAGGCCCTCGGCAAGCGCGGCGGCGTCGGCGCGATCGTTCACGTGCGGATCTTCTCGAGGAGCTTCGTGGTCGAGCGGTCGTGCCTGAAGGCGATCGAGTGCACGTGGCCGCCCCAGGTGGCGACTTCCTTCGCGCCGACGATCTGGTCCACGCGCCAGTCGCCGCCTTTCACGAGATGGTCCGGCTTGCAGGCGAGGATGCAATCGAGCGGCGTGTCCTCGTCGAACCACGTGACGAGCGCGACGCTTTCGAGCGCCGCGACAACCGCCATGCGATCCTCGAGCGGATTCAGAGGACGGTCGTCACCCTTGCCGAGGCGCTTCACGGACGCGTCGGAATTCAACGCGACCACGAGCGAGGCGCCGAGCTCACGCGCTTCGGCGAGATACGTGACGTGCCCGCGATGCAGGATGTCGAAGACGCCGTTGGTGAAGACCAGGGGGCGTTTCAGCGCCCGCACGCGGCTGGCGAGTTGCGTGGGATCGCAGAGCTTGGCTTCGAACGCAGGCATGCCTGCATTCTACTAGTCGTCCACGGCCGCGACGACCTTGTTCCGGCCCGCCTGCTTCGCGGTGTAGAGCGCCTTGTCGGCCTGCTGCATGGCGAAGGCCCAGTCCTGGCCGTGGGGCGGGATCGAGGCCACGCCGCACGAGACCGTGACGTGGCCGAGGTCGTGGCCGTCGAACTCGATCTTGAGGGAGTCGAGCGCGGCGCGGATCGCTTCGGCGCGATTGCGCGCGACAAGCAGCGTGGCCCCGGGAAGGATGATCGCGAACTCCTCGCCGCCGAAGCGGCACGCGATGTCGCTGTTGCGCGTGGCCGCTCGCAGGACTTCGCCCGTGCGCTCGAGCACGTAGTCGCCGGCATCGTGGCCGTACGTGTCGTTCAGCATCTTGAAGTGGTCGATGTCGATCACGATCACGCCCACGTTCTCGCCGGCGCGCTTCGCGCGCGGCAGCTCGCGGCCCATGGTCTCCTCGAGATAGCGGCGGTTGTAGAGGCCCGTGAGCGGATCGCGCATCGAGAGCTGGTGGGCGCGGTTCCAGGCGGCCACGAGCTCGATCGTGAGCAGGAAGAGCACGACGCTCGCGAAGATGCCCGCGGCGAGCACGCCCCACGGACGCTCGGCTTCGAGGTTCGCGTCGAATTCGGGGCGCGAGACGAACTGGATCGTCCACATGCGGCCCGGCATCTGGAATCCGACCTGCCGCGCGAATGTCGGGGTCCTTTGCGATGGTGTCGCGCGCCATGCGTTGCGCGTATCGATGAGCTCCGAATCCGCCCTCGTGTCGGCCGCGTCGAACACGCGCATGTCCAGGACCTGCAGGACGCCCTCGTCGAGGATGCCGCGCATGAGGTCGTGCATGCGGAACGAGCCCACGATGTAGCCGCCCAGCTCGCCGTCGCGCTCGGCGAGGGAGAGGGTGCGCGCGTCCTTGCGGAACACGGGCACGAACATCTGGAAGCCGGGTTGCTGCGCCTGCGAGCCGCGGAACGCGTCGCCGGCGAGCACGATCTTCGCCGAGGTCGAGACGTCGGCGGTGTCACGGGCTCGCTGCATCGCCTTCACGCGCACGGGATCCTGCGCGAGGTCCATGCCGATCATGCGTGCGTTGTGTCCCGTGAGCGGCTCGTTGAAGACGAGCGCGAAGGTTTCACCTTCGGAGGTCTTGTTGCGCAGCGCATAGCCGATGGCCTGGATGCCCGGGAAGCGCTCGTCGAGCTGCAGGCGCGCGATGAAATCCCGGAACTCCGCGCCGGAGACCAGCGAAGAAGACGCGAGGTGCGCCGAGGCCGAGCGCAGGATCTGCTCGTAGGCCACCATGCGCGAGCGGATGGCGGCTTCGGCGGTTTCCGTGCGGCGCTCGAATTGCGAGCGCGCGTCCTCGTGGCGGCTACGCTCGAGCGCGATCCATCCCGCCACGGTGAGGGCGAGGGCGGCCGACAGCGCCACCCAGGGAATGGGTGATCGCAAAGCCTCCGCCGCACCATCGAGCCGCCAACGCATCGCTCCCCCGTGAACCGTTTCGGATGGGAGGATTCTCCAAGGCGGGCGATGCGGGGGAAGTGACGCGGATCACTGCATGAAATACAGCTGCAACCGCCCGGGAACGAGCGGTTGCGTCGGGCCGACGAGCGGTGGAGTTACTTGCTGATGTATTCGAAGACCTTCACCACGCGCGAGACGCCGCTCGTATTGCGGGCGACTTCGACGGCCGCATCGCCTTCCTCGGGCGTGACGAGTCCCATGAGGTAGACGGTGTTGGCTTCGGTGACGACCTTGATGTGGAGCACGTTGAACCGTGGATTGTTCACCATGCGCGTCTTCACGTTCGAAGTGATGAGCGTGTCGTTGCTGCGGGCGGCGTACGACGAGTTGCCAGCGACCTGCAGCTCGTCCACGACTTCCTTCACGCTGGGAATCTTGCGGACCTTCTCCTCGATCGAGGCGCGGGTGGCCTCGTCGTAGGCCTCGCCCGTGAGCAGGACCTTGGCGTTGTAGCTCGTGGCGTTCACGTGCGACTTGCCGAGATCGAGCTGCGCGATCTTCAGCTCGATGTTCTCGTCCTCGACCTGGGCGCCCGTGGTGCGGCGGTCATTCGCCATGACCACGGCGGTGCCGGCGCCCGCGACGACCACGGGGAAGCAACCGGGAAGCGTGGCGGCGCACGCGCCGAGGAACAGCAGGGCCAGGAATTTCCTCATCACTTTTTCTCTCCGAAGATCACGTTGTCGACGACTTCGCACAGGCAATGGACGACGAGGAGGTGGATCTCCTGGACGCGCATGGTGCGGGGATGGGCTACGTTCAGGTTGAAATCGCCGGTGCGCGTGATGCGGCCCATCTCGCCGCCGTCACGCCCGGTGAGCGCGATCACATGCATGCCGCGCGTGTGCGCCGCCTTGATCGCCTCGATCACGTTCTTCGAGTTTCCGGAAGTCGAGATCCCCAGGAGGAAATCGCCCGGCTGCCCGAGCGCGAGGACCTGCTTCGCGAACACCTGGTCGAAGTGGTAGTCGTTGGCGATGGCGGTCAGCGCGGAGCTGTCGGTCGTGAGCGCGATGCCGGCGAGGCCCGGGCGCTCGCGTTCGAAACGCCCCACGAGCTCCGCGGCGAAGTGCTGGCTGTCGGCGGCCGAGCCGCCGTTCCCGCACGAGAGCACCTTGCGGCCGGCCTTCAACGCGGCGGCGAGGGCTTCGCCCGCTTTCGCGATCTCCGCCGGCATGGACTCCGCCATCTTCTTCCGGAGCTCGATGCCTTCCTCGAAATGCTTTCTCAGGCTTTCGGAGTGATTCATGCGCAGTGCCGAGGGTTGAAAGGAGAGAGAACCACAGATGAACACAGATGAACACGGATAAAGTCCAAAACGCCGAATGCCTCGAGACGTTGCCGGCAACGGGATGAAACCCTCACAGGATTGCTGGGGTTATCTGTGTCCATCCGTGTTCATCTGTGGTTCCAATGCCCCTTGTCCGAATCACTCGTCACCCATGGTACTTCACGACACTTCGAACGCGGCGCGCATCCAGGCGGGACTGCCGCCGTCGAGCGTTACGACATCGAAGCGGCACGGCGGGTTCCGCCCGAGGCGCGAGAGGAAATGGCGGGCGGCGGAAATCATGCGCGCGCGCTTGTGCGAATCGATGCTCGCCGCGGCGCCGCCGAAGCGGTCGCTCGAGCGCATGCGCACTTCGACGAACACGAGCGTCTCGCCATCGCGGGCCACGAGGTCGATCTCGCCGAAGCGCGTGCGGTAGTTGCGCGCCACGATCTCCAGTCCCGCGCGCACGAGGCAGTTCTCCGCGGATTGCTCGGCGCTGGCTCCGCTCGACTGGGCCGCGGTGCGGCGGCCGCTCGCGATCACGGCGTGCGCAGCGGGATTGCGCGGCCGCCGTCGAATTCCGCGGGCGTGAGAGTGCGATTGAATTGCGACGGCCCTTCGAGCGTGAGCTTGCCGGTGACGCCGTCGATCGTCGCCGCCTTGTCGCCACGCAGCAACTGCACGGCGATGCGATAGGCATCGATGCCGAAGGCGTAGAGGCGCTCTTCCTCGATGGGCATGCCCTTGGGCACAGGGTAGACCATGACGGCGGGATGATCGGGTTGGACGAACCAGGGCATTTCCATGTAACGCATGCCCTGCAGGTCCAGGTTGACGATGGCTTCGGCGCGCGGGTTCACGCTCATCGACGTCGCGTAGAGCGGCAGCACGGCCGACACGTACGGCCTCACGACGCGCGCCTCGGGCGGGTCGAGCGCCATGAACACCATGTCGGCATTCACGCCGGCGAGCTTTTCGCGAATGAGGGGCGCGTCGTCGGCGCCGCCGGTGAACGTGATTCGCCCGACGGTCTGGCCCGCGTCGCGTGTCCATTCGCGCTCGAACGCTTCCTGCACGCGCCTGGCGAGCGGCGACGCGGACGTGATGATCACGGCCGAGTGCAATCCGTCGGCGACCGCCATGAGCGCCACCTGGCGCGCCTCGTTCTCGAGCGAAAGCGAGGCCATGTACAGGTTCGGGGGGAGTTCCGCGGGCGTGGCCTGGGGTTCGTTGAGCGCGAGCACGGGTTGCCTCGTGCAGTCGCCCTTCGCGAGCGCGGTCGCCCCGTCGCGGGTGATGCCGCCCACGATGAGCACCGCGCCGGCGGCCTGTGCCGCGCGGCATGCATCGGGGAGCCCGGTCGTCTCGTTGTCGATCGCGGTCACGTTGACCGGCGGACCGTCCCTGCCGGCGACTTCGGCGGCCGCGGAGAACCCCTGGCGCACCGCATCGGCCAGGCGCCCGAGCAGCTGCGACGAGGTGGGAAGGATGAGCGCGATGTGCGCGCGAGCCGCGAGGGGCGCGCGTGGCGCGGGCGCATTGAGGGGCGCGACCTCGACGAGCGGTTTCACGACAGTCGTCCGCGCGAGTCCCGTCGCCGGATCGATGTCTGCGACATCGACGGGGGAAGTCTGCGGCGCCGTGGTTGTGCCCTTGGGCGGGTCGGCCGAGAATGCGGGCACGGCCAGCAGGGCAAGAACGGCGAGGAGGATCGCGTTGAAGCGCGACATGGAAGCGGGATTATATGTGGTGGCGACTCCCATAGGGAACCTGGGCGACATCACGGCGCGCGCGCTCGAGGTCCTTTCGCAGGCCGACATCGTCGCCGCCGAGGACACGCGCAACACGAAATCGCTGCTCACGCACTTCGGCATCGGGGCGAAGCTGGTCGCCGTCCACGCGCACAACGAGCGCAAGTCCGCTTCCGACATCGCCCGCTGGATCGGCGAGGGCAAGTCCGTGGCGCTGGTGAGTGACGCGGGCACGCCGGCGGTGAGCGATCCCGGAAGCGCCATCGTCGCGGCGGTGCGGGAGGCGGGAGGGCGCGTGATCCCGGTGCCCGGCGCGAGCGCGCTCACCGCCGCGCTGTCCGCGAGCGGAATCGAATTCGACGGTGCCGTATTCGCGGGATTCCTTCCCGTCAAAGGCACCGAGCGTCGGGCGAGGCTCGCGGCGCTCGCCTCGGGGCCCTGGGCCATCGTTCTCTTCGAAGCGCCCCATCGGATCTCGCAGACGCTGGGCGATTTGCACGAGGCGCTGGGCGATCGCGTGGTCGTGATCGCGCGCGAGATCACCAAGCGCTTCGAGACGATCGCGAAGGTGCCTCTCGCCGGCGCGCGCGCCTGGGTCGATGCGGACGAAGACCGCCGCCGGGGCGAGTTCGTGCTCGTGATCGAAGGCCGGGCCCCGGTCGTCCGCGACCCCCTCGATCCCGCCACCGTGCTCGCGGCGTTGCTCGCCGAGCTCCCGGTGAAGCAGGCGGTGGCGCTCGCCGTGAAGATCACAGGCGGCAAGAGGAATGCGCTCTATGCCATTGCTCTCGAACTGAAGGGGCGCTCGGGATGAAGGGGGATTGACCGATATAATTCGCCTTCGATGGCCGAGACGCTTTCCATCACCCGCCCGGACGACTGGCACGCGCACTTCCGCGACGGAGAGGCGTTGAATTCGGTGGCCGGCGCCACGGCCCGGCAGTTCGCCCGCGCCATCGTGATGCCGAACCTGGCGCCGCCCGTGACCACGACGCGCCAGGCAAAGGCCTACCGCGACCGCATCCTCGAAGCGCTCCCGAAGGGCAGCACGTTCGAGCCGCTGATGACTCTCTATCTCACCGACGAGACACCCGCCTCGGAGATCGAGCGCGCGAAGGAAGCGGGCTTCGTGAAGGCGGTGAAGTACTACCCGGCGGGCGCCACGACCAATTCCGCTTCGGGCGTCACCGACATCCGGAAATGCGACCCCGTGCTCGACGCGATGCAGTCGGCGGGCATGCCGCTGCTCATCCACGGCGAGGTGACGGATCCCGAGGTGGATGTCTTCGATCGCGAGACCGTGTTCCTCGAGCGCTACCTCGCGGTGGTCGTGAAGCGCTTCCCGACGCTGAAGATCGTGCTCGAGCACATCACGACGCACGATGCGGCCGCGTTCGTCGAGCGCGCGCCGGCCAACATCGCCGCGACGATCACCGCGCACCACCTCCTGCTCAACCGCAACGCGATCTTCTCGGGCGGCATCCAGCCCCATCACTACTGCCTGCCGGTGCTCAAGCGCGAGCCGCATCGACGGGCGCTCGTGAAGGCCGCGATCTCGGGCAATCCCAAGTTCTTCCTCGGAACCGACAGCGCGCCCCATTCGCGCGCCGGCAAGGAATCGTCGTGCGGGCACGCGGGCATCTACACGGCCCACGCGGCGCTCGAGCTCTATGCGGAAGCGTTCGAGGCCGCCGGCGCGCTCGACAAGCTCGAGGGATTCGCAAGCCACTTCGGCGCGGACTTCTACGGGCTTCCGCGCAACAAGGGGAAGGTGAGGCTCGAGAAGGCCGAGTGGCAGGTGCCGACCGAGTACCCCTTCGGCGACAAGACCGTCGTGCCGCTGCGCGCCGGGCAGACGATCGGCTGGCGCCTCGCGGCGTAGGCGGATTGGACTGGTCCGCCGCTCGCGGGCGGCTCGCGCTGCCGCCCTTCGCGCCCCTCGCTCCCGCGCTTTCGCGCCTGGATGCGCATCGCTGGCCCACGCACGAAGACATCACCGCGATCGCATCGCATGTCGTGACCGCGCGTGGGGGCGTGGTGCGCTTCGTGATGCCGCGCGAGCACACGGACCGTGAGCGTCGTTACTACGAGCTGCGGATCGCGGATTCGGGAGAAATCGAAACGCGCCCGCGCAACTGGCACGACCTCTTCAACGCGCTGGCGTGGATCGCATTCCCGCGAGCGAAGGCGGCGATCAATGCCCAGCACGCGGCGATCCTCGACGAGCGGGGAGAGGCGGAAGCGAAGCGGCGAAGCCCCGAGCGCGACGCGCTCACGGTGTTCGACGAGGGTGGAGTCGTGGTCGCATCGAGCTCGCAGGACGTGTTCCGGCTCATCGTGGACTTCGAGTGGAAGGAGCTCTTCTGGCGCCGCCGCGCCGAGCTCGAGGCCACGACGCGTTTCTTCGCGTTCGGGCACGCACTGCACGAGAAATTCCTCGAACCCTTCATCGGCATGGTGGCGAAGACAGTGTTCATGCCCGTCGATGCGGCATTCACGTCGCTCGATGTCGCCGCGCAGGTCGCGCGCGCCGACGAATTCCTCGCGCGTCATTTCTCCGATCGCGCGAATTTCGCGAGGGCCAAGCTCATGGCGCCGATGCCGGTCCTCGGGATCCCGGGATGGCATTCGTCGACGTCGGACGAGTCGTTCTACGACGATCCCGTGCACTTCCGGAAGCAGAAGCCGCGCGCCTGAGGCCTATGCCGCCTCGGCGCGTCGTTTGAGCGCGCTCGCGAACTTGTCGATCTCCGGCTGCCGGTTGCCGACCGATTTGAGGATCAGCGAACAGAGAAGCCCGCTCATATGCAGGTGCATCCGGAATTCCGATCCGCCGGCGACGGGATTCACCGTGAACGTCCGGCGCCCCACGAACAATCCCAGGGGCAAGCCGCTCAGCCACTGCATGCGCATCGGCGCTTCTAGCGAGACGCGTTGGGCGACCTTGCGTACGGCGCCGTCGCCGAGGCGAACGTGCGCCACGGCGCTTCCGCTGCCGAACTCGCCATCCACCGCGATGATCTCGGGATTCCAGTCCCGGTATCCAGCGGCGTCGGTGAGAATCTTCCAAACCCGGTCCGGCGAGGCGCCGATCGTCGCCGACGTGGAGTATTCGACGGGTTTGCTCTTCACGGCGGTAAAATATCACGGTGAAGCAAGCCAGGCGGTCGCTGTGCCACGCATGTCGCACAGAGGAAAGTCGGGACTCCACAGGGCAGCGTAGCGGGTAACTCCCGTCCGCCGTAAGGCGAGGATCAGAGGTACAGAGACGAGCCGGTTAAGTCCGGGTGAAACGGCCAATCTCTACGCGGAGCAACACCAAGTAGGCAGACGATGACGTGGCCCACCGAGTCTGCGGGTAGGTGGCTCGAGCCGCGCGGTAACGCGCGGCCCAGAGGAATGACCGTCACGCCACGGCGAAAGCCGGGGTGACAGAATCCCGCTTACCGGCTTGCTTCACAACTCCTTCGCATTTCGTGACGCGGTTTGCGCGTTTCGTCGCAAAACCCTCGCGGCCGCGCTGGGCGCCCGATAACTTGTGCTCACGGCCGGCCACTTTCAGCGATGCGTCGCGGTTCGGCCTCGGAGGGACGTTCTACTCCCGTGGCGTCCCTCCGTTTTCTCCTTTTCCCCGCCAGGTGAGTGCCTGCTCACCTACGCCTCTCTCCTCCCAGTTTACTTTCACTCTATCTCGTAAGCCATTGATTTGGCTTGCGTTCGTTCTCGCAGAATTGGCGCGAAAAAGCGACGCTAACCCCTTGTAGAACAAGAAAAATTTGCTCTCGACGCCTCTTGACTCCCTGTAGAGGGTTCACTACAGTGGCGGAAAGTGGGAAAACGTGGGGGAGCCAGGGTGTTTCAGGGAGCATCTCAAGTCAGTCTCGACGCGAAGGGCCGGATGGCGGTCCCTGCGCGCACGCGTGAGCCGCTCACTCTGGGCGGGACGGTGAAGCTCGTCCTCACGGCGCATCCCGACGGCTGCCTGCTGCTCTATCCCGCGCCGGCGTGGGATCCGATCCGCGCGCGCGTCATGTCGTTTCCCTCCCTCGAACGCCAATTCAGCCTCTGGAAGCGATTGCTCGTGGGCTTCGCGCAGGACGTGGAGCTCGACACCGCAGGACGGCTTCTCGTGCCGCCGGAGCTTCGCGATTTCGCGCACCTCACGCGCGACGTGATGTTCGTCGGCCAGGGCAGCCACTACGAAATCTGGGACCTCGAGCTGTGGAACCAGCAGCTCGCGGCACTTAGGTCCGGAGGCAATACGAACCTGCCTCCGGGGATGGAGAACTTCTCTCTGTGACGGCGCGGGATACCCAAGGTCCCCAGCCGCTCCGAGAGACCCCGGTGTCCAGCCCCTTCCCCCGTGAGTGAGGTCTTCCATGTCCCGGTCCTTCTCGAAGAAGCAATCTCTGCCCTCGATGTCCGTGAAGGCAAGACCTACGTCGATGGCACCTTTGGCCGCGGCGGGCACAGCGAGGCCATCCTCGCCCGTCTCGGTGTTCGCGGAAGACTTCTCGCTCTTGATCAGGACCCCTCGGCGCTATCGCATCGTGCGCTCGAAGATCCGCGTCTTGAGCTGATCCACGCCCGCTTCTCGACCATGAAACAGGTGCTGGCCGATCGCGGCATTCACCAAGTCGCGGGAGTGCTGCTCGACATCGGAGTGAGCTCGCCGCAGCTGGACGAGCCCTCGCGCGGCTTCAGCTTCTCGCGCGATGGCCCGCTCGACATGCGCATGGATACGACGCGCGGCGAGACCGCCGCGCAATGGCTCGCCCGCGCCACAGAACAACAAATCAGGGAGGTGATCGCGACTTATGGGGAAGAACGGTTTGCTAAATCGGTTGCAGCAGCGATTGTTGATGCACGGGGCCGCGAGCCTCTCGTCACCACCCGGCAACTTGCCGAGGTCGTGGGTCGCGCGGTTCGCACGCGCGAGCCGGGGCAACACCCGGCGACCCGCACCTTTCAGGCTCTACGGATTCACGTCAATCAGGAGCTTGAAGAGCTGGAGGTGACGCTGCCCCAGGCGGCGGACCTCCTCGAGCGCGGCGGCCGCCTCGCGGTGGTGAGCTTCCATTCGCTCGAGGATCGCATCGTCAAGAACTTCATCCGCGAGCGTTCCACCGGTGACAAGCTTCCCCGGGGCGTGCCGGTGCGCGCCTCCGAAATCCCTCCCGCGCAGCTGAAGGCCGTCGGCCGCGCCGTGAAGCCCTCGGACGCGGAAATCGCGCGCAACCCGCGCGCGCGAAGCGCCGTCCTGCGCGCGGCCGAGAAGAACTGAGATGGCCCGCGTGAACGTGCTGCTGCTCGCCCTCGTGATGCTTTGCGCCGTGGGCGTGATCACGTCGCAGCATCGCGCACGCAAGGTCTTCGTGGAGCTGGAGGCCGAGCAGGCCGCGGCGAAGAAGCTCGACGAGGAGTTCACGCAACTTCGCCTGGAGCAGAGCACCTGGGCCACCAACAAGCGCGTCGAGGCGCTCGCGTCGAAGAACCTGGGCATGCGGCTGCCCGAACCCGAGACCACGATGATCGTGACGCTCGACAATCGCGCGGGAGGCGCACCGCGATGAAGTTCGAGAAACGCGCTCCGCAGCTGCGCCTCAAGCTCGAGGGCTGGCGCTCGCGCTTCGTGCTCGTGATGATCATCTCGGGATTCGCGGCGCTCGCGTGCCGCGCGTTCTACCTGCAGGCGGTGCAGACCGATTTCCTCCAGGCCAAGGGAGAAGCGCGCTATGGCCGCGTGCTCGACCTGCCCGCGTCGCGTGGCTCGGTGATGGATCGCAACGGCAAGCCGCTCGCGATCTCCACGCCGGTCGAATCGATCTGGATCACCCCCGACGACGTCGACGAGGTCCCCGACGCGAAGATCCGCATCCTCGCGCAGGCCCTCGGCCTTCCCGCCGAGGAGGTCCGCCAGAAGATCGCCAGAAAGGATCGCCAGTTCGTCTATCTCAAGCGCCAGATTTCGCCCGAGCAGGCGGCCAAGGTGATGGCGTTGGGCATCCCGGGAGTCTTCCAGCAGCGCGAGTTCCGCCGCTACTACCCGGCAGGCGACGTGATGGCGCACGTGGTGGGATTCACCGGCATTGAGGACAACGGCCAGGAGGGCATCGAGCTCGCCGAGGACGCGCGCCTCGCGGGAAGTCCCGGAAGCCGCAAGGTCATCAAGGACCGCAAGGGCCGCGTGGTCGAGGACGTGGAGAGCATGCGCCCGCCGAAGGACGGCGAGCCGGTGACGCTCTCCATCGACGAGCGCCTGCAGTTCCTCGCGCACCGGGAGCTCAAGGCCGCGGTGGAACAGGCGCACGCGCGCGGCGGCTCGCTCGCCATCGTCGATGCGCGCACCGGCGAGATCCTCGCGCTCGTGAACCAGCCCGACTACAACCCGAACAACCGCACGAACGTGACCGGCGCGCAGACCCGCAACCGCTCGGTCACGGACCTCTTCGAGCCGGGCTCGACGATGAAGCCGTTCACCGTCGCGGCCGCGCTCGACTCCGGCATCGTCACGCCTTCCACCATGATCGCGACCGGCCAGGGCTCGATGCAGTTCGCCGGCTGGACCATCAGCGACACCCATGCGAACGGGACGATCTCCGTGGCGCAGGTGATCCAGAAGTCGTCGAACATCGGCAGCGCGAAGATCATGATGCAGATGTCGCCGGAACGCATGGGCACGCTCTATCGCGACCTCGGATTCGGCACCGCGCCGCAGACGGGATTCCCCGGCGAAGCCAAGGGCCTGCTCCGGCCGTGGACGAAATGGCGTCCCATCGAGCAGGCGACCATGTCGTACGGCCACGGCATCTCCGTATCGCTGCTGCAGCTCGCCCGCGCCTACACGGTCTTCACGAACGACGGCGAGCTCCTTCCGCTCACGCTCATGCGCCGCGACGCGCATGCGATCGGCAAGCGCGTGATCACGAGCGAGACCGCGGTCGAGGTCACCCGGATGATGGAGATGGCCGTGATGCCCGGCGGCACCGCGCCGCGCGCGCAGGTTCCCGGCTACCGCGTCGCCGGCAAGACCGGGACGGCGCACAAGGCGGAGATGGGCGGCTATGCGGAGAACAAGTACCGCGCCTCCTTCGTGGGGTTCGGGCCCGTGAGCCATCCGCGCTTCATCGTCGCGGTGATGATCGACGAGCCGCAGGGCGCGAAATACTACGGCGGCGACGTGGGCGCCCCCGTGTTCTCGAACGTGATGGGCGCCGCGCTGCGGATGATGTCCGTGCCGCCGGATGCGCCGGGAACGTTGAACGTGCAGGCGCCCACGGGAAGGAGCGAAGGATGATCGCGGCGGCCGAGTTTCCCCGTCCCGAGGGCCATCCGCTGCTCGATCGCCTTGCGCAGCTGGGCGTGCCGCTCATGGACCTCACGGCCGATTCGCGCGCCGTGAAGCTGGGCTCGATCTTCGTCGCCTATCCCGGCACGGTGCAGGACGGCCGCGCATACATCGCCGAGGCGATCTCGCGGGGCGCGGCCGCGGTGCTGTGGGAGCGCGAGGGCTTCGCGTGGAACGAGAGCTGGGAGATCCCGAATCTCGGCATCGAAGGACTGCGCGCGAAGATCTCCGAAATCGCGGGCCACGTGTACGGCAACCCGTCGCAGACGCTGTGGATGGCCGGCGTCACGGGCACCAACGGCAAGACTTCCGTGTCGCAATGGATCTCGGCCGCGCTCGACGCGCTCGGGCGGCGCTCGGCGGTGATCGGCACGCTCGGCAACGGCCTCGTGGGCGAGCGCGTCGAGGCGAAGAACACCACGCCCGACCCGATCGTGCTGCAGCGCCTCCTCGCCGACTACGTTCGCCGCGGCGCGCGCAACGTCGCGATGGAAGTGTCGAGCCACGGCATGGACCAGGGCCGCGTCGCGGGCATCAAGTTCGACGTCGCAGTATTCACGAACCTCACGCGCGACCACCTCGACTACCACGGCACGATGGAAGCCTACGCCGCGGCGAAATTCCGCCTCTTCGAGGCGCGCGGCCTCACCCATCGCGTCGTGAACGTCGACGACACCTGGGGCGCATCGCTCGCCTCGCGCTTCGCGCCGGATGTCATCACCTACGGGACCGATGTCTCGAGCCCTGGCGGAAAGCCGCACCTTCGCGCGAGCCGGATAGGGCTTTCGGAAGCGGGCGTGCGCTTCCACGTGGATTCCGAATGGGGCGACGGGGAAGTTCATGCCGCTGTCCTCGGCGCATTCAACGTGTCGAACCTCCTCGCGGTGATGGGCGCGCTGCTCGCCGCCGGCGTCAGCTTCGACGACGCCATCGCCGCCGTGAGCTCGTTGAAGCCGGTGCCCGGCCGCCTCGAGCGACTGGGCGGCGGCTCCGCGCCGCTCGTGGTCGTCGACTACGCGCATACGCCGGACGCGCTCGAGAAAGCCCTCGAGGCGTTACGCCCCACGGTCGCGGCGGGGCATCGCCTCTCCTGCGTCTTCGGCTGCGGCGGCGACCGGGATCCGGGCAAGCGTCCGCTCATGGGCCAGGCGGCGGCGCGCCTCGCGGACCACGTGATCGTCACGAGCGACAACCCGAGGAGCGAGGATCCGAAAGCGATCATCGCGCAGGTCCTCGCGGGAATTTCGACGCCGGTCGAGGCGATCGAGGACCGCCAGGTCGCGATCTTCACGGCCGTGCACCAGGCGAAGCCCGGCGACGTGGTGCTGCTCGCCGGCAAAGGACACGAGACATACCAGGAGATCGCCGGCGTGCGCCATGCGTTCGACGATCGCGAAGTGGCGCGCGCTGCATTGCACGATTGGGAGCGTTCGGCGGGATGAATGGAAGCGAGCAAGTGGGCCGGTCGCCGATGATGGGACTCGACGAGGCGGCAGGTGCGGTGAACGCGATCGGCGTTCACGGCTCCGCGCGTTTCTCCGGCGTGACCACCGATAGCCGCGCCGTGGACGCGGGCGACCTCTTCGTCGCGCTGAAGGGCGAGAACTTCGACGGACACGACTACGTGGCGGAAGCGGCGCGCCGCGGCGCGGTGGCCGCGATCGTGTCCCGCCACCTCGATACGCAGTCCGCGATTCCGCAGGTCGTCGTCGCCGACACGCGCATCGCCCTGGGAAGCCTCGCTTCGCACTGGCGCGGCAAGTTCGCGTTGCCGGTAGTCGCGCTCACGGGCAGCAACGGCAAGACGACCGTGAAGGAGATGCTCACGTCGATCCTCGCCGCCCATTGCGGGTCGCGCGATGCGGTCCTCGCCACCGAGGGCAATCTCAACAACGACATCGGAATGCCGCTCACGCTCCTCAAGCTGCGCGACCGGCATCGCTTCGCCGTGATCGAGATGGGGATGAACCACGAGGGCGAGATCGACTACCTCACGAAGATCGCGCGCCCGACTGTCGCCGTCGTGAACAACGCGCAGCGCGCCCACGTGGGAATGCTGGGCAGCGTGGAAGCGATCGCGCGGGCGAAGGGTGAGATCTACGGTGGCCTGCCGGCCACTGGAATCGCCGTGGTGAATGCCGACGACAAGTTCGCCGCCTACTGGAAGGAGCTCAACGCGTCGCGACGCACGGTGACATTCGGGCTTTCCGAGGATGCCGACGTGCGCGCGCAGAGGGCCGGTGGCCAGGCGCGCTTCGTCACGCCCACCGACGCGTTCGGGGCGGCGCTCCAGGTGCGCGGCGAGCACAACCTTCGCAATGCGGCCGCGGCGTGCGCGGCCGCCTACGCGCTCGAAATTCCGTTCGCGGCGATGCAGGCGGGGCTCGCGGCCTTCGCCGGCGTGCCGGGGCGGCTGCAGCGGCGCAAGGCGCCCTCGGGCGCGATCGTGATCGACGACAGCTACAACGCCAATCCGGAATCCATGAAGGCGGCGCTGCGCGTGCTCGCCGAGGAGCACGGGCGCAAGGTCTTCGTGATGGGCGACATGGGCGAGCTCGGCGGCGAATCGGCGGCGATGCACGCCGAGGTCGGCTCATTCGCGAAGCAATCGGGCATCGACGCGCTGATGGCGACGGGCGAGGCGAGCCGCCATGCGGTGCAGGCTTTCGGGCGCGGCGCCATGCACTTCGACGATGCCGACGCGCTCTCGCGCGCGGCGGTGAACGAATCGGCGCACGGCGCGACGATCCTCGTGAAGGGCTCGCGGTTCATGCGCATGGAGCGGATCGCAGACGCGCTCGCGGGAAAGGGGGCAGGCCATGCTGTTTGATGCCGCCCAGTGGCTCGCGCGAAATCCCGAGCTGCACGTCTTCAACGTGTTCACGTACATCACGCTGCGCGTGGTGCTGGCCGCGCTCACCGCGCTCGCGATCTCGTTCATCGTGGGCCCGGCGATGATCCGCAAGCTCACGACCTACAAGATCGGGCAGGCGGTGCGCGACGACGGGCCGCAGACGCACCTCGTGAAGACCGGCACGCCCACCATGGGCGGCGCGCTGATCCTCGTGTCCGTCGCGATCACGACGCTGCTCTGGGCGGACCTTGCCAACCGCTATGTGTGGATCGTGCTGCTCACGACCTTGGGCTTCGGCATCGTGGGCTGGATCGACGACTGGCGGAAGGTCGTCAACCGCAACCCGAAGGGGCTTTCGGCCAGGTCGAAGTTCTTCTGGCAGTCGGTGATCGCGATCGCCTCGGTCACCTACCTCGCCTACAGCGCGAAGTTGCCGCAGCAGACCGAGCTCATCGTTCCGTTCTTCAAGACGATCGCGATCCCCCTGGGCGCCGTGGGCTTCGTGATCCTCGGCTACTTCGTCGTGGTCGGCAGCTCCAACGCGGTGAACCTCACCGACGGGCTCGACGGCCTGGCGATCATGCCCACCGTGATGATCGCCTCGGCGCTCGCCGTGTTCGCCTACGTCTCGGGCAACGCGGTCTTCGCGAAGTACCTGGGATTCCCGCTCATCCCCGGCGCGGGCGAGCTCGCGGTGATCTGCGGGGCGATGGCGGGCGCGGGCCTCGCGTTCCTCTGGTTCAACGCGTATCCGGCGGAAGTCTTCATGGGCGATGTCGGAGCGCTGGCGCTGGGCGCGTCGCTCGGGATGGTCGCGCTCGTCGTGCGCCAGGAGATCGTGCTGCTGATCATGGGCGGCGTGTTCGTGGTCGAGACGCTCTCCGTGATCATCCAGGTGGCTTCGTTCAAGTTGACCGGCAAGCGCGTCTTTCGCATGGCGCCGCTGCACCACCACTACGAATTGAAGGGCTGGAAGGAAAACCAGGTCGTCGTGAGGTTCTGGATCATCACGATGATGCTGGTCCTCTTCGGCCTGTCGACGCTGAAACTGAGATGAACCGCGGATGCCGAGGGAGATGACCGATGACTGGCAAGCAAAGGATGTCCTGGTTCTCGGGTTGGGTGACACGGGGCTTTCGAGCGTTCGATGGCTCGCGCGGCATGGTGCTCGGCTGCGTGCTGCCGATACGCGAGCGGCGCCTCCGGCCCTTCGAACGGTGCGGGATGAGCACCCCGAGGTTCGCGTATCGCTCGGAGCCTTCGACCCGTCGCTCCTGGAGGGCGTGGATGCGGTCGTTGCGAGTCCGGGCCTTGCGCTCCGCGAACCGCTCCTCGTTGCCGCGCTCCAGCGCGGGATTGAAGTGGTTGGCGATGTCGAGGTCGCTGCCCGCGCGCTCTCGCGTGAGTCACCGGGAGTACGCGTGCTCGGAGTGACGGGCACGAACGGCAAGTCCACCGTGACCGCGCTCGCCGCGGCCATGGGCACCGCCGCGGGAATGAGATCCGTGGCGGCGGGCAACATCGGCCTGCCGATCCTCGACGCGCTCTCGGACTTCGAGGCCGGCGCGTGGCCGGACCTTCTCGTCGTGGAGCTCTCCAGCTACCAGCTCGAGACCACGTCGTCGCTGCGCCTCGAGGCCGCGACGATGCTCAACCTCACGCAGGACCACCTCGATCGCTACGGCTCGATGGCCGACTACGCCCGCGCGAAGGAGCGCATCTTCATGCACTGCGACACACGCGTCGTGAACCGCGACGACGCGGCGAGCCTCGCGATGGGCAACGCGGATCGCGTCCTTTCGTTCGGCCTTGGCGTGCCGAAGGGACGATCGCAATGGGGGCTCGACGCGAAGCGCGAAGCCCTCATGCACGGCGACGACCGGATCATCGACGTGCGCGCGATGGCGATGCCTGGGTTGCACAACGCGGCGAACGGGCTCGCCGCCCACGCGCTTTGCACGGCGGCCGGCGTCGCTACCGCGCCGCTTGCGCGCGCGCTGGCCGAATTCAAGGGTTTGCCGCATCGCGTGCAGGAAGTGGCCGTCACGGCCGGCGTTCGCTTCTACGACGATTCGAAGGGCACGAATGTGGGCGCGAGCGTGGCCGCGCTCGAAGGCTTCACCGATCCCGTCGTGCTCATCGCCGGCGGCGACGGCAAGGGCCAGGACTTCGCGCCGCTCGCGCCCGCGGTGAAGAAACACGCCCGCGGCGTCGTGCTCATCGGACGCGATGCCGCGCGCATCGAAGCGGCGCTGCAGTCGACCGGGATCCCGCTGCATCGCGCCGCCACGCTCGAGGAAGCGACGCAGGCGGCGTTCCACCTCGCCCGCGAAGGCGACGCGGTGCTGCTCTCGCCCGCGTGCGCGAGCTTCGACATGTTCCGCAACTACGGCCACCGCGGCGACGTGTTCGCCCAGGCGGCGCGTGCGTTGGCGCAGGGCCGTGACGGCTGATGCTCTACAACCCCGCCCGCCGCGAGTCCAGCCTCGATCCGGCCCTCATCTGGTCGGCGCTGCTGCTCGCCTGCATCGGGCTGGTGATGGTCTATTCGGCCTCGATCGCGATGGCGGAGGCCGAGCGCTTCACGGGGTTCCGCCCCAGCTACTTTCTCGTGCGCCACTCGATCTATCTTCTTGTCGGGTTGGCGTTTGCCGCGGCGCTGTTTCGAGTCCCCCTCTGGCTATGGCAGAGGGCGTCGCCGTGGCTTTTTATGCTTGGCACCGCGTGCCTCGTCGCGTTGCTGATTCCCGGAGTCGGGCGCGAGGTGAACGGCGCGCGCCGCTGGATCCCGCTCGGATTCGCCACGTTCCAGCCCTCGGAGCTGATGAAGCTCTTCGTGGTGCTCTACGCGGCGGACTACACCGTGCGCAAGGCCGCCTTCATGGATGACGTGCGCAAGGGCTTCCTGCCCATGTTCTCCGTGATGACCTTCATCGCGGCGCTGCTGCTTCGCGAACCCGACTTCGGCGCGCTCGTCGTGGTGACCACGATCGCGATGGCGGTGCTGTTCCTCGGCGGATTGAACTGGCGCCTCTTCGCGGGCCTCGCGGTGCTGCTCTCGGGCGCCTTCGCGGTGCTGATCGTCTCGTCGCCCTATCGCCTGCAGCGCATCCTCGGCTTCATGGACCCGTGGTCCGATTCCATGGGCAAGGGCTACCAGCTCTCGCACTCGCTCATCGCCTTCGGGCGCGGCGAGCTCTTCGGCGTGGGATTGGGCGCGAGCGTCGAGAAGCTCTTCTACCTGCCGGAAGCGCATACGGATTTCCTGCTCGCGGTGATCGCCGAAGAGCTGGGATTCGCGGGTGTGTTCGCGGTGATCATGCTGTTCCTCTTCCTGGTACACCGCGCCTTCGCGGTGGGGCGCCAGGCCGCGAGCCTCGAGCGTTACTACGCCGCGCTCGTCGCGCAGGGCATCGGCGTGTGGCTGGGCGCGCAGGCCTTCATCAACATGGGCGTGAACATGGGCCTGCTTCCGACCAAGGGGCTCACGCTGCCGCTGCTTTCGTTCGGCGGCACGGGAATCGTCGTCTCCTGCATGGCGCTCGGAATCCTCCTTCGCATCGATTGGGAGAATCGCTACCTCATGCGCGGAGGCTCGCTGTGAGCCCCACCATCCTCATCATGGCGGCCGGCACGGGAGGGCACATCTTTCCCGGGCTCGCCATCGCCACGGAGCTCGAGCTTCGCGGCTGGAACGTGCACTGGATGGGCACGCCGTGGGGCATGGAGAACCAGATCGTCGGCGACGCCGGCTATCCGATCGTGAACATCAACATCAGCGGCGTGCGCGGCAAGGGGCTCTCGGCATGGGTCTGGTTGCCGTTTCGCATGCTCGTGAGCTTCATGCAGTCGACGTTCGCGATCTTCCGCATCCGTCCCGACGTGGTGCTCTCGCTGGGCGGCTACGTCGCGTTTCCCGGCGGGATGATGGCGGTGCTGTGGGGCCGCCGCCTCGTCGTGCATGAACCGGGCGCCGTGGCCGGGATCGCCAATCGAATCCTCGCGACAG
>DATGGI010000033.1:0-2106 GCA_035308545.1 Usitatibacter sp.
CGACCCGAGGTTGAGCGAGCCGTATTCGCCGGCGCTCACGCCGCCTTCGCGCGTGGTCACGAACGCGCGCACGCGAGAGGCCGCGGGCCAGCCGGGCACGATCCACGAGCGCGGCATCATGGGCGAAGCGTCTCGAGCAACGCCGCGAAATCCGCGGGCAGCCCCGCCTCGAACGCCACGGGCTTTCCGCTGCGGGGATGGTCGAACTCGAGTTTCCAGGCGTGCAGCGCCTGGCGCGGGAAAGCGGATTTCGCGCGGCCGCCATAGACCCGGTCGCCCTCGATGGGATGCTTGATCGACGCGAGGTGCACGCGGATCTGGTGCGTGCGCCCCGTTTCGAGACGGCATTCGAGCAGCGTGTGCGCGGCGAGAGCCTTCTTCACGCGATAGTGCGTGACGGCGGGCTTGCCGTCGCGAACCACCGCCATGCGCGTGCGATGCCTCGGGTCGCGGCCGATGGGCGCGTCGACGGTTCCGCCGCGCGCGACCTTGCCCCGGACGAGCGCGAGGTAGGTGCGCTTCACGGTGCGCGCCGCGAGCTGCTTCACGAGTGAATGCTGCGCGGGTTCGTTCTTCGCGACCACGAGCAGCCCGCTCGTATCCTTGTCGAGCCGGTGCACGATGCCGGCGCGCGCAAGTTGTTCGAGTCCGGGCGCATGGTGCAGCAGGGCGTTCAGCATCGTCCCGTCCCAGTTTCCGCTGCCGGGATGAACGACCAGTCCCGCGGGCTTGTTCACCACGAGCACGTCGCGATCCTCGTGGACGATCTCGAGGGCGATCGCCTCGGGACGAAAGGCCGACTCTTCCTGGCGGGGCGCGAGCGAGACCTCGACGGCCTCGCCGCTTCGCACCTTTCGCTTGCCCGGGACCCTGGCGCCATCGACGGTCACATGCCCTTCGTCGATGAGGCGGGCAAGGCGGCTTCGCGACTCCTCGGGGAGCAGGCGCGCGAGGGCCTGGTCCAGCCGCATCCCCGCAAGCGAGCCGGGAATCGTGAGGCGAACCTCCCGGGAAACGGGGGTTGGCGCGGTATAATTCGCGCTTCGCGATTCGGAAATCACCATGTCTCGAAGTGTAACGGCATTGGCCGTCCTCGCCCTGTCCCTCGCCCTTGGAGGCTGCAGCCTCTTCGGCAAGGTCATGGACCCGAAGAAGGACTGGCAGGCGGCCGACTACTACAAGGCCGCGAAGCAGGAATTCGACAACGAGAACTGGGACGCGTCCATCAAGATCTACGACCAGCTCGAGGCGAAATTCCCGTTCGGGCGCTTCGCGCAGCAGGCCGCGCTCGAAAGCGCCTACGCGTACTACAAGACCAACGAGACGGCGCAGTGCGTCTCGACGCTGGACAAGTTCATCAAGGCCCACCCGAACCACCCGAACGTCGACTACGCCCTCTACCTGAAGGCGCTCGCGAACTTCAAGGAAGACCTGGGGCCGCTCTCGCGCATGATCAGCCAGGACCTCGCCGACCGCGATCCCAAGGCGGCGCGCGAATCCTTCGAAGGCTTCAAGGACCTCGTGGCGCGCTACCCGGAGAGCCGGTACGTGGAGGATTCGCGCGAGCGCATGGCCTACCTCGTCGAAGCCCTCGCCCGGCACGAGGTGAACGTCGCCAGGTACTACCTGCAGCGCCGCGCCTACCTCGCCGCCGCCAATCGCGCCCAGGAAACGATCGCGCGCTTCCCGAACTCGCCCACGCGCAGGGATGCCCTCGACATCATGATCGAGTCCTATGACCGCATGGGAATGAGCGAGCTTCGCGACGACACGAAGAAGGTCCTCGCGAAGAACTATCCCACCGACCCGCTCGGCGAAGCCGGCAAGAACCGCCAGAGGACCTGGTACAAGCCCTGGACGTACTGGTAGGGGCTACTTCGCGAGCGAAGCCAGCAGCTCCGGCTGCGCGCACTGCGCCTTCCTGCGCCCGCGCTTGGCGCGCTTGAAAGTGCCGTCAGGCTGCATGTCCCACGCCTGGGTGTTGTCCTCGAGATAGGGCGTGATCCCCTCGCTCACGACGCGGCGGCGCAGTTTCGCGTTCGCGATCGGGAAGCACAGCTCGATGCGGCGGAAGAAGTTGCGGTCCATCCAGTCGGCGCTCGAGAG
>DATGGI010000034.1:0-15640 GCA_035308545.1 Usitatibacter sp.
GCGCCCAGTGCGAGCGCCGCGATCCATCCCATGTGAACGTAGCGCTTCGCGTCGCCGCGCTCGGCTTTACCGAGGAACGCGAAGATCGCGGCCAGCACCAGCACCGCTTCGAGGCCTTCGCGGAGCAGGATGATGAGCGCCGCCGTGAACGTGGCCGGCGCCGAGAGTGCTTCACCTCCCAGCTTCTCGCGCGCTTCGGCCAACACCTTGTCGGCCTCGAGCGCCTTCGCCTCGACCTCGGCCACGGGCGCGCCGGACTGGATCGCGCCGCGCACGTCCATCATCGCGCGCTCGCCGCGGCGCATGAGGTCGGAATCCACGTTCGAGAGGCTCGTCTCGACGAGCTCGTAGCCTTCGAGATACGCCTGGATCGCGAGCTGCGAGGCTTTCTCGCGCTCGTCCTGCTTGTAGGCCGCCACGGCCGCCGCGACCTTCTCGACCGCGAAATCGAGCGGCGAGCCGTGCGAACCCGCGATCGCCTCCGGATGCGCGATGAGGTACGCGCGGATGGCGACCCCGTCCTCGCCGTGGCGAAGCGCCGTGTCGTTGGGAGAAAGCGTGGCGATCGGATCGAGGCTCGCGAACTCGCTGCGCGCCTTTCCGGCCTTCCACAGGGACTCGCCCTTCGCGCTCGACTCGGCAGGCGAGGGGAGCGAGGCGACGTAGAACGCGAGCGCCCAACGATCGTCATCGGAGAGCTCGCCGAAAGCGCGCATCGGCGTTCCCTGCACGCCGAGTGTCACCGTGTTGAAGATGCCGAACGCGCTTCGCTTGCCCATGCGTTCGCGATCGAGGAAATTCGCGGGCGGCGGATCCATGCCCTTCGCCGCGGGGCCATCTCCCCGGCCGGTCGCGCCGTGGCAGCTCGTGCACTGCCCGGCGAAGAGCCGCGCGCCGCGCGCGAGGTCGGGGACATGGCGGGGTGCCACCGCGATCCTGTAGGCGTGAATCATCGCGGCCTGTAGCGCGGCCGCCGACTGCGCAACGGCTTTCGCATCGGCCTTCGCGGCCACGAGCGCCACCAGCTTGTCGGCATCTCCGGAGAGCTGGTTCCTGGCGGGATTTTCCGGCAGTCCCTTCACGAGCTTCGCCGCCTCGCCCGTGAATTCAGTCATCTCCTTGTACTCGTCCTGGCTTTTCACGCGGCCCGCCTCGACGGCGTTCGGATAGTCGGACGCGATGTAGTCGAGCAGGTGCAGCGCCATGCCGCTGCCGTCTTCGGCGGCGCGCGCGCCGCAGGCGATGAAGCAAGACAGGAGAACGGCGAGGAGGAGGCGAGGCATCATGGGGCGAATTGAGGTTGCAAATAGGAACGATTCGCAATAACCATGATGCCCAAGATGGGCGAAAAAAGCAATCCCGCCCGGCAAGCGATACAATCGCCTGCACCAAACGCACCGCGATCCGGTGCGTTCTTTTTTGGAGAGGCCATGGCAAGACTCACAGTCGAACATCTCTGGAAGATCGAGCGGCCGGCACAACCGGCTCTCTCGCCCGACGGAGCGCAAGCGTGCGTGTCCGTCACCTCCTTCGACATGGAGCAGAACAAGGGGCTCGCGAGCCTCTGGCTGCTCTCGGCATTCGGCGGCGAGCCGCGGCGCCTCACGACCGCGGGCGAGAAGGACGCCGAGCCGCGCTGGTCTCCGAACGGACGCCAGATCGCATTCGTCGCGAAGCGCGCGGCCGCGGGAAGCGACAAGGGCGACGAGGAGGCGCAGGTGTACCTCATCGCGCCCGATGGCGGAGAGGCGCGACGCCTCACCGATCTCAAGACCGGGGTCTTCGGCATCAAGTGGTTCCCCGATTCGCGCCGCATCGCGTTCATCTCCTGGGTCTGGCCCGAAGAGAAGAGCGTGGCCGGGCAGGCGAAGCGCTACAAGGCGTGGAAGGACGACAAGGTGAAGGCGCACGTCGTCGAGCATTCGGCCTATCGCTGGTGGGACAAGTGGCTGTCCGATGGCCGGGTACCGCACCTCTTCACGGTCGACGTCGATACAGGAGCCGTTCGCGACCTCTTCGCGGGGACGAAGTACGAGCTCGTGCGCGCGGATCCGTCGCCGCACTACTACGACATCTCGCCGGACGGGCGCGAGATCGCGTTCGCATTCGATCCAGCCGAGGACAAGCGCTTCGACCACTCCTGCCAGCTCGTCGCCCTCGACCTGCGCCGCAAGCGATTTCGCACGCTCACCGGGGGCTCGCCCCTCAATCACGAATATCCGCGCTATTCCCCGGATGGCCGCTGGATCGCGCACACGACCCAGGACCTGCGTCGCAGCTTCGTCGACGCGAGCCGGCTCACGCTGCTCGATCGCAGGAGCGGCAAGCTCACGATCGAAGCGAAGCGCTGGGACCGCAGCGTCGTCACGCCGATCGTCTGGAGCGCGGATTCGTCCGCTGTCTATTTCGTGGCGGAAGACGGCGCGCGCCAGAACATCGTGCGCCACAAGATCGGATCCGGCGCGCCGGCCGTCGTTGCGAGTGGCGGCACGATCGGCGAATTCGACGTGGCGGGGGAGGCGATCGCGTTCGTGCGCAACGACATGAGCACGCCTCCGGGAGTCTTCTGGAAGGCGGCGGGCGAGCCCATGCGGCGCATCGACCGGTTCAACGAGACCGTGATGTCGGGCGTGAAGCTGGGCGAAGTGCGGGAGTTCACCATCGAGGGATGGGGGCGCGAGAAGGTCCACATGTGGGCCATCTATCCGCCGGACTTCGATCCGAAGAAGAAATGGCCGCTGCTGCACAACATCCACGGCGGCCCGCATTCGCAGTGGGGCGACAACTTCCACTTCCGCTGGAACAACCACGTTTTCGCGGCGCAGGGATACGTCGTGGTGTGCGTGAACTACCACGGGTCGTCCAGCTTCGGGCAGAAATTCCTCGAGTCCATCGACCGGGAATGGGGCAAGCGAGAGCTCGCGGACGTGGAGGCGGGCACCGATTTCATGCTTCGCGAGGGCTACATCGATCGCGACCGCCTGGTCGCGGCCGGAGGAAGCTACGGCGGCTACATGGTCGCGTGGATGAACGGCCACACGGATCGGTACAAGGCCTACGTCTGCCACGCGGGCTGCTTCGATTGGGTCGGCATGTTCGCCGACGACGCGTACTACTGGCATCCGAAGGAGCTGGGCGGATTCTATTGGGACAATCCCAAGAGGGTCGCCGCGCAGAACCCGCTCGCGTTCGCCAAGCGCATGAAGACGCCCACGCTCGTGATCCACGGCCTGCTCGACTATCGCGTTCCCGATTCGCAGGGCCTCGCGTACTACAACACGCTCAAGGCGAAGGGCGTGGATTCGCGCCTCGTGTTCTTCCCCGACGAGAACCACTGGATCCTCAAGCCGCAGAACTCGCGGCTGTGGTATCGCGAATTCTTCGCCTGGCTGGCGCGCTACGTGCAGACCGGCGGGAAGGCTAGAGGAGCCAAAGCGCGGCGCCCAGCGTCGCGCAAGCGAGCACGGTAACGAGCGTCCTCATGTCGAGGAACCACGAGGCGACGAGCCCGTGGCGCGCGAGCCAGAGGTCGAATCCCCAGACGACCGCGAAGATGGCGAGCGCCGCGCCGATCTGGTGCTGCGGCGAATCGAGCCACAGCACGCCCCAGGCGGCGAGCGTGGGCAGCACGCTCAGGCAAAGCGAGACGGACCGCCACTTCTCGGTGGCGTCGCTGTTGTTGCCGTCGGCCTGGGACTCGCCCAGCGCAAGCCCGCCCTCGATGCCTCCCAGGTAGGAGAGCACGATCGCGCAGAAGGTGACGAGCGCCGCGATCGCGGGGACGCGGATGTGGGAGTTGCCGGCCATCAGCACGGCGGTTAGCCCGGCGAAGATCAACACGCCGGTGATGCTGAACACCCAGATGATTCGCTTGACCATCAGTCCGCCTTCGCGCCGGAGGCCTTGATGATACGCGCGTACTTGGCCGACTCGGAGCGGATGTAGGCGGCGAACTGCGCGGGCGTGCTGCCCGCGGGCTCCGCGCCGAGCGCAAGCATCTTCTCGCGGATGCCCGGATCGGAGAGCGCGCGGTTGAACTCGTCGTGCAGCACTTCAACCACCTCGACTGGCGTACCCGCGGGAACGAAGAGGCCGAACCACGTGCTGATGTCGAAGCCCGGAAGTCCCGACTCCGCGATCGTCGGAAGCTCAGGCGCGAGCGGCGAGCGGCTGGCCGTCGTCACCGCGAGCGCGCGGATCCTGCCCGCCTTCACCTGGGCAAGCGACGAGGCCAGGTTGTCGAACATCAGGTTGATCTGCCCGGAGACGAGGTCGTTCATCGCGGGCGCCGCGCCCTTGTACGGAACGTGCGTCATCTCCACGCCGGCCATGGACTTGAAGAGCTCGCCCGCGAGATGGCCGGCGCTGCCGGTGCTGCCGGATCCGAAGTTGAGCTTGCCGGGGTTCGCCTTGGCATAGGCGATGAACTCGCGCACGTCGTGGACGGGAAGCGACGGATTCACGACGAGCACGTTGGGCGTCGAGGCGAGCTGGGTCACCGGCCTGAAATCCTTCTCCGCGTCGTACGGAATGCTCGCGTAGAGCGTGGGATTGATCGCGTGGGTCGCTACTGCGCCCATGAGGATCGTGTACCCATCGGCCGGCGACTTCGCCACGAAGTCCGCGCCGATGTTGCCGCCCGCGCCGGGCTTGTTCTCCACGATGACGGGTTGCTTCAGGCGTTCGGAGACGCGTTGCCCCAGCAGGCGCGCCACCGCATCGAGGGGACCGCCGGCGGGATAGGGCACCACGAAATGGATCGGCTTCGTGGGATAGGGCATGGCGCCCGCGTGGAACGAGAGCATCCCGGTGAGGAGGAACGTCGCCAGCGCGAAACCGGTGCGGATTTTCATGGCGCCATTATCGCAGCGCGCGGCCGAGCGCCTCGAGGAGAAGGTCCACGTCGCGCTCTTCGTGATAGACGCCGAAGCCGAAGCGCAGTCGGCGATCGCGGCGGTCGATCGTCACGTCCTGCGCGGCGATGCGCCGGTGCATCTCCTCGGCGCCGTCGACTTCGAAAGCGAGGAAGTTTCCGCGCGGCGTGCCCGGCGGCAAGACGAGATTCCCGGGCGCGAGCCCCGCCAGCTTCGCGCCCCGGAGCCCGGCGATGAATCGCTCCTGCAATGCCATCGAATGCGCGTGCACTTGGGCGACCGTGGTTCCCGTTGAACGCAGCCAATCCATCGCGGCGTTGAATCGATAAAGACCCGAGGCATCGAATGTCGCGCCCCAGAACCTGAAGGCATCGGCCGAATAGGGCACGGTCCCGCCCGGGGCCACGGCGAGCGTGTCGAACGACGCATACCAACCCGTATCCGCGGGACGCAGCTTGCAACCGGGCGGAATCGCGAGCCAGCACGCGCCTTCCCCCGACATCGCGTACTTGTAGCCGCCCGCGATGTAGAAAGCCCGGCGATGCACGCGCGAAAGGTCGACCGGCAGCGCGCAGATCGCGTGATAACCGTCGATGACGACGAGCGCCTCGGCGGGCGCTGCGTCACAGATCGCCTCGAGGTCCGTCACGACGAAGCCCGAGTCGAATAGCACGTGGGAGAGCCACAGCAGATCGCGTGGCCCCGAGCGTGCCGCGGCGGCGAAGCGCTCGGGAAAGGTCGACCATGGCTGCGGCGAAATCTCCTCGACCTCGAGTCGCCCGGTCTCCTGCAGCCTGCGCGTCTGCCGGCGGAAGCTGTGGAACTCCGCGCCGCTCGTGAGCACGCGAAGCGGCCTTGTCGCATCGAAGCACGAGTAGATGCGCGAGACGAACTCGTGCGTGTTCGGCGCGAACGCGACCTGGCGCGGATCCGAAAGGCCCGTGATGCGCGCCACGTGCTCCTGTGCCCCGGGAATCACCTCGCCGAAGATCTTCTCCCACTTGCGGTCGGCGAGCGTCGCCGAATCCGACCAATACCGCGCGTGCGCCTGCTCGGTCGCATCGGGCCACGGGTGGTGGCTATGGGCGGCGAAGTGCAGCCGCCCCGGATTCGCCGCGCGATAGCGCGAGAAATGCGCGGCGAGCACGCTACTTCTTGTCGTTGATCGCTTCGACGTTGATCCGAAGCAGCACGTCGTCGCTCACGGGCCCCACGAGGGACTTCATGCCGAATTCGCTGCGATTGATGTGCGTGCTGAGGTCGGCGCCGCAGACCGTGCGAAGCAGCATCGGGTTCACGCCGCAGTGGAAGAAATCGACATTGAGCGTCACGGGACGGCTCACGCCGAGCAGTGTGAGGTTGCCGTTCACCTTCTTCGGCATATTGCCGTCGAAGACGAATTCAGTCGACTTGAAGGTCATCTTCGGAAACTGCTGGACGTTGAAGAAATCGGGGCCCTTCAGGTGCTCGTCGAGCTTGGCGAGGCCCGAGCTCACGGAGGCCGTATCGATCGTCACCTCGACGCTGCCCTTGTGCGCCGTTTCGTCGAAGACCAGCTTGCCCTCGGTCTTGTCGAAGCGGCCGCGCTGCTTCGAGGTGCCGAAGTGGGTGACCTCGTATTGCGGGAATGTGTGGCGCGAATCGATCGTGAAGGTGTCCCGGTCGTCGTCGGCGAGCGCGGCGAACGAGGCGCCCATGGCGAAGGCGACGGGAAGGAGGGCGATGCGTTTCATTGCAGTGGCTCCTGCGGTGTCAGTGGATGGGAAGGACGAAACGGAATTTCACGAGGATGTCGTCGGCCACCGTGTCGGTGTCCGCCCATTCAGCCTCGCCGATCTTGTATTGCAGCCGCTTCAACGGAAACTGGCCATCGACGGTGCGCACGCCGTTGGCGTCGGCGAGCGTGAAATTGGCGACGATCTCGCGGCTTGCGCCCTTGATGGCGAGCGGCCCGCGCGCCTCGAACTTGCCGCCGCCCAGGGCCTTCACCGATGTCGCGTTGAAGGTCGCCTTCGGAAACCCCTCGACGTTGAGCCAGGTCTTGCGGCGCGCCTCGGAGTTGCCCTCGTCGGTGCCGAGGTCGATGGAGGCCATGTCCACTTCGAAGACGGCTTTCGTGGCCTGTGGTTTCGCCGGATCGAACGCGATCGACGCGTCGAACTTGCGGAACTTGCCCTCGACGGCGACGTTCATCTGGGTGAAGGCGAAGCGGATGAAGCTCTTCTCGGGGATGATTTTCTGCTGCGCCTGGGCGGGCAGCGTGAAGGCCGCGGCGAGCGCGGCGGCGGCTAGCATTTTCATGAGGGGACTCGCTTTGAACGTGGGAGCATGCGCCGCATCACGTCGTCGCGATCGACGAAATGATGCTTGAGCGCCGCGGCAGCGTGCAATCCGACGACGGCCGCGAGGAGATACGTGATCGTGCGATGCGTGATGCGAAGCACGTCCGCGACTTCCTTGTTCTTTTCCAGGAGGTCGGGGATTGGAATCACGCCGAGGTACATGGTCTTGAATCCGGCCGCGGAGCTGAAGAGCCATCCGGAAATTGGTGCGGCGAAGAAGAGGATGTAGAGCGCTACGTGCGAGGCATGGGCCGCCTTGCGTTCCCAGGATCTCATCGAGTCCGGGAGGGCCGGCGCCGGATGGAAGAGGCGCCAGAGCAGCCGCGCCGCCGAGAGCAGGAGCACCGTGATGCCCACCCACTTGTGGTACGACAGGTCGCGAAGTTTTTGCGGCGATAGTGGCAGTCCCACCATGTACAGGCCAAAGCAAAGGTTCCCGATGATGAGGACCGCGACGATCCAGTGGAGCGCGATGGCGGTTCGCGTGTAGCGGACGGGAGGCGCGGCGCTCATTTGGGGTACACCGTCACGAGCCAATATACGGCGGCCGCCGCGATGCAGATGACGACCAGCGCGCGCGCGTTCTCTTTCGCACGGGACTCACCCAGGACCATGGGGCCCACGATGTTCATGCGAAGGTAGAGCTGGTAGGTGAGGACCGCGGTCACGTGCAGCGCCACCGCTCCGACGATCGCCCACTCATTCCAGGAATGGAACGAGCTCATGCGGTCGACAATCGCCTTCGACACCTTCGAGGCGAGCGGCCCCTCGTTGAACGATTCGTCGTTCGAGAACAGTCCGGTGGTGGCCTGGGCCACGAGGAGCGCGATCATGAGCACGACCATCCATCCACCCAGAGGATTGTGCCCGGGCATCACGGCCCTCTTGCCCGAGGCGATGGATCGCGCGTACTCGAGCGCGGCACGCGGTCCCCGGACGAAGGCGGCGAAGCGTGCTTCGTGGCTGCCGATGAATCCCCAGGCGATGCGGAAGCCGAGCAGCGCGAGGATCGCGTAGCCGCTCCTGAAGTGCCACTCGAGCCAGCTCTCGCCCAGCTTGCCCGTGACGAACGAGAACGTGACCAGCGTTGCCAACGTCCAGTGGAAGACGCGGGTAGGAAGGTCCCACCCGCGGGGCGGAGAGCTCACGAGGGTCAGCGCTTGATGCGGTACTCGTCATGGCAGGCGCCGCACGTGGCGCCCGTGGCTTTCGCCTGGACCTTGAGCGCATCGAGGTCGCCGGTGCGCGTGACGGCGGGAAGCTTGGCGACTTCGGCGAGCATCTTGCTCATCTTGTCGTCGAAGTCGGCACGCTTGGCCCAGATCTCGGGCTTGGCGCGCGTGTCGCCCTTGTCCGTGCCTTCGCCGAAGAAACCCTTGGGGACCGTCGCGACCTGCGCGAGAAGGTCGGCGTACTTGATGGCGTCGTCTTTCGAGTAGGGACGCTTGCCCTGGGCCATCTGGGCGATGCTGCCGAACGAATAGCCCATCAGCGTATAGGCCGCCTGGCGAATCTCGATCTGGTCCTCGGGCTTCATCGTCTGCGCGACCACCGAGGTCATCGCGAGGGTGGCGGCAAGGGCCGCAAGGGCACGTTTCGTCGTCATCGGGAATTTTTCCTTCTTGGGGGAGATGTATTCTATCGAGATGGGTGGAATGCGCACTGAGAAGGACACGTTCGGTCCGATCGAAGTTCCGGCAGACCGGCTTTGGGGCGCCCAGACGCAGCGCTCCCTCGAGCACTTCCGCATCTCGGGCGAACGGATGCCCATGGAAGTGATCCAGGCCCTCGCCTGGGTGAAGCGCGCTTCGGCCGCCGTGAACCTGTCCCTCGGCGAGTTAACAGCGGAAAAGGCCCGGGCCATCTCACAGGCCGCCGACGAAGTTCTCGCGGGCAAGTGGCCGGAGGAGTTTCCGCTCGTCGTGTGGCAGACGGGCTCGGGCACGCAAAGCAACATGAACATGAACGAGGTCCTCGCCAATCGCGCGAGCGAGATCCTCGGGGGCCCGCGCGGCGAGGGCCGCCTTGTCCATCCGAACGACGACGTGAATCGCGGGCAGAGCAGCAACGACGTCTTTCCCACCGCGATGCACGTGGCGGCGGTCGTCGCCATCAAGCGGCGCCTGCTGCCGTCGCTCAACATCCTGCGCGCGACGTTCGCGACGAAGAAGGCCGAGTTCGACGGCATCGTGAAGATCGGCCGCACCCACCTTCAGGATGCGACGCCGCTCACGCTGGGCCAGGAGTTCTCGGGCTACGTGTCGCAGCTCGATCACGCCCTGCGCCACATCGAGGCGACGCTTGGGCACCTTTCCGAGCTCGCGCTCGGAGGAACGGCTGTAGGCACGGGGCTGAACACGCATCCCCAGTTCGGCGTGCTCGCAGCCGCGGAGATCTCCAGGTTGAGTGCCTGCGAATTCGTCACCGCGCCCAACAAGTTCGAGTCGCTCGCGACGCACGACGCCATGGTCTACGCGCACGGCGCCCTGAAGGGCCTCGCGGCGGCGCTCACCAAGATCGCCAACGACATTCGCCTGCTCGCGAGCGGGCCGCGCAGCGGCATCGGCGAGATCCGCATTCCGGAGAACGAGCCGGGCAGCTCGATCATGCCGGGCAAGGTGAATCCCACCCAGTGCGAGGCGCTCACCATGTGCGCGGCGCAGGTGATGGGCAACGACGTCGCGATCAACTTCGGCGGGGCCCAGGGGCACCTCGAGCTCAACGTGTTCAAGCCCGTGATCGCCAATGCATTCCAGCAGAGCGTGCGGCTGCTGGGCGACGGCATGGCGAGCTTCGAGGAGCATTGCGTCCGCGGCATCGAAGCGAATCGCGAGCGCATCGACGAGCTGGTGCGCGGCTCGCTCATGCTGGTGACCGCGCTCGCGCCGCACATCGGCTACGACAAGGCGGCGCAGATCGCGAAGAAGGCGCACCACGACGGCACGCTCCTTCGCGAAGCCGCTCTCGCCCTCGGCTACGTCTCGGCCGCGCAATACGACGAATGGGTCCGCGCCGAGGACATGGTCGGCCCCACGCCGGGCGTCAAGAAGAAGTAGCGAGACCTAGCGCGGCGGCTTCGCGTTCACCATCGGAAGATATTGGATCGCCCGGCAAGTGACCTGCTGCGCGAGCGAAGGGGCGGGCCTCGCCCGCCGCGGGGCGAGGCGAACCGGGCGTCCCCGCTTCGCCGATTCGTACAACGCGCGAATGATTCGCACGTCGGCGAGGCCCTCGTCGCCCGAGGGACCGGGCTCGCGATTGCGGCGCACGCAATCGGAGAAATGGATGAGCTGCGGACCGAAATGGTCGCTCCGCGGAAATTCGGCCGTCTTCGCCTTTCCGCCGGCCGCGATCGTGAGACGGAGCTTCTCCGAGAATCCGTAGGCCGGCGCCGCGCGAAGGACGCCCTTCGTTCCGACCACGCGATATTCGCCCGTGGTGGCCGAATCGAAGCTCACCTGGAACGTGGCCAGGCGATCGCCCGGAAAACGCAATATGCAGCTCGCCGATTCTTCCGCCTGCCGCGAGCGGCCGCGCCCGCCGGCGAGCGTGGCGAAGACTTCGATGGGTTCCGCGCCGAAGAGATGCCGCACGGCATTGATGCAATACACCCCGATGTCGTAGAGCGGCCCTCCGCCCTCGGACGCCTTCATCAGGCGAACGTTGGCCCTCGTGATGCGGAAGCTGAACGATGAATCGAAGAGATGCGCCCTTCCGATCGTGCCGTCGCGCGCGGCCCGGATGGCGCGAAGCGTCATCTTTTCGAAGTGCAACCGGTAGGCGGTCATGAGTTTCACGCGGCCGCGCCTGCAAGCCGCGACCATCGCCCTGCAATCGGCTTCGGTGACCGCGAGCGGTTTCTCGCAAAGGACGTGGACGCCGGCGCGCGCGGCGCGCACCGTGTATTCGCGGTGCAGGTGGTTCGGAAGGCCCAGGTAGACCGCGTCGACGTCGCCGCTCGCGAGCAGGGCGTCGTACTCATCGTAGGAATAGGTGGGGACATCGTAGAGCCGGCCCAGCTCGCGGCGCTTGGCGGCGTCGCCCGAAACCAGCGCCGCGAGGCGCGAGTTGCGCCTTGCGTTCGCGAATGCCGGAAGGACAGTGAGCTGCGAGATGAATCCGAGCCCGACGACCGCGTAGCGGACGGGCTTCACGTCTCGACGCGCGTGCCGAGCTCGACCACGCGGTTGGTGGGAATGCCGAAGAAGTCGGTCGCGCTGCCCGAGAACTTGGTCATCGCGACGAAGAGCCGGTCGCGCATGCGCCTGCGGCTGTCGGCGCCCGGAACGATCTGCTCGCGCGACAGGAAGTACGAGACGTCCATCGGCTCGATCTTGATGCCGCACGGCGAGCAACACTGTTCGAGCGCCTGCGCGACCTCGGGCTTGTCCATGAAGCCGTAGCGTGCGCGCACCTGCCAGCTCCCGTCGCCGATCTTCTTGCACTCGATGCGCTCCGCGGGATCGACCCACGGCACGTCGGTGAATTCCACCGTGAGGAAGATGTTCTGCTCGTGAAGCACCTTGTAGTGCTTGAGGCTGTGGAGGAGGGCGTGCGGCGTGCTGTCGGGCGTGGAGTTGAGGAATACGGCGGTGCCCTGCACGCGCTGGCAGCCCGACATGCCGAGCGATCCCATGAACTGCTCGAGCGGCGGCGACGAACCGCGCACGCGATCGAGCAACTGCTCGCGGCCGTACTTCCACGTCATCATCAGCGTGAAGACCGTGGCGCCCATGGCGAGGGGGAACCAGCCGCCATCGAAGACCTTGTGCATCGCCGCGGCGAAGTAGGTCACGTCCACCAGCATGAAGAATCCGGTGGACATCACGCACAGCCACAGCGGATAGCGCCAGTCATAGCGCACCACGAAGAACGTGAGGAACGTGGTGACGAGCATCGTGCCCATCACCGCGACGCCGTAGGCCGAAGCCAGGGCGTTCGATGAGCCGAAGCCGATCACCGCTGCGGCGACGATCGCGCAAAGGATCCAGTTCACGACCGGCACGTAGATCTGGCCGATGCGCTTGGCGGAAGTGTGGTGCACCGTCATGCGCGGGAGATATCCCAGCTGGATCGCCTGCTGCGTCATCGAGTACGCGCCGGAGATCGTCGCCTGCGACGCGATCACGGTGGCGGCCGTCGCGAGCCCGATCATCGGGAACAGGGCCCAATCCGGAAATGAAAGGTAGAACGGATTGTCGATGGCTTTCGGGTTCGTGATGAGGAGCGCGCCCTGGCCGAAATAGTTGAGGATGAGCGCCGGCGCCGCGACGGTGAACCACGCGATCCGGATCGCCCGCTTGCCGAAATGCCCCATGTCCGCGTAGAGGGCTTCGGCACCGGTCACGCACAGGAGCACCGATCCGAGCACCACGAACGACTTGTATCCGTGCCCCGTGGCGAATTGCAGGGCGTGCAGGGGATTGAGCGCGGCCAGGATCTCCGGGGCCTTCGCGATGTTCCATGCGCCCGCGGCGCCGATCGCGATGAACCAGAGCAGGCACACGGGCCCGAAGAGCAGTCCCACGACGCCGGTGCCGTAGCGCTGGATCATGAAGAGCGCGATGAGGATCCCCACCGAGATCGGGACGATGTACGGCTTGAACGCCGCCGTGCCCACCTCGAGGCCTTCGACCGCGGAGAGCACCGAGATCGCGGGAGTCAGCACCGCGTCGCCATAGAAGAGCGATGCGCCGAAGACGCCGAGCGCGAGCAGCGACGAGCGCAGCTCGGGCTTGTCCTTCACCGACGTCGTCGCTAGCGCGAGCAACGCCATGATTCCGCCTTCGCCCCGGTTGGCCGCGCGCAGCACGAGCAGCACGTACTTGAGCGACACGATGATCATGAGCGTCCAGAAGATCGCCGAGACGCCGCCCACGATGTTCGCCGCGTTGAGCGCGATGCCGTGCTCGGGATTGAACGTTTCCTTCGCGGCGTACAGGGGACTCGTGCCGAGATCGCCATAGACCACGCCCAAGGCCAACAGCGCAAGACCGGCGGTCGATTGCTGCAGGTGGCCACGATCGGGAGAGTGGGGCGGCGCCGCGACGCCGGAAATCGCGTTCAAGCTCATACAGGGCCCATATACTACTCTCCGGCATGGCCAGCCTTGGCTGTCGTGAATCTTTCGCCGTGTGCGATATACGAACGAGTCCGGTTGACACCTGTTATGTTTTGAATTTGTAATCCTATCCAGCTACGTTGGAATTCGGGACGCCCCGTCAGTGGGTAGCCCGTCAAAACAGAAAACAGTACGGCAAGATCCTGAGGGAGGATCCCCTGCAGCTACGGCTTGGCCCGAGCGGCGCACGCCCTCGCGAGTCCTCGTGTGCTCTGAGCGTCGCTTTCGCGCTGCTCGCGGCCGCGTGTTTCCTGTCGCCGGCGTGCTCCCGCGCCGCGATTCCGGAGGATATTCCAAGCCTCGCCGCAATCGACCCGCGCGCCGAGGTCGCCGTGTTGCGCACGTCTTCGGGCGAGTACCTGCCGGTCAAGCAGGGCCAGGTCGCCCTCGGTCGTTACAAGGTCGTGCGCCTCTTCGCCGATCGCATCGAGGTCGAGGTCGAAGGGCCGAAGGGCTCGACTCCCGATCTGGTGTGGCTCTGGCTGAGCAGGCCGGGAGACACGCGTGCGCGATTCACGCTCGTATCGGGTGTGCCCGATTCGGCGACGCTGATGGCGCCGATGCAGTCCCGGCCCGGGGCGGCGGCGCGATGACGCTGCTGCGCATCTTCGCGCCAAGCCGCCTGCTGGCGGCGTCGATCGGATTCGCCACGCTCCTCCTTTCGTGGTCCGCGATCGCGGGCGACAGCCCGCAGGTGACCAACGCCGTTCGAAAGGACACCGGAGCCTATACCGCGTCGTTCGTCCGCGACCAGGGCAACGTCACGGTCATGGAGTTCATCGGGGACTACGACAAGACGCTTCCCGATGGAACCTTCAACGCCGAGGCGCGGCAGGTCGTGGCCCGCGAGTTCTACCGCCAGCATCCCGATACGTACGACATCCTCGTCGTCACCACCCAGTTCCCGATCGACACGGCCAACTACTTCGCCTTCTTCCACGCGGCGAAGAACGACGTGAACGGCATCGGGAAAACGATCTTCGACAACACGTTCGCCTACAACAGCAACGGGAAGCTGCGCGGAATGATCGACATGGCGAGCCTCGGCCACCTCACGACCGATCCGCTCGACCCGAAGTACGACTTCACGATGGTCACGTTCGCGCACGAGTTCCTGCACCAGTTCGCGGCGTACATCATGTACCGCAAGCCCGACGGAACGCTGGGCTCGGACCTCCTGGGCCAGGACGGCGTGCACTGGTCCTACCTCATGAATTCGCACGCATCGGTCCTCTACGGAAGCGAGTGGACCGACAATGGCGACGGCACCTTCACGGCGACCGATGTCGAGCACCGCTACAGCCCGCTCGATCTCTACCTGATGGGCTTCATCCCGAAGGAGCAGGTGCCGCCGTTCACGATCATCGACGCGCCGGGCGTCGATCCGACGCAGTTGCCCGCGCTCGGCGCGACGGTGCGCGGAACCGCGCGCACGGTGACGATCGACGACGTCATCTCGGCCATGGGGCCGCGGATTCCCGACGTCAGCACCTCGCCGAAGAACTTCCGCCTCGCGTTCATCTACCTCACGCGGCCGGGGGAGCCGGTGGCCGATGCGGAGATCACGAAGCTCAACACGATCCGTACCTCGATCGGAACACGCTTCAGCGCGCTCACCAACGGCGTTGCCGAGATCAACGTCTTCACCGAGCCCACGATGACGGCGACCACGGGCGCGCCTCCGGGCCTGCCGCCGTCGGTGAGCCCGCCCGCCACGAACGTGAACCTGCAGCTCGCAATCCAGTGGCTGAAGGATCACCAGAGCGCGGCCGACGCATCGTGGGCCGACACGCCATCCACCGCGATTCGCGATAGCTGTGTTGCGGCAACGGCACTTCAGGAGCTGAGCCCCGGCTATTCCGGAATCCTCACGGCGGCGTCGTGGTTGACTTCGCGATCGACGGCGAGCGTCGACTTCCTGTCGCGCAAGCTGACGACACTCGCCCTCGTGAACCACGTGGCGGTCGCGCCACCCGCCGATCTCCTGTCCTACCAGAACGGCGACGGCGGATGGGGCGCGGCGCAAGGCTATGCGAGCAATCCTCTCGATACGGCGCTTGCGCTCGACACGTTGCTTCGCCGCGCGACTCCCGTCGATTCGGCGGCGACGAACGCGCTCGCCTATCTTCGCGCGACGCAGAACGCGGATGGCGGCTGGGGCAACGTGGCCGGCGGCACGAGCCGCACGACCACCACGGCGCACGTGATCGCCGTCCTGCAGGCAGACCCGGCATCGTCGAGCGCCCTGGCCTCCGCGTTCACGTTCATCGCGGGTCGCCAGAACACCGACGGCGGATTCGGCG
>DATGGI010000035.1:0-6409 GCA_035308545.1 Usitatibacter sp.
CGATCGACAGGATCAGGAACGGCGTGAGTATCGCGCGGAAAAGATAGTCGGACGCGAGGAACGGAACCGCGAGGAACGCGAAGGCAAGCGCGCCGATCACGAACACCCGGTCCTGCAGGATGGGGAAGAGCTGCGAATCCGACGCGTAAGTCGTCTTGAACTGGCCGGTTTCGCGATAGATCATGGCATCAGACCCGGTCGATGATCTTCTCGCCGAAGAGGCCTTCGGGCCGGAAGAGCAGGAACACGAGGGCGAGCACGTAACCGAACCAGGTCTCGATGCCCCCGCCGAGCGCGGGCCCGAGATAGACCTCCGAAAGCTTCTCGCCGAGTCCGATCAGCAGGCCACCCACGATGGCGCCCGGGATCGACGTGAAACCGCCCAGGATCACCACGGGCAGCGCCTTCAGGGCCACTTGCGAGATCGAGAACTGCACGCCGAGCTTCGATCCCCACACGATGCCCGCCACGAGCGCGACCAACCCGGCCACGCTCCAGACGATGACCCAGATGCGATTGAGCGGGATGCCGACCGACTGCGCCGCCTGGTGGTCGTCGGCCACCGCGCGAAGCGCGCGGCCGGTCGCCGTCTTCTGGAAGAAGAGCGCGAGGCCCGCCACGAGCACAGCGGCGATGACGGCCGCCACCAGGTCCTCCATGTCCACGAGGACACCGCCCTCGAAGGTGCCCTCGAGGATGATCTTCGGCTCCTTGGGCATTCCCACGTGCAGCGTGTAGATATTGCTGCCCCACAGGGCCTGGCCCAGGCCCTCCAGGAAATACGCCACGCCGAGCGTCGCCATGAAAAGCGTGATGCCTTCCTGGTTCACGAGGGGACGGAGCACGACTCTTTCGATGAGCCACGCGAGCGCGATCATCACGGCGAGCGTCGCGGCGATGGCGATCGCAAGCGGCATCTTCTCCATGAAACGCACGAGCGTGAGCGCCGAGAAGAGCACCATGGCGCCCTGGGCGAAATTGAAGACGCCCGAGGCCTTGAAGATCAGCACGAGGCCGAGCGCCACCAGCGAATAGAGGACTCCGGTAAGCAGGCCGCCGAGCGCGACCTCGAGCCACTGCGGGAATTTGGCCACGCCGAAGGCGATCGGCGAGACGGCCGCGACGAGAAGCAGCGCGAAGAACGCCATCGTCCCCTTGCGGGCGAGGAGCCCCATCAGTGCTTCACTCCCAGGTAGGCATCGATCACGGCCTGGCTCGCGCGCACCTCGTCGGGCGTTCCGTCGGCGATCTTGCGTCCGTAGTCGAGAACCACCACGCGGTCGGAAAGATCCATCACCACGCCCATGTCGTGTTCGATGAGCACGATCGTCGTGCCGAACTCGTCGTTCACGTCGAGGACGAAGCGGCTCATGTCCTGCTTCTCCTCGACGTTCATGCCGGCCATGGGCTCGTCGAGCAGCAGCACGCGAGGCTCAGCCGCGAGCGCGCGGCCCAGGTCGACGCGTTTCTGCAACCCATAGGGAAGGCGGCCCACCGGCGTCCTGCGAACGTGCTGGATCTCCAGGAAATCGATGATCTCCTCGACGCGCTTGCGATGCTCGATCTCCTCGCGAAGCGCCGGCCCCAGGCGAAGCGCCTGCCAGAGAAGGTTCCTCTTCATCATGAGGTTGCGGCCGGCGAGGATGTTGTCCAGCACCGACATGCCCTTGAAGAGCGCGAGGCTCTGGAAGGTGCGCGCGATGCCCATCTTCGCCGAGCGGTGCGGGTCCATGTGGGTGCGCGTCTCGCCGAGGAACGTGATGCGCCCCTGCTGCGGGCGGTACACGCCGTTGATCACGTTCAGCATCGAGCTCTTCCCGGCGCCGTTCGGGCCGATGATGGCGCGGATCTCGTGCTCGCGGACGTCGAAGCTCACGTCGGCGAGGGCCTTCACGCCGCCGAACGAAAGCGAGACACCTTCGATCGAGAGGATCGGCTCGCCGACCTTGCGCTCGACGGTGCCGGGCTCCAGCTCGCGCAGGTTCATGCGGCGAGCGCCTGCGCCGCGAATGTCTTCACGGGACTCACGTCGAGCTCCGCGCGGATCGTCCCCACGCGGCCATCTTCGAAGCGGACCTGCGCCTCGACCACGCACCGCTCGGTCCCCGAGTAGAGCGCGTCCACGATCGTCGCGTATTTCTCCCCGATGAAGCCGCGCCGCACCTTGCGGGTGCGCGTGAGCTCGCCATCGTCCGCATCGAGCTCCTTGTGCAGCACCACGAAGCGCTGGACCTGGCTACCGGCGAGCTTCGGATCGCGCGAAAGATCCGCATTCACCTTCTCCACGCATTCGCGGACGAGGTCGCGCACCTGGGGCTTCGCGGCGAGATCGGTGTAGCCCGAATAGGGAATGCCGCGCCGCTCGGCCCAGTCGCCCACGGCCTCCACGTCGATGTTGATCATGGCGGTGGCTGCCGGACGGCCGTCGCCGAATGCGACGGCTTCCCTGATGTAGGGGAAGAACTTCAGCTTGTTCTCCAGGTATTTCGGGGCGAACAGCGTGCCGTCCAAAAGCTTCCCAACGTCCTTCGCGCGGTCGATGATCTTGAGGTGCCCGGTCTCGTCGAAATATCCCGCGTCGCCCGTGCGGAACCACCCTTCCGCGTCCTTCGCCTCGCGCGTCGCGTCGTCGTTCTTGTAGTAGGCGCGGAAGAGCCCCGGGCAGCGCAGCACGATCTCGCCCGTGTCGAGGACGCGGATCTCGACGCCCTTCATGGGCGGCCCCACCGTGTCGGGCTTCACCTCGCCATTGGGCTGCACGCACACCATGACCGAGGTCTCGGTCGAGCCGTAGAGCTGCTTCAGGTTGATCCCGAGGGAGCGATAGAACACGAAGAGATCCGGGCCGATCGCCTCTCCCGCCGTGTAGGCCACGCGAACCCGGGACATGCCGAGCGCATTCTTGAGCGGCGCATACACGAGCAGGCCGCCGATCGCGTAAAGCAGTTGATCGGTCGCCGCGACCGGTTGCCCATCGAGCAGGCGCGCGCCCACGCGCCGCGCGAGGTTCATGAAGTAGTGGAACATTCGCCGCTTGATCCAGCTCGCGTCCTCCATGCGGATCGTGACCTGGGTGAGGAGCGCCTCGAGCACGCGCGGCGGCGCGAAGTAGTACGTGGGCCCGATCTCGCGCATGTCCGTCATCGTCGTGTCGGCCGACTCAGGGCAATTGATGCGGAATCCGACCACCATCCACTGCGCGTAGGAGAACAGGTTCTGCCCGATCCACGCCATGGGCAGGTACGCGAGCACCTCTTCGTCGTCGCGAAGGCCCTCGAGCTCGGCGTAGGCGCGGCTCGACAGGATGAGGTTGTCGTGGGAGAGCACGACTCCTTTCGGGTTTCCCGTGGTGCCCGACGTGTACATCATGATCGCGGTGTCGGATCCCCGGCTCTTCGCGATCTCGTCGCGGAAAAACGCGGGCTCGGCCGCTGACCTGGCGCGCCCCGCCTCGCGAAGCTTCTCGTAGCTCGCGAGCTCGGCCCGTGTGTAGTTGCGCAACCCGCGCGCGTCATCGAACCAGACGTGCTTCAGCTTCGGGCACTGCGGAAGGATCTCGAAGAGCTTGTCGGCCTGCTCCTGGTCCTCGACGACGGCGAAAGCGATCTCGGCATCCTGGAAGACGTAGACCATCTCCTGGGCGACGGCGTCCTCGTAGAACGGAACCGGGATCGCGCCCAGGGCCTGCGCGGCGACGATCGTCCAGTAGAGGCGCGGCCGGTTCGACCCGATGACGGCGATGTGCGCGCCGCGCGTGAGTCCCGCTTGCGCGAGGCCGCAGGCGAGCCACTCGACCTCGTCGCGCATCTCGCCCCACGTCCATGCCTGCCAGATCCCCAGGTCCTTCTCGCGGATCGCGGGCTGGCCGCCGATCGCCCCGGCGTGGCGCAGCAAGAGCTTCGGGAACGTGTCGTGCGCCCCGTCGACGACCGGCATGGCGGTCATCCTCCTCGTTGTTTCTACTAGTGTAGCGGGATCAGGCCGCCATGGTGGGCCGGATCACGCCCTCGGTGACGGTGACCGCGCCGGCGCGGACCAGGTCGGCGACGAGCCAATCCGCAAGCGCGGCCGGCGCGAGGCCCATGAAGCGTTCCGAGACGTCGCGATAGAACGGAACGCGCGCGAGATACGCCGGCACGTCGGAGACCGGCATGCTTTGCTTGTCGAGGAGCGCGAAGACGAACATCACCTTCGTTCCGTGCCGGGCATTCTTCGCCGGGTCGCGTGCGAAGGCGTCGAGACGCGAGCGCACCGTTGCGATTGAACCGCTCGCGTCCCCGAAGGGTTCGCCATGCCCGGGAATCACGACCGCGGGATTCAACCGCTCGATCGCATCAAGCGTTTCCAGGGCCGCGTCGATATGCTCGTTGGGCGCCTCGCCGGGCCAGACGAAGCCCATGCCGTTCTCGTAGAGCGCGTCGCCCGAGATCAAGATGCGATTCACGGGCTCGAAGAACATGAGCGCATCCATGTCGTGGCCGGGGGCCGCGTGCGCTTCCCACTCGAATCCGCCGCCCTCGAACGTATCGTCCGCCGCGATCGTGTCGTCGAAGTGAAAAGGATCGGCGCGCTGGTCGAGCTGCGCCATCCACACGCTCTGCGGCGTCCAGGGCTCGACGTGCTTCACCTCGCCCTCGGGAATGGTGATCCTGCATCCGTACGTGCTCGCGATCGCGGCGTTGCCGCCCATGTGGTCGGAATGGCAATGCGTGTTCACGAGGCGTTCGAGGGGCTGGCGGTCGAGCCCGTCTCGGCTCGCGAGGAGCTCGAGCGTGCGCTCGCGATGCGTGCAATAGCCCGAATCGACGAGCACGTTGTCGCCGGGCGTGAGCATCACCACCTGGTTGCAGTTGAGCCACCCGCGAACGATCACGCGGACGGAGGAAGGAAGGGCGGGACGCAACGCTCGACGCCTATAATTCGTGATTCGCCCATCTTATCCGACACACGTGGACCTACTCGCGGGCCTGCGGATCGTCACGACCGCGCTCAATCTTCCCGGCCCCGTGGCCTGCGCGCGGCTGCGCGACCTCGGCGCGAGCGTCGTGAAGATCGAGCCCCCGCAGGGCGATCCCTTCGAGCAGTTCTGCGCGCCGTGGTATCGCAGGCTCCACGAGAACGTCGCGATCCATCGGCTGGATCTGAAGGTGGAGCAAGCGAAAGAGACGATGGCCGGCTTCCTGGGAAGCGCCGATCTGTTGGTGACGGCGCAGCGCGCGGCCGCGCTCGATCGCCTCGGCCTCGGTGCCGCGTCGCTCGCTTCGCGCTTTCCGCGCCTGTGTCGCGTTGCGATCACCGGCCATGCGCCTCCCGACGACGAGGTCGCGGGACACGACCTCACGTATCTCGCGCCGCTCGGGCTCGTCGATCCGCCGTTGCTTCCGCCCACGCTTTTCGCCGACATGGCGGGCGCCGAGCGCGCGGTATCCACGGCGCTCGCTCTCCTGCTGGGCCGCGAACGCGGGAACGCCGAGCGCGCGCGAAGCGTCGCCCTGGCCGATGCCGCGAACGCTCTCGCGCAACCGCTGCGCGAGGGCCTCACGCGGCCCGGCGCCATGCTGGGCGGCGGATTCGCTGGCTATAATCTCTACGCCGCGACGGATGGATGGATCGCGGTGGCGGCGCTCGAACCGAGATTCGCCGAGCGCCTCGCGGCGCTCCTGCAACTCGAGCGGCTGGACATCGTGAAGCTGCGCGAGCGCTTCGGAAAGCATGACATCGCCCACTGGGAAACGTGGGCCCGCGAGAACGACCTGCCCATCGTCGCCGTGCGCGACCCCCACAGAGAGAAACGCTGACATGCAGATCAAGGACCACGCATTCCTCGTCACGGGCGGAGGCTCGGGCCTCGGCGCCGCGTGCGCCGCCATGCTCGCCGCCGCCGGCGGAAAGGTCGTCGTCGCCGACGTGAATGCGCCGAAGGATCCGGGCGCCGCGAAGTTCATCAAGGCCGACGTCACCGACGAAGCGTCGATGCAGGCGGCGGTCGAGCATTGCGTTTCCACGTTCGGCGCGATCCACGGGCTCGTGAACTGCGCGGGCGTGGCCCCGGGCGAGCGCGTCGTGGGACGCAACGGGCCGCACTCGCTCGCGAGCTTCGATCGCGCGGTGAGAATCAACCTCATCGGGACGTTCAACGCGATCCGGCTCGCCGCCGCGAAGATGAGCGTGCAGGCGCCCGAAGCCAACGGCGAGCGCGGCGTGATCGTGAACACCTCGTCCGTAGCCTCGATGGACGGACAGATCGGCCAGGCCGCCTACGCCGCATCCAAGGCCGGCGTGAACGGCATGACGCTTCCGATCGCCCGCGAGCTCGCCAAGTTCGGCGTCCGGGTGATGACGATCGCGCCGGGCATCTTCGATACGCCGATGCTGCAGGGAATGAGCGAGGAAATCCGCGCCTCGCTGG
>DATGGI010000036.1:0-28004 GCA_035308545.1 Usitatibacter sp.
TGGGCGATCGCGAGCAGGATGCGTTGGCCGTCGGTCTGCCCGAGCGGCACGCTCTTCAACGCCGCGAGCACCTGGTTTTCCGTCCAGGCGAAAAGATACGCGGAGAGCGCGTCGCGGGCTTCGATCCGCCATGCGGACACGGCGAATGCGAACGCCGTCGGATAGGCGAGCTCCTCGAACGTATCGAGCGCGGCGGCGCCGGGGATCGCTAGCTCGTGCGCGAGGCGCCGCAGCGAATAGCCCATCTGCAGCGTTTCCGCGCGAAGCTCCGCGCCCTCCCGGCTCGCGATGAACTCCTCGTTCCATCGAGCGACCGATGCGACGTCGCCAACGCCCCACGCCTCTACGAGTCGAAGGAAGACTGGCGCTTCCATTCCCACAAGCGAAAGCTCCATCACGTCGCCGATCCAACGCCCGGCGGTGGCGGCATCGCGGATCTCGCCCGATTCGACCGCCGCTTCCAGGCCCTGCGAATAGCTGTACGCGCCGACGGGAAGCGCGGGGCTCACGAGCTGCAGGAGCTTGAGGTTCATGGCTTCGGCGGAAACTCGTGGATGCGGCCGCCGTGCCCCGAGTCGTTGTCGTGGCGATGATGCGCGCCGTAGGCTCCGGCTTCCGGCTCGAACGGCGCGTCGAGCGACGACACGCGCGCGCCCAATCCCTTCAGCATCTCCTCGAGCACGTGGTCGGCGGCGAGGCGAAGCCATCCCGCGCCGACCTGCACCGGCACGTGGCGATTGCCGAGGTGGTAGGCGGCGCGCGCGAGATGTTCCGCGTCGTCGCATTCGACGTGCAGCAGGCGCTCGGTTTCGGCGACGACCTCGATCACGCGGCCGTCGGAAGCCACGACCCAGTCTCCGCCGCGCAACACCTGGCCGCGCGGCAGCTCGATGGCCACCTCTTCGCCCGAGACGAGCGTCGCGCGCTGGCGGGTCTTCGTGCGCCGGTCGAACGGCAGGCGCAGCGTGCCGTGGACCTTTACGCCGTAGACGGCGTTGGGCTTGCGCGGGAATCGCGAGCGGATCTCGAGCATCAGAAGAGGAAGTAGCGCTGCGCCATGGGCAGTACCTTCGCCGGCTCGCAGGTGAGCAATTCGCCGTCGGCGCGCACTTCGTAGGTCTCGGGATCCACGTCGATCTTCGGCTGCCAGCTGTTGTGGATCATGTCCTTCTTGCCGACCTTGCGGATGTTCCTCACCGCCTCCAGCGGGCGCGCGAGGCCGAGACCCCGCACCTCGGGATTGTCGAGCGCCGCCTGCGAGACGAACGTGACCGAAGTGCGCAGCCCGCCCGCGAACGAGCCGAACATCGGGCGATAGTGCACCGGCTGCGGCGTCGGGATCGACGCGTTGGGATCTCCCATCGCGGCGGCGGCGATCATGCCGCCCTTCAGGATAAGCGACGGTTTCACGCCGAAGAGCGCCGGTTTCCACAGCACGAGGTCGGCGATCTTGCCGGGCTCGATCGATCCCACCGCATGCGCGATGCCGTGCGTGATCGCGGGATTGATCGTGTACTTGGCGACGAAGCGCTTCACGCGCGCGTTGTCGTGGGTCTTGGGGTCGCCCTGGAGCGATCCGCGCTGCACCTTCATCTTGTGGGCGGTCTGCCACGTGCGGATGATCACCTCGCCCACGCGCCCCATGGCCTGCGAGTCCGAGGACATCATCGAGAAAGCCCCCAGGTCGTGGAGGATGTCCTCGGCGGCGATCGTCTCCTTGCGGATGCGCGACTCGGCGAACGCGATGTCCTCGGCGATGGCCGGGTCGAGGTGGTGGCAGACCATGAGCATGTCGAGGTGCTCGGCGATCGTGTTCACCGTGTAGGGCATCGTGGGATTCGTGGATGACGGGAGCACGTTGGGCTCGCCGCAGACGCGGATGATGTCGGGCGCGTGCCCGCCGCCCGCGCCCTCGGTGTGGAAGGTCGCGATGGAGCGGCCCTTCATCGCGGCCACCGAGGCTTCGACGAATCCCGATTCGTTCAGCGTGTCCGTATGGATCGCGACCTGCACGTCCATCTCGTCCGCCACCGACAGGCAGCAATCGATGGCCGCGGGCGTCGTGCCCCAATCCTCGTGGAGCTTGAGGCCGATCGCGCCGGCGCGCACCTGCTCGCGCAACGGCGCGGGCTGCGAAGCGTTGCCCTTGCCGAGGAATCCGAGGTTCATCGGGAATGCGTCGGCCGCGAGCAACATCGCGTGCATGTGCCAGGGCCCCGGCGTGCAGGTCGTCGCGAACGTGCCCGTCGCGGGTCCCGTTCCGCCGCCCAGCATCGTCGTGACGCCCGACATGAGCGCCTCCTCGATCTGCTGCGGGCAGATGAAATGAATGTGGCTGTCGATCCCGCCGGCGGTGAGGATCATGCCTTCGCCGGCGATGACCTCCGTGCCCGCGCCGATCGGAATCGTGACGCCGGGCTGGATATCGGGATTGCCGCCCTTGCCGATCTTCCAGATCCGGCCGCCCTTCAATCCCACGTCCGCCTTCACGATGCCCCAGTGATCGACGATGAGCGCGTTGGTGATGATTGTGTCCGCGACGTGCGCGGAGACGAGCTGGCCCTGCCCCATGCCGTCGCGGATCACCTTGCCGCCGCCGAACTTCACTTCCTCGCCGTAGGTCGTGAGGTCCTTCTCGACCTGGATCCAGAGCTCCGTGTCGGCGAGGCGAACGCGGTCGCCCTTCGTGGGACCGAACATCTCGGCATAGGCCTGGCGGGAGATCTTCATTTCAGCTTCCCCATCACCTTGCCCTGGAAACCGAACACCTTGCGATCGCCCGCGAGCTCGACCAGCCCGACTGTGCGCTTCTGCCCCGGCTCGAACCGCACGGCCGTTCCCGCCGCGATGTCGAGGCGGAATCCATAGGCTGCATTGCGATCGAACTTGAGCGCGTCGTTGGTCTCGTAGAAGTGGTAGTGGGAGCCCACCTGGATGGGACGGTCGCCGGTATTGGTCACGGCGATCGTGAGCGTCCGCCGGCCCTTGTTGATCTCGATGTCGCCCGAGGCGACCTTGATTTCACCGGGGATCATGGCCTCACACGATGGGATGGTGGACGGTGACCAGCTTCGTGCCGTCGGGGAACGTGGCCTCGACCTGGATCTCGGGAATCATCTCGGCGATACCTTCCATGACGTCGTCACGCGTGAGCAGCGTCGCGCCGTAGCTCATGAGGTCGGTGACGCTGCGGCCGTCGCGCGCGCCCTCGAGGAGCGCCGCGCTGATGAAGGCGACCGCTTCGGGGTAGTTGAGCTTCAGGCCGCGCGCCTTGCGTCGCTCCGCGACCTGCGCGGCGACGAAAATGAGCAGCTTGTCTTTTTCCCGGGGCGTGAGCTCCATCTTCTCCCTCTAGGTGCGCCAGATCCGCGGCTCCATCGGCGCGCGGGACACCACGGGCTCGCGAAGCTCCCGCCAGATCGCGCCGAAATGCTCGCGCGCCGCTTCACCGGACTCGCCGAGATAGCGCGCCACGAGCACCTGCGGCAATCGCGTGGCGGCGCCCTCGCCTTCCCGCGCGCGGTGCGAGCGCGCCACCGCGAGCCATTCGTCGTCGATCGAGGGCGCGGCGACGATCATCGTCCCGAAGACGGGATGCCCGCCGAGTCCCGCGGGCGATGCAGCCAGCGCGCCGCCCGGCTCGACACGCCCGCGCTCGGTCCACGCCAACTTGCCGTCGCGGACGACTCGGGCCGCGGATCGAAGGCGCCCGCCCTCGAATCGCTCGCCGGAGCCCGTGCGGCCGAGGCAGACGATGTCCCACGCGATGAGCCGCGCGTCGCCGTGAAGGCGTGCTTCCCACCCGATGTCGGCCCTCGCTCCGTCGTAGACGATCGTCTCCTGCGGAAGCCATTCGAAACGGCTCGCGTCGCGCGCGTCGATCGTCACGCGCTGCGTGGCCCATGCGCCCGCGCTGCGGTACCACTTGCCCGCGCCCGGCGTGGTGACGAGTGCCGACGCGCCACGGCCGGCATCCATCTCGATCACCAATTCGTCTCCGCCAACGATCCCCGCAGGAGGATGCACGACGATGGCGTGGCAGACCGATTCGCCCTCGGGGTAGAGCGCCTTCTGGACCACGAGGGGACCGTCGTGGCGGCGCGACGCGAGCACCGTGCGCGCGGCGCGGCGTTCGAAGGCGAGAGCGAGGCTCGCGCGCCAGCGCGCGGCCTGGAACGCATCATCCCGGGGCATGGTTCAATCATACTGCGAGCTTCGCGCGCACGTCGTCGCGATCCATGTCGGCGCCCGCGCCGCGCGCCACGATCTCGCCGCGCTCCATGACGAGATACTGGTCCGCGAGCGAGCGCGCGAAGTCGTAGTACTGCTCCACGAGCAGGATCGCCATCTCGCCGGTGGCCGCGAGCGCGCGAATGGCCCGCTCGATGTCCTTGATGATCGAAGGCTGGATTCCCTCGGTGGGCTCGTCGAGGATCAGCAGCTTCGGTCCCATGGCGAGCGCGCGGCCGATCGCGAGCTGCTGCTGCTGGCCGCCCGAGAGATCGCCGCCGCGCCGGCCCATCATCTGCCGCAGGACGGGAAACATCTCGAAGATGCGGGGAGGAACTTCCACGCCGCGCGGCTTCGTCGCGAGCCCCATCTCGAGGTTTTCCGCCACGGTGAGGCGCGCGAAGATCTCGCGGCCCTGCGGCACGTAGCCGATCCCGGCTCGCGCGCGCTCGTCGGGCCGCGCGTTCGTGAGGTCCCGTCCGCCGAAGTCCACCTTGCCCGTGGCCGCGGGCACGAGACCCATCAGCGTGCGAAGCAGGGTGGTCTTGCCGACGCCGTTGCGCCCGAGAAGGACGGTCACCTTTCCGTCGGGCAGGTCGAACGCCACGTCGCGAAGGATGTGACTGCCGCCGTAGTATTGGTTGAGATGGGTGACGGTCAGCATGAGCGTGGATTGCAAGAGGAGGATTTGACCGCAGAGGAGCGCAGAGGATACGCAGAGGATACGCAGAGCAAAAACAATGTTGGCGTTTCGTGCCTGAGCTTGGATCGTACCGAAGCCCGAGCGTTGTTTTCCTCTCGCGTATCCTCTGCGTGTCCTCTGCGCGCCTCTGCGTTGAGATCCACTCTCGTCATCTCCCCAGATATACCTCGACGACGCGCGGGTCGTCCTGCACCGCATCGAGCGGGCCTTCCGCGAGCACGCTTCCTTCGTGAAGCACGGTGACCTTGCGTGCGATGCGGGCGATGAACGCCATGTCGTGCTCGACCACGACCAGCGAATGCTGCCCGGCGAGCGAGAGGAAGAGCTCGGCCGTTCGCTCGGTCTCCTCGTCGCTCATTCCGGCGACCGGCTCGTCGAGCAGCAGCAGCTGCGGCTCCTGCATGAGGAGCATGCCGATCTCGAGCCACTGCTTCTGTCCATGGGAGAGCAGGCCCGCGGGACGGTCGGCGCTTTCCCCGAGGCGCACGCGCTCGAGCGTCGCGGCGATGCGGTCGCGCTCGGAGGACGCGAGCTTCGCGAAAAGCGTGCGCCGCACGCGCTTGTCGGCTTTCATCGCGAGCTCGAGATTCTCGAACGCCGTGTGGCGCTCGAAGATCGTGGGCTTCTGGAACTTGCGCCCGATCCCTGCGTGCGCGATCTGCGCCTCGGAAAGCTTCGTGAGGTCGATGGTCTGCCCGAAGAAGGCGCGCCCGTCGTCGGGACGGGTCTTCCCGGTGATCACGTCCATCATCGTGGTCTTGCCGGCGCCGTTGGGACCGATCACGCAGCGAAGCTCTCCCGCGTCGATCGCGAGCGAGAGGTTGTTCAGCGCCTTGAAGCCGTCGAAGCTCACCGAGATGCTGTCGAGATAGAGCACGACGCCATGCGTGAGGTCGAGCTTGCCATCGACCTGGCGGCCGTAGATCGCATCGCTCGCGGGCTGCGGCTTGGGCCGGGGCCACGGCAGCCACGGCCGCGCGCGGCCGGGAGGAGGCGAGACCGCGGGCGGCTCGGCCATCTTCACGCCTTCCTCCAGCGCCTGGCCAATCCCACGACGCCTTCGGGCAGGAAGAGCGTGACGAGGATGAAGATCAATCCCAGCACGTAGAGCCAGTACTCGGGAAATGCCACCGTGAAGATGCTCTTCGCGCCGTTCACGATGCCGGTGCCGATGATCGGACCCACCAGGCTCCCGCGGCCGCCTACCGCGGTCCAGATGGCGATCTCGATGGAGTTGGCCGGCGACATCTCGCTCGGATTGATGATGCCCACCTGGGGCACGTAGAGTGCGCCCGCGATTCCGCAGAGGATCGCCGAGAGCACCCACACGAAGAGCTTGTACCAGAGCGTGTCGTAGCCGCAGAACATCACGCGCGCCTCGGCGTCGCGGATGGCGGCGAGCACGCGCCCGAATTTCGAGGTGACGAGGAACCGCCCGAGCAGCAGCGTCGCGATGAGCGCGGCGCCCGTGATCGCGAAGAGCGCCATGCGCATCTGCGGCGTCGTCACCGGGATTTCCAGGATGCGCTTGAAGTCCGTGAAGCCGTTGTTGCCGCCGAATCCGGTCGCGTTCCTGAAGAAGAGCAGCATCGCCGCGTACGTGAGGGCCTGCGTGATGATCGAGAAGTACACGCCCTTCACGCGCGAGCGGAACGCGAAGTAGCCGAACACGAACGCGAGCAGGCCGGGCACCGCGACCACGAGGAAGACGCACCAGAGGAAACTGTCCGAGTTCCACCAGGCCCACGGGAACTGCTTCCAGTCGAGGAAGACCATGAAGTCGGGCATGTCCACATGGTACTGGCCGTCGGCGTGGATCTGGCGCATGAGGTACATCCCGAACGCGTAGCCGCCCAGCGCGAAGAAGAGGCCGTGCCCGAGCGAGAGGATTCCCGCATAGCCCCAGACGAGATCCATGGCGATGGCCACGATCATGTAGCACATGATCTTGCCCCCGAGCGTCACGCCGAAGGCCGTGACGTGCAGCGGATTGCCCTCCGGCACCACGAGATTCAGCACCGGGAAGACGACGAACACCACCGCCGCGCAGCACAGCAGGACGATCCAGCCCCTGGGTCCATACAGGCGCGAGATCATGATTCCACCGCCCGGCCCTTCAACGCGAACATTCCCTGGGGACGCTTCTGGATGAACACGATGATGAACACGAGGATCGCGATCTTCGCGAGCACCGCGCCCGACCATGATTCGAGCAGCTTGTTCGCGAACCCGAGGCCCAGCGCCGCATAGACAGTGCCCGCGAGCTGCCCCACGCCGCCCAGCACCACGACCATGAACGAATCGACGATATAGGACTGGCCGAGATCGGGACCGACGTTCCCGATCTGCGAAAGCGCGCAGCCCGCGAGTCCCGCGAGCCCGCTGCCCAATCCGAAGGCCCACGTGTCGACGCGCGCCGTGGGCACGCCGACGCACGCGGCCATCGCGCGATTCTGCGTGACGCCGCGCACGAAGAGGCCCAGCCGGGTCTTCGCCAGCAGCAATCCCATCGCGACGAGCACCACCGCCGCGAACCCGATGATCACGATGCGGCTGTAGGGAAGCACGATTCCCGCGAGGATCTCGAGGCCGCCCGACATGAACGCGGGATTCTCGACCTGCACGTTCTGCGCGCCGAAGAGCGTGCGCACGCCCTGGATCAGGACGAGGCTGATTCCCCAGGTCGCGAGCAGCGTCTCGAGCGGGCGCCCGTAGAGCCAGCGGATCACGCTGCGCTCGAGCGCCATTCCCACCAGCGCCGAAATGCAGAACGACGCCGGCACCGCGAGCGCGAGGTACCAGTCGAAAACGCCCGGCCACTGCGAGCGGAACAGATTCTGCACGAGGTAAGTCGTGTAGGCGCCGATCATGATGAGTTCGCCATGCGCCATGTTGATCACGCCCATGAGGCCGTAGGTGATCGCGAGGCCCAACGCCGCGAGCAGCAGGATCGAACCGAGGCTCACGCCGGAGAACGCGAGTCCCACCAACTCGGCGCGGGCGAGGCGCGATTCGACCATCCTCAGCGCGCCGCGGGCCTCGTTGCGCACGTCCTCGTCGGGCTCCGACGGATCGGCGACCGGGATCAGCATCGTCTTCACGGCGGGGCTGGACGAGCTCGCGAGAAGCTTCACGGCCGCGATGCGCGCCGCCTTGTCGCTGCTCTTCAGGTCGAGCTGCGCCGTGACGAGCAGGAGGGATTCCTTGATGCCGGGATCGGTCTCGGCGGCGAGGGCCTTCTTCACGAGCGGCCCCATGGAATCTTCGGCGCCGCTTTCCAGCTCCTTCACGGCGGCTTGCCTCGTGGCGCGGTCCGGCGACAGCAGCTTGAGTCCCGCCATGGCGCGTTCGATCTCGCCGCGCATCCGGTTGTTGACCACGACGTCGTCGCGCGATTCCGGAAGCGGCGTGACGGAAGCGCCAGTCACCGCGTCGACCGCCTTGCCGTCGCGCACGATGAGCACCTGGTTGCCCGCGACCTGCATCTCGCCATCGGCGAACGCCTTGAGCACGTCGAGCGCGCGAGGGTCGCCCGAGGCGGCAAGCGACGTGACGGCCGCCGCCTTCTCGTCGCCGTCGCCGGTGGCGAGCTTCGTGATCGTTGTGGCGTCGAGCGCCCACGCCGCGCCGGGCGCGCCAAGCCACAACGCCAGCGCGATCAGGATGAAGCGGACCATCGTCGTTTCTCTCCGGGGCGCGGCGGCGTCCTCACGCCGCCGCATCCACATTGGGGCTCTCGCGGCCCCTACTTCTTGGCTGCAGCTACTTCCGGTTCATCCTTCTTCTTGTCGTTGCCGGCGATGTACGGGCTCCACGGCTGCGCGCGGATCGGGCCGGGCGTCTTCCACACGACATTGAACTGGCCGTCGGCCTTGATCTCGCCGATGAACACGGGCTTGTGCAGGTGGTGGTTCTTCTCGTCCATCTTGATCGTGAAGCCGCTGGGCGCCTTGAACGACTGCCCGGCCATCGCCGCGATCACCTTGTCGGTGTCGAAGCTCTTCGCCTTCTCGACCGCCTGCTTCCACATGTGCACGCCGATGTACGTAGCTTCCATCGGATCGTCGGTGAGAGGCTTGTCGGCGCTGGAGAGCTTCTTGTCCTTCGCGTACTTCGCCCACTTCGCCTTGAACGCGTCGTTCTCCGGGTTCTTGAGCGACATGAAGTAGTTCCACGCGGCGAGGTGGCCCACCAGCGGCTTCGTGTCCACGCCGCGCAGCTCTTCCTCGCCCACGGAGAACGCGACCACCGGAACGTCGGTCGCCTTCAGGCCCTGGTTGCCGAGCTCCTTGTAGAACGGAACGTTGGAGTCGCCGTTGATCGTCGAGACCACGGCGGTCTTCTTGCCCTCGCCCGCGAACTTCTTGATCTTGGCGATGATCGTCTGGTAGTCGGAGTGCCCGAACGGCGTGTACTCCTCCATGATGTCCGCGTCCGTGATCCCCTTCTTGTTGAGGAATGCGCGCAGGATCTTGTTCGTGGTGCGCGGATAGACGTAGTCGGTGCCCAGCAGCACGAAGCGCTTGGCGCCGCCGCCGTCCTTGCTCATGAGGTATTCAACCGCCGGGATCGCCTGCTGGTTCGGCGCGGCGCCCGTGTAGAAGACGTTCTTCGAGAGCTCCTCGCCTTCGTACTGCACGGGATAGAACAGAAGGCCGTTCAGCTCCTCGAACACCGGCAACACGGATTTGCGCGACACCGAAGTCCAGCAGCCGAAGACCACGGCCACCTTGTCCTGCGTGATGAGCTGGCGCGCTTTCTCGGCGAAGAGCGGCCAGTTGGACGCGGGGTCGACGACGACGGCCTCGATCTTGTAGCCCATGACGCCGCCCTTGGCGTTGATCTCGTCGATCGCCATGAGCGCCGTGTCCTTCAGCACCGTCTCGCTGATGGCCATCGTTCCCGACAGCGAATGCAGGACTCCCACCTTGATTGTCTTCTGCTGGGCCCATGCCGCGGCCGGTGCCAGCGCGAGGGCGGTGCTCAGCGCGAGCGCATTGACGAATAAGCGTCGATTCATGGATCCGATCCCCTTTTGACTTTGTTGATGGACGGTCGCGCGTTGGCGATCGCCTCGAACCTTCGATAGCGACGTCCATGCCAGATCACGGGCGAAGGCCTTAGGGAGTTGATCCGATTGCGGAAAGGTCCCAGGCGCGGGCGCGCCGGCGAGACTTGGCGAGGATCGATGCGCCGGAAAGGTGCAAAGAAAAACGGCGCGCCCTGATTTGGCGCGCCGCTATCGGGAGTGGGGGAGGATCAGCTCGGGTTGAGCGTCACGCCGGCGAGCTTGCCGGGGTTGCGTTCGAGCCACTTGCGGATGCGGTTGGCGTCGGCGATCCGCGTGAGGCGGCCCCACGAGTCGAGCAGCACGATCACGACCGGCTGGTTCGCGATCATCGCCTGCATCACGAGGCACTTGCCCGCCTCGTTGATGTAGCCCGTCTTGGACAGGCCGATCTTCCAGTCGGAATGGCCCACGAGCGCGTTGGTGTTCACGAAGCTCAACTTGCGCTTGGAATCGGGCAGCGTGACGTTCACCGCGCCCGTCGTCGTGTACTCGGTGATGATCGGGTACGTGGCCGCGGCGGCGACGATCTTGCCGAGATCCGCGGGAGAGGAGACGTTGGACGGCGAGAGCCCCGACGAATCCACGTAGCGGGTCTGGCCGGTGCCCAGGAGCTTCGCCTTGGCGTTCATCGCCTCGACGCAGGCGGCGAGCCCGCCAGGATAGTTGCGGCCCAGCGCGGCGGCGGCGCGGTTGTCGCTCGCCATGAGCGCGAGGCGCATCAGGTCGTCGCGGCGGAAATGCGTGCCGACGGGAAGGCGCGAGTGCGTGTTCTTGAGTGTATCGATGTCCTCGGGAGCGATCTCGATCACTTCGTCGAGCGCCTGGTGGGCATCGAGCACCACCATCGCCGTCATGAGCTTTGTGATCGAAGCGATCGGCGCGGCCTGCTCCGCGTTCTTCGCGAAGAGGGTCGTTCCCGTCGTCGGATCGTAGACGAGCACGCCCGTGGACCTCACGTTGGGTTCACCATCCTTGGTGAATTCGGCCGCGGCAACGCTGGCGCGCGGTTTCGCGGCCTTGTCCGCGGCGGTGGCGGCAAGGGGAAGGACTGCGAGCAGGAAAACGGCGAGGAATCGGGTCACTTCTTCAGCCTGGATTCAGTAACGGCAGGCGACACCATAGCAAACATCACCCTTTCGTGACAAGATCTGAGGATTACAAGCTAAACAATTGATTTTGGGTCCGAAAACACCCCATCCGGACACCCTCGCGGTCCATGCCGGCCAATCCCCCGATCCGGCCACCGGCTCGCGAGCCGTTCCCATCTACCAAACGGCCTCCTACGTCTTCCCGGACACGGACACCGCGGCCGCGCTTTTCAACATGGAAACGCCCGGCCACGTCTATTCGCGGCTTTCCAACCCGACTGTCGCCGTCTTCGAGGAGCGCGTCGCGGCGCTCGAAGGCGGCGCCGGCGCCATCGCCACATCGAGCGGCCAGGCGGCGCTTCATCTCGCCATCGTCACGCTCATGGGGAACGGCGGGCATATCGTCGCGTCCTCGAGCCTCTATGGCGGCTCGCACAATCTCCTGTCCTACACGCTCCCGCGCTTCGGCATTCGCACGACGTTCGTGCCGCCCCGCGACCTCGGCGCATGGCAAGAGGCGATCGAGCCCGGCACTCGGCTGCTCTTCGGCGAATCGGTGGGAAACCCCTCGGTGGACGTCCTCGACATCCCTGCTGTCGCGTCCCTTGCCAATGAACGCGCGATCCCGCTGTTGGTTGACGCTACAGTGACCACGCCGGTCCTCGGCCGCCCCCTCGACCAGGGCGCGCATCTCGTGATGCATTCGGCGACCAAGTTCCTGTCGGGCCACGGCGTCGTGATCGGCGGCGTGCTGGTCGACGGCGGGCGCTTCGACTGGAACGCCTCGGGCAAATATCCGACGCTCACGGAGCCCTACGAGGGATTCCACGGCATGGTGTTCACCGAGGAGTCGACCGCCTCGGCATTCCTGCTGCGCGCCCGGCGGGAGGGCCTGCGCGACTTCGGCGCCTGCATGGCGCCCATGACCGCATTCCAGATCCTGCAGGGGCTGGAGACGCTGCCGGTGCGCATGGCGCGCCACATCGAGAACACGGCGAAAGTGGTCGCCTACCTCGCCTCGCGCAAGGAGGTGGAGCGCGTGCACCATCCCGATCTCGAAGCGCACCCGGGCCACGAGATCGCGCGGCGCCTCTATCCGCGCGGCTGCAGCGCGATCCTTTCGTTCGAGCTGAAGGGCGGCCGCGACGCGGGGCGCAAGTTCATCGAGGCACTGTCGCTCTTCTCGCACCTCGCGAACATCGGAGATGCGAAGTCGCTCGTGATCCACCCCGCGACGACCACCCACTTCCGCATGGACGACGGCGCGCTCGCCGCGGCGGGCATCACGCCCGGCACGGTGCGCCTGTCGATCGGGCTGGAGCACGCCGACGATCTCCTCGACGATCTCGGCCGCGCGCTGAACGCCTCGCAGAAATAATGCAGTTCATCGTCCAGGGCTATCCGGCCTACGCGTACACGGGATCGCGCGATTTCGATCCGGGCCTTCCCACGATCGTCTTCGTCCACGGCGCCGCATTCGACCACAGCGTGTGGCAGTGGCAGTCGCGCTACTTCGCCCATCACGGCTTCAACGCGCTCGCCGTCGACTTGCCGGGGCACGGCCGAAGCCCGGGCATCCTCCGCGCCTCGATCGCGGAATGGAGCTCGTGGCTCGTCGCGCTGCTGGACGCGGCGGCGATCGGCAACGCGACGCTCGTGGGACACAGCATGGGCTCGCTCGTCACGCTCGAGAGCGCGCTCGCCGCTCCGCAGCGCGTGTCGAAGCTCGCGTTGATCGGCATCTCCGCGCCCATGCCGGTCGGCCAGGCGTTCCTGGATGCGGCGCGCGACGATCCGCCCGTCGCCTACGACATGGAAGCGGTTTGGGGCCACGTCCGCAATTCGCAGCTCACGCAAAGCGCCGTGCCCGGAACCACGCTTCTGGGCGCGAGCCGCAGCCTCAACGGCCGCTCGCGTCCCGGAGCGCTCCACGCCGACCTGGGCGCGTGCAACGCCTATCGCCCTTCGATGGATGCCGTGCGCGCGATGAAGACGCCCACGCTCGTGCTCGCGGGAAAGCGCGACCAGATGACGCAGTTCAAGGCCGGAAAGGCACTGGCGGCGGAGATTCCCGGCGCCAGGTTCGTTGCGCTCGACGCGGGCCACTCCATGATGAGCGAGGCTCCGCGCGAGACGCTCGCCGCCCTAAGAGACTTCCTCCGCGACTGACCGCGGCGTCGATCCCAGCTGCACGTCGGGTCCCTTTTCGAGCTGCAACCGCCACATCTCGGCGAAGCGGCCGTTCGCGGCGATGAGCTCCCGGAAGGTGCCGCGCTCGATGATGGAGCCGTGGTCGAGCACGAGGATCTCGTCGGCGTCGACGATCGTCGAGAGGCGGTGCGCGATCACGAGCGTCGTGCGGTCGCGCGAGATCTCCGCGAGCTCCGCCTGGATCGCCTTCTCGGTGCGCGAATCGAGGGCGGACGTGGCCTCGTCGAAGACGAGGATATGCGGGTCCTTGAGGACGGTGCGCGCGATCGAGACCCGCTGCTTCTCGCCGCCGGAGAGCTTGAGGCCGCGTTCGCCCACCGCGGTCTCCCACTTGTCGGGCAACCGCTCGATGAACTCCGCGATGTGCGCCACGCGTGCCGCGTTTTCAACCTCGCCGCGCGAAGCGCCGGGCCGGCCGTACGAGACGTTGTAGATGATCGTGTCGTTGAAGAGCACCGTATCCTGCGGAACCACGCCGAGGGCCGCGCGAACGCTCTGCTGCCGCACCTCACGGATGTCCTGGCCGTCGATCGTGATGCGCCCCGAGTTCACGTCGTAGAAGCGGAAGAGCAGCCGCGCGAGCGTGGACTTCCCGGAGCCGCTCGGTCCCACGACGGCCACCTTGCGCCCCGCGGGGATCTCGAAGCTCACGTCCTTCAGGATCTGGCGCACGCCGTCGTAGCTGAATTCAACGTGCTCGAAGCGCACCGCGCCGCCCTTCACGACGAGATCGGGCGCGCCCGGCTTGTCCTCGACCTCGCGGTTCTCGCCCAGCAGCCGGAACATCTTTTCCATGTCCACGACCGCCTGCTTGATCTCGCGGTACATCACGCCGAGGAAGTTGAGCGGGATGTAGAGCTGGATCAGGAGCGCGTTCACCATCACGAGGTCGCCCAGCGAGAGATGCGCGTCCACGATGCCCTCGGCCGCGCGCCACATGAGCAGCGACACCGCGAGCGCGATCACGGCCGCCTGCGTCCCGTTGAGGAGCCCCAGCGAGGCCTCGCTCGTGACGACCGCGCGCTCGTAGCCCGCGAGGTTCTCGTCGTAGCGCTTCGCCTCGAAGCCCTCGTTGCCGAAGTACTTCACCGTCTCGTAGTTGAGGAGCGAGTCGATCGCGCGCGTGTTCGCCTTCGAATCGAGATCGTTGGTGCGGCGCCGGTGCGCGGTGCGCCACTCGGAGATGGTGAACGTGAGCGAGATGTAGAGCACCAGCGCGGTGATCGAGATCACGCCGAACCAGATGTCGAACTTGTAGATGAGCAGGCCCGTCACCATCGCGATCTCGAGCAGCGTCGGCAGCACGCTGAACACGGTGAACGAGAGCAGCGTCGAGATCCCGCGCGTGCCCCGCTCGATGTCCCGCGTGAGGCCGCCCGTCTGGCGCTCCAGGTGGAAGCGCAGCGACAGCGCGTGCAGGTGGTGGAAGACCTCGAGCGCGACACGGCGCATCGACCGTTGCGCGACCTTCACGAACACGATGTCGCGAAGCTCGTTGAAGACCGTGCTGGAAAGCCTCAGCAGGCCGTAGGCGAGCAGCATCGTCACGGGCACCGCGATGATCGCCTTGTCGACGGAGAGCCCGTCCACGATGCGCTTCATCACGAGCGGGACCGCGATGTTGGAAAGCTTCGCGCAGACAAGGAAGGCGAGCGCGATCAGCACGCGTCCCTTGAATTCGAAGAGGTAGGGCAGCAGCCGCTTCAGCACGGATATTTCGCCGTGCACGGGTGCCGCGATCGGGGTGTTCATGTCCTTGGGTATAGTAACAAGTGATGCCACGCTTCGCCGCGAACCTCGGGTTCCTCTTCACGGAGCACGACTTCCTCGACCGCTTCGCCGCCGCGCGGGCCGCGGGCTTCCGCGCCGTCGAGTATGCGCAGCCCTACGCGTTTCCCGCCGCCGAGATCGCCGCGAGGCTGCGCGCCAACGAGCTCGAATGCGTCCTGTGCAACCTGCCCATGGGCGACAAGTCCCGGGGCGACTTCGGGATCGCCTGCCGGCCGGGCCGCGAGGCGGAGTTCCGGGCCGGCGTGGCCCGGGGAATCGAATACGCGCACGCCCTCGGCGTGCCGAAGCTCAATTGCATCTCCGGCACCGCCGCGCCGACCGACGACCGCGAGGCTTTCCGCGCGACCCTCCTGGAGAACCTGAGGTACGCCGCGCGCGAATTCAAGGCCGCGGGGCTCGATCTCGTTCTCGAACCCATAAACACGCACGACATTCCGGGGTTTTTCGTGTCGCGCTCGCCCGAGGCCGTGGCGCTCATCGAAGAGGCCGGCGCCGACAACCTCCACCTCCAGTTCGACATCTACCACACCGTGATGATGGGCGACGACCCGGCGGCGATCCTGCGCGAGTGCCGCGAATCGATCCGCCACGTGCAGTTCGCCGACGCGCCCGGCCGCGGCGAGCCCGGCTCGGGGAAGATCGACTTCGCGCCGCTCTTCTCGCTCCTCGACGACCTGGGATACGACGGCTGGGTCTCCGCCGAATATCGTCCCACGAAGCCCACCGCGGAAACCCTCTCGTTCCTCGGCGCGCGATGACGCCGCGCGAAGGCGAGCGGCAACGCCGGATCCTGTACGCCGCCGCCTTCCTGCGCGCGTTGGGCGTGGGTCTCATGGCCGTGCTGATCGGTCTCTACGCGTCGCGCCTGGGGATGTCGGCCACGCAAATCGGCGTGATCCTCTCGTCGGCCCTGTGGGGCGCGGCCCTGGCCGCGCTGCTCACCCTCTGGCTCGGCCCGCGCACCTCGCAGCGCGCGATGCTGGTCACGCTCTCCGCGCTGCCGGCGGTGGGCTGCGCGTTGATGCTGATGACCGATTCCTTCCCGCTCCTCGCGGCCGCGGCCTTCTTCGGCATGTTCAACGTGAACGGCCGGGACCGTGGCGCGATTCCAATCATCGAACAGGCGATCTTCCCCGCGACCACCGGCGACGCCGACCGCACGCGCGTCTTCGCCTGGTACAACGTGCTGCTCGATGCGGGTTACGCGACCGGCGGGTTGCTCGCGGCGCTGCCGACGCTCCTCGAGCACTCGATGGGGCTCGATGCGCTCGCGGCCATGCGCGCGTCGCTCGCCGTTTTCTGCGGGCTATACCTCGCGGCGGCCGCGCTCTATACGCGAATCCCGCACCGCGTGGAGGGCGCGGCGCCCGTGGGGCTCGCCCATCTTTCGCCCGCGAGCCGTCCCATCGTCACCAAGATCTCGCTGCTCTTCCTCGTCGATGCTTTCGGGGGCGGGTTCGTGGGCTCGGCATTGCTTGCGTACTTCTTCGCGGAGCGCTTCGCGCTGCCGGCCGCGGAAGTCGCCGTGCTCTTCGCCGCGGGCCGCGTGCTTTCGGCTTGCTCGCATCTCGTGGCCGCGTGGCTTTCGAAGCGCATCGGGCTGCTGAACACGATGATCTACACGCACGTGCCGTCGTCGCTCCTGCTCTTCACGATCGTCGCCTCGAGCGATTTCACAGTCGCCGCGTTCTTCTTCCTGTTGCGCGAAGGATTGAACGAGATGGACGTGCCCACGCGCCAGAGCTACGTGATGGCGGTGGTGCGGCCCGAGGAACGGCTCGCCGCGGCGGGGATCACGGCGCTCGTGCGCTCCGCCGGGTGGGCCGCCGCGCCGGTGCTCGCGGGCTTGCTCATGCAGGCCGCGGGCCTCGGCCTTCCACTCGTCGTCGCCGCCATCACCAAGCTTTCCTACGACGTGCTGCTGTGGCGCGAATTCCGGCGCGTGAAACCGCCCGAGGAAGCCGCCGCTACCTGATCGTGTACGACGAGATTTTCCAGGACCCGTCCATCGCGCGGATGGCGCTCACGGTCTCGCGCGACACGAGGCGCTTCTCGAAGCGCGTCTCGAACTGGATCTCGACGAAGGACCCGGGATCGCTGTAGGAGGACTTCGTGAACTTCGCGTGCTTCACCTCGCGCTTGAGCACCGGTCCGCGCTCTTCGCGCGCGCGGCGCATGTTCTTCTCCCACTGCTCGCGGGTGGCGCCGATGTGCAGGCTGTCGGCGGCGTCTTCCCAGCCCTGCTGATATTGGCCCGCGTCGATGCTCGCGAGCCAGCTCTGCGCCGCGAGGACCGCGGGATCCGTGTCGAGCTCTCCGGCCGCGCCCTGGAGCGACACGGCCAGGAAGAATCCCGCGAGCGCCGCGCGGCGCGTCACTTGATGTAGTACCCCGAAACCTTCCACGAGCCGTCCTGCTGCTTCATGGGCGTGACGGTCTCGGTGAACAGGCCCTTCTCGAAGCGAGTGGCGTACTGGATCACGACGTATTCGCCCGGCGGGGCTTGCGGAAGGTCGCGCGCGTACTGCACGGACGTTTCCTTGCGGCTCATCATGTTTCCGACGCGGCCCCGCGCGGAAGCGACCAGGCCCTCCCACTGCGCCTTCGGCAGCGCGTCGCGGAAGACTTCCGCAGCGCTGTCCCAGCTCTGGCCATAGCGGCCGCCATCGACGATCGCGAGCCACGCCAACGCCGCCTTGGTCGCCGGCACCGTATCGATCTGTTCGTCCGCCGCGCGCGGCATCGTGGCCACCGCGATGCCGATCGCCATCGCCATCAGGGCAAAGGGTTTGATCGTCTTCGGGCAAATTTCCATCGTCAGCTCCTTTTCGTTTTCTTCGCCGGCCCCGCGGCCGGAACGCCGCGGCGCGCAAGCGCCTCGCGCAGCAGGAATTCGACTTGTCCGTTCACCGAGCGAAGCTCCGCCTGGGCGAGCCGCTCGACCTGCTCCCAGACATCGGGATCGATCCGCAGCAGGTAGGCCTTTCGTTCGCTCATCGCCGCATCAGTTGTAGAGGGTCCCCGTATTCACGATCGGCTGCGTATCGCGCTCCGAGCAGAGGACCACCATCAGGTTCGACACCATCGCCGCCCTTCGCTCGTCGTCCAGCTCCACGACATTTTTTTCCGAGAGCGTCTTCAATGCCATCTCCACCATCGACACGGCACCGTGGACGATCTTGGTGCGGGCGGCGATGACCGCCTCGGCCTGCTGGCGACGCAGCATCGCCCCGGCGATCTCGGGGGCGTAGGCAAGGTGCGTGAGCTTGGCCTCCTCGATCTTCACGCCCGCGAGCTGCACGCGGACCTGGAGCTCCTCGATGAGCGAGGCGACCACCGTGTCGGCGCCCGCGCGCAGCGTCACCTCGTGCTCCGACTCGTGGTCCTCGCCGGTATCGTAGTTGTAGCGCGTGGCGACGTGGCGCAGTGCCGATTCGCCCTGCACGCGCACGAAATTCTCGAAGTCCTCGACGTCGAACTTGGCCTGGGCCGTATCGGCGACGCGCCACACCACGACCGCGCCGATCTCGACGGGGTTGCCGCGCTTGTCGTTCACCTTGAGCGTCTCGACGTTGTAGTTGCGGGCCCGGACGCTCACCTTCGCGCGCGTGTTCCAGGGCCACGTCCAGCGCAGGCCCGATTTCCTCTCGGTGCCCAGGTAGGCGCCGAAGAGCATCACGACAGCCGCCTCGTTCGGCTGCAGCTTGAAGAAGCCGCCGGCGATCAACAGGATCGCGAGTCCCATGGAGAGCAGGAGCGGGCCGCGGAGAAACAGCATGGCCAGCCCCATCACCGTGGTGATGATCAGCGCGATCAGCAGCAACAGCATCGCGATGCCGTTCATCGTGAGGTACGGCTTCTCGAAATTGCCTTCCTTGCGATAGGCGGTGTTCATGTCCGCACTCCGTGCCGGGCGTTCCGGCTGCTATTAATGTGATATCACTTTGATACATCCCCGGAGGCTTGTCAAGGGGGTCTAGAATCGGCCCATGGACGCCATCGTCGCCGCCGATTCCGCGACCCGCCTGGACGCCTCGGCCCGGGGCGCCGTCGTGGTGTGCGGGTCGCACGGCGGCCTCTACGCCGCGTGGCGCGCCGCGAAGGCCGGCGTGCGCGCGATCGTCCTGAACGACGCGGGCGTGGGGCGCCACTCGGCGGGAATCGCCGGCGTGGCGTGGCTGGGCGGCCTTGGCATCGCGGCTTGCGCCATCGATCATCGCAGCGCGCGCATCGCCGACAGCGCCGACATGCTGGCGAACGGCGTGGTGTCGATGGCGAACGACGTCGCGGCCGCGCTCGGATGCGCCCCGGGCGACACGTGCCGGCGCGTGCTGAAGCTGCTGTCGAAGGGCGACGGACCGGTGAAGGGGGGAATTCCCGAGATCGGCGAGACGCGCTCGCGCATCGCCAACACGGGGCATCGCGAGGTCTGGGCGATCGATTCCATCACGCTTGCGCGGGACACCGACAAGCGCGCGATCGTCGTGACCGGATCCCATGGCGCGCTGCTGGGCGGCAAGCCGGACTCGATGCTGGGCATCGACGTCTTCGCCGCGTTCTTCAACGACGCCGGCGGCGGCAAGGACGACGCGGGCTACGCGCGCTTGCCGGTGCTGGATTCGCGCGGCGTAGCCGCCGCGGCCGTGTCGCACAACACGGCGCGCATCGGCGACGGGCGGTCGACTTACGATACGGGCGTCATCTCGCGCGTGAACGAGACGGCGCGAAGGCTCGAGCTGCGCGAAGGAATGAGCGCGCGCGACGCGGTGATACGACTTGTGGGACTGGGGTGATTGGGCCCGGCCTCGCGCCGGGGTGACGTTCAATCGCCGGCGCGGATGTTGTTCTCTTTCACGACCGCGGCCCAGCGTGCCATCTCGCTTCGCACGAACTTGTCGAGCACCTCGGGGCCGCCACCGTTCAGGTCGATGCCCTGGGCGGTGAGCTTCTCCGCCACCGATGGATCCTTGAGCGCCTTGCCGAGCTCGTCGACCATCTTCCTGATGATGGGCTGCGGCGTGTTGGCCGGCGCGATGATGCCCCACCAGGAGAGCGCCTCGAATCCGGGCATGCCCTGCTCGGCGAGCGGAGCGGCACCCGGGAGCTGCGGCGTGGGCTTGAGCGACGTCACCGCGAGCGCCTTCATCTTCCCGCCCTTCACGTGCGGCGACACGAGGAACACGGAACCGATCGCGAGCGGCACCTGGCCGCCGACCGCGTCGACCATGAGAGGCCCGCCGCCCCGATAGGGGATGTGCGTGATGTCGATGCCGAGGGCCTTGTCGATCTGCGCGAGCGCGAGATGCCCGAGGCTCCCGGTGCCGATGGATCCCATCGAGAGGCTTCCCGGCCTGGCCTTCGCGGCCGCGATCACGTCGCGGAAATCCTTGTAGGGCGCGTTCGCCTGCGTGACGATCGCCATGGGCGACGTTCCCACCAGCATCACCGGCGCGAGATCCTTGAGCGTATCGAAGGAGATGCCGGGGATGAGGAGCGGGTTCACCGCGTGCGTGTCGAAGACGACGCCGAAGGTGTAGCCGTCGGGCGCGGAGCTCGCCACGACCTGCGTGCCGATGGAGCCCGCGGCCCCGGTGCGATTCTCGACGATGAAGGTCTGGCCGAGCTGCACCTGGAGCTGCTGCGCGAGGATGCGCGCCACCTGGTCGACGGAGCCGCCCGGCGGGAACACCGAGATGATCTTCACGGGCTTCGTGGGCCATTGCTGCGCCGAGGCCAGGGCCGACGCGAGCATCGCGACTGCCGCGATGCCTCCGATGATCGACGCGCGCAATTTCGACATGCTCACCTCGCTTCGGTCTCCTGCCGATACGACTGCCCGCCTCCGTACGTGGCGAGCGCCTCGAGCGTGCCGCCCTTGCGAACCGTCACCGCGCAGTACTTGAGCTCGGCGATCTTGCCGAACGGGTCGAGCGCCGGATTGGTGAGGAGATTGGCGGCCGCTTCGTAGAACGCGAACGGAATGAACACGGCGCCGCGCGGCGTGCCATCGTCGGCGCGCGCCGTGAGCGCGATCTCGCCGCGGCGCGACGCCACGGTCACCACGTCGCCCGCCTTCGCGCCCAGCGCGTCGAGATCGAGCGGGTGCAGCGATGCAACGGCCCGCGGCTCGATCGCGTCGAGCACGGAAGCGCGCCGCGTCATCGAGCCCGTGTGCCAATGCTCGAGCTGCCGGCCCGTGATGAGTATGTACGGATAGTCCTTGTCGGGACGCTCGTTCGCCGGGATGAGGTCGGCCGGCACGAACTTCGCGCGACCATCCTTCGTGGGGAAATTCTCGGTGAACACGATGGGCTGGCCCGGATCGTCCTCGGTGCGGCAGGGATACGTGACCGACGACTGCTCGACGAGGCGATCCCACGTGATGCCGCCGATGGAGTTCATCGCATGGCGCATCTCGTCGTACACCTCGGCCACGCCGCTCTCGGGTCCCGTGTAGCTCCAATTGCAACCGAGGCGATTCGCGATCTGTTGAATGATCCAGAGGTCCTGGCGCGCATCCCCGGGCATGTCGAGCGCGCGCCGGCCCAGCTGCACCATGCGATCCGTGTTGGTGACCGTGCCGGTCTTCTCGGGCCACGCCGACGCGGGGAGCACGATGTCGGCGAGATACGCGGTCTCCGTGAGGAAGATGTCCTGCACGACCAGGCAATCGAGGCTCGCGAGCCCCTCGCGCGCGTGGTGCGCGTTGGGGTCCGACATCGCGGGGTTCTCGCCCATGATGTACATGCCCTTGATCCTGCCGTCGCATGCGGCGTCCATGATCTCGACCACGGTGAGTCCCGGCTTGTGGTCGAGCGTCCGGTTCCAGAATTTCTCGAAGCGCTCGATGGCGGCCGGGCTGTCCACGCGCTGGTAGTCGGGATACATCATCGGGATCAATCCCGCGTCCGACGCGCCCTGCACGTTGTTCTGGCCGCGCAGCGGATGCAGCCCCGTGCCCGGGCGGCCGATCTGCCCGGTCATCAGCGTGAGCGCGATGAGGCAGCGCGCGTTGTCGGTGCCGTGCACGTGCTGCGAGATGCCCATGCCCCAGAGAATGATCGAGGCCTTCGAGGTCGCGTACATACGGGCAACCTCCCTGATCGTCTCCGCCGGGATGCCGCAAAGCGGCGCCATCTTCTCGGGGCTGAAGCCCTTCGAGTTCTCCTTCAGCGCCTCATAGCCCGAGGTGCGCTGGCGGATGAACTCCTTGTCGACGAGGCCCTCTTCGATGATCGTGTAGATCATCGCGTTCAGCAGCGCCACGTCCATGTCCGCCGTAAACTGGAGGAAGCGCCACGCGTGGCGCGCGAGATCGTTGCGGCGCGGATCGGCGAGGATGAGCTTCGCGCCGCGATCGACCGCGTTCTTCATCCACGTGGCGGCGACCGGATGGTTGGACGTCGGGTTCGCGCCGATCACGAAGATCACCTCGGCCACGCCGACGTCGCTCACCTGGTTGGAGACCGCGCCGGACCCCACGCCCTCGAGCAGCGCCGCCACCGACGAGGCATGGCAAAGCCGCGTGCAGTGATCCACGTTGTTGGTCCCGAAGCCCGTGCGCACGAGTTTCTGGAAGAGATAGGCCTCTTCGTTCGATCCCTTGGCGCTGCCGAAGCCCGCGAGCGCGTTCGCGCCCTTGGTGTCGCGCACCTTCGCGAGCCCCTTGCCCGCGAGGTCCAGCGCTTCTTCCCAGGTCGTTTCGCGAAAGACATCGCTCCAGCGCGTGGGATCGACCGTGAAGTCCGCCGTCTTCGGGACACCGGCCTTGCGGATGAGGGGCTTGGTGAGCCGCTGCGGATGCTTCACGTAGTCGAAGCCGAAGCGGCCCTTCACGCAGAGGCGCTCGTGGTTCGAAGGCCCGTCGCGCCCTTCGACGCGAACGATGGCGTTGTCCTTCACGTGGTACGTGAGCTGGCAGCCGACGCCGCAATACGGGCAGACCGAGTCGACCTTCTTGTCGGCGACCACCTTGTAGGCGTGCTTCGCGGGCGCGAGCGCCCCCGTGGGGCAGGCCTGCACGCACTCGCCGCAGGCGACGCACGTGGATTCGCCCATGGGATCGTCGAAGTCGAAGACGATCCTCGAATCGTGGCCGCGGCTCGCGTAGCCGATCACGTCGTTCACCTGCTCCTCGCGGCAGGCGCGCACGCAGCGCGTGCACTGGATGCACGCATCCAGGTTCACCGACATGGCGGGATGCGAGATGTCGCTGGCAGGCTGGTGCCGCGACTCGAATCGCGAGCGCGTGACGCCCAATTCCCCCGCCCAGTAGAAGAGTTCGTTGCCGCCGGGCTTGAGGTCGTCCCTCGGCACGTCGCCCATCAGCAGCTCGACAACCATCTTCTGCGAATGCAGCGCGCGGCCCGAGTTGCTTTGAACCTCCATCGCCTTGGCAGGTTGCCGGCAGCACGAAGGCGCCAGCACGCGCTCGCCCTTGATCTCCACCACGCAGGCGCGGCAGTTTCCGTCGGGCCGGTAACCTTCCTTGTAGCAAAGGTGCGGAATGTCCACGCCGTGTCGCTTGGCCGCCTGGATGATGGTCTCGCCCGCGAAGGCCGAGACAGTCTCGCCGTTCAGCTTGAACTCGATGACCTCGGTGCCGACTGGCGGCTCGTTCATCTTCATCGTTTCAAACCTCGTGCGGAAAATGCTTCGCGACGCATCGAATCGGGTTCGGCGCCGCTTGTCCCAGGCCGCAGATGGATGCGTCCGCCATCGCCACCGAAAGTTCCTCGAGAAGTTCCTTGTCCCACTTGGGGGACTGCATCAGGCGCGCGGCCTTCGACGTGCCGACGCGGCACGGCGTGCACTGGCCGCAGGACTCGTGCTCGAAGAAACGCATGAGGTTCTCCGCGGCGTCCCTCGCCTTGTCGTGCTGCGAGAGGATGATCACCGCCGCCGAGCCGATGAAGCAGCCGTAGGGCTGCAGCGTGTCGAAGTCGAGCGGGATGTCGCCCATCGACGCGGGAAGGATGCCTCCCGATGCGCCACCCGGAAGGTAGGCGTAGAGCTCGTGGCCGTCGAGCATGCCGCCGCAGTACTCGGCGATGAGCTCCTTCACGGTGATGCCCGCGGGCGCGACGTGAACGCCCGGCTTCTTCACGCGGCCCGAGACCGAGAAGGAGCGCAATCCCTTGCGGCCATGGCGCCCTTCGTTCGTGAACCACTCGGTTCCGCGCTCGAGGAAATCACGGATCCAGAAGAGCGTCTCCATGTTGTGCTCGAGCGTGGGACGGCCGAAGAGCCCGACCTGCGCCACGTACGGCGGGCGCAGTCGCGGCATGCCGCGCTTGCCCTCGATGGATTCGATCATCGCGGACTCTTCTCCGCAGATGTAGGCGCCGGCGCCGCGGCGAAGGTGGATTCGCGGAAGCGGAGCCGGTGGGTCGGCCTTCAGCGCGGCGATCTCGCGTTCCAGCATCTCGCGGCACGCGTGGTATTCGTCGCGGAGGTAGACGTAGATGTCTTCGATGCCCACGACCCACGCGGCGATGAGCATGCCCTCGAGGAATCGATGCGGATCGCGCTCGAGGTAGTGTCGGTCCTTGAACGTGCCCGGCTCGCCCTCGTCGATGTTCACGGCCATGAGCCGTGGCCCCTTTTCGGCGCGCACGATCTTCCATTTGCGGCCCACGGGGAATCCGGCGCCGCCGAGGCCGCGCAGGCCCGAGTCTTCCATCGTCTTGATGACGGCATCGACTTCGCGCTTGCCATCGAGGCATTCGAGCCAGGCCTTGTAGCCGCCCTGGGCGCGATATTCGGCGTACGCGATGGGCTGCAGCGCCGGCGCATTCACCGCGTTCGCGCGCACGTACGTTTCGATGCCGTTCGCGCTCGCGTTGCCGAATGCGTTGTGGCCGACGCACACGGCGGGCGCTTCTCCGCAACGGCCGATGCAGGGCGCCGCGATCACGCGCACGTCCTTCCCGAGCAACGAGGGAAGCTTGTCGAGCAACTGCTGCGCTCCGGCCATCTTGCAGGAGAGCGTCTCGCAGACCCGCACCGTGAGCTTCGCGGGTGCCTCTTCGCCTTCCTTCACGACGTCGAAGTGGTGGTAGAACGTGGCGACCTCGTAGACTTCCGCCATCGCGAGCTTCATCGCTTCGGCGAGCGCGGCCAGGTGCGTGGCGGACAGGTGTCCGAAGCGATCCTGCACGCGATGCAGGTTCTCGATGAGGTACTCGCGATCCAGCGGCGCGCCGTCGAGGACCGCGGAAACTTCGGCGCGCGCGGCCGGATCGACGCGGCGTCCCTTCGGCGTGGACCGGGGGCGGCGGATCTTCGAGACCGGGATCGCGATTTCGTTCATGTCGTCAGTTTATCGTTCGGAAGGGCCCATGGGCCCTCGCCACTTCCGGCGAGACTGGCGTAGCTGCGAGTCGGAGCCAATCCGGCGCCTCGCGGGAGGTGCGAAGCGCCGGTGAATCAAGCCATTAGGTTACCGGAGCGAGGGCCGACCGGGGCTTGACGGGCGTCAAGCTCCGTAGCGCCTCACTTGAACAGGACCCATGCCTTCTCGAGCGTGATCCACACGCCCCAGGCGAGCGGGATGCCGACCGCCAGCCACGCCCCGATCGCCAGGGCCGCCGGCGTTTCTCCCGTGCCTGCGGCCCCGCTTCCCGCCCCCGAGGCCGCGGCACGCTCGTGGCTGATCCTGCGCTCGGCCTCGAGCTCGGCCTCCGTCATGAAGTACTTGGGATCGACGGGCTTGATGAGCCAGTTGCAGACGAGGCCGACCACGAGCAAGCCGCACAGGATGTAGGCCGTCGTGTCGTAGACCTGCGCGCGCGGCACGCCGTGGTCGAGTTGGTACTCGCGCATGTAGTTCACGATGACCGGGCCGAAGATTCCCGCGGCGGACCACGCCGTGAGCAGGCGCCCGTGGATGGCGCCCACCATCTGCGTGCCGAACATGTCCGCGAGATACGCCGGAACCGTCGCGAACCCTCCGCCGTACATCGACAGGATCACGCAGAAGGCGGCCACGAAGAGCGCCACCTGCCCGTTGTGCCCCGACCAGGGAGCCGAGGCGTACATCGCGATTCCGAGGATGAAGAACGTGTAGTACGTCGCCTTGCGGCCGAGGAAATCCGACGTGGAGGCCCAGAAGAACCGGCCCGCGATGTTGAAGAGGCTGATGAGCCCGGTGAAGCCCGCCGCGATCGCCGCGATCTGGCCCTTCTGGATCGCGGTGAGGTCGTTGAATTTCACGTCCACGCCGATGAGCTGGCCGGCGAACACTTCCTGGAGCATCGGCGATGCCATGCCGATGATGCCGATGCCCGCGGTCACGTTGAGGCACAGCACCCACCAGATGAGCCAGAACTGCGGGATGCCCCACACGCGGTTCACATGCACGTGGCCCTTGGTGATCATCGCGTTGCCCTCGACCTTCGCGGGCACGGTCCAGCCCGCGGGTTTCCAGCCGGTGGGCGGAACGCGATAGCCGAACGCGCCGCAGACCATGAATACGAAGTAGATGACCGCGAGGCAGACGAACGTTTCCCACACGCCCACGGACGTCGGCGTCTGGAAATGCTTCATGAGCATGTCGGCAAGCGGGGCGCCGATCATCGCGCCGCCGCCGAAACCCATGATCGCCATGCCGGTCGCCATGCCGCGCCGATCGGGGAACCACTTGATGAGCGTCGACACGGGGGAGATGTAGCCCAGTCCCAGGCCGATGCCCCCGATCACCCCGGACCCGAGCCACATGAGCCAGATCTGGTGGATGTAGATTCCGAAAGCGGAGATGAGCAGGCCGCCGCACCAGCAGATGGCCGCGACGATGCCGGCCTTGCGCGGGCCGGCGTGCTCGAGCCATCCGCCCCAGAGGGCCGCGGCCGAGCCGAGGAACACGAAGAACATCGTATACATCCACCCCAGCATCGAGATCTTCCAGTCGCACGTGGTCGCCATGATCTCGGCGAAGAACGACATGTCGGCGGGACAGGCGACCGACTTGGTGAGACCGACGGCGCGCGAAAGCGGCAGCCAGAACACGCTGAAGCCGTACGCCATTCCGATGCACAGGTGGATCGCGAGGGCCGCGGGCGGCACGAGCCAGCGGTTGTAGTCGGCGCCGGCGATGGTGCGCTCCTTGTCGAGCAATCCCATGCCTCCGATCGGGGTCGCGGCTTGATTCATCATCTCCTCCTATTGTTGTATGTACGCCTTATATATATGTTGGTGTAAACATATAATGGCTGACAAATAGCCCGTGGAATTAATCATTTTGGCCGGCGGGAAGCAACCGGTTATTCTTTGCATATGACAATCGCAAGCGCTTGCAATAACGCGCGGCCGCCCGATGCATAGGCTCGCCATCAGGGCCACGTGGGTGCTGCGGGACCACCCCGAGGGCGAGCGCCTCATGCACCAGCTGCTGCCGTTGCTCGCCGCGATCCACGACACCGGCAGCCTCGCGCTCGCGTGCGACACGGTCGCGGTGTCGTACCGGCATGGATGGGGCGTGATCCGCCAGGCCGCGTCGGCGTTCGGCACGCCGCTGGTGGGCACGGTGCGCGGCCGCGGCGCGAAGCTCACGGCGCTCGGCGAGAAGCTCCTCTGGGCGGAGAAGCGAATTTCCGCGCGGCTTTCGCCGACGCTCGAGAGCCTTTCCACCGAGCTCGAGGCGGAATTGGAGCGCGCATCGCCGGAATCGCGCGGCTCGCTTCGCATCCACGCGAGCCACGCCTTCGCGCTCACCACGCTGCGCGAGGCGCTGGCGCGCCGGCGCGTTCCCGTCGAGATCAGCTACAAGGGAAGCTCCCAGTCGCTCGCGTCGTTCCATCACGGCGATTGCGACGTCGCCGGGTTCCACGTGCCGGTGGGCGAGCTGGAGAAGCGCGTGCTCGGCCAATACGCGCGATGGCTGAAGCCCACGGACAGCGTGCTCGTGAATCTC
>DATGGI010000037.1:0-6343 GCA_035308545.1 Usitatibacter sp.
GACGTGCCGCTGCATTTCACCGCGTTCCATCCGGACTTCAAGATGACCGATCTGCCGCCGACTCCGGCCTCGACCTTGAAGCGCGCGCGGCGCATCGCGATGGACGAAGGCCTGCACTACGTCTACACGGGTAACGTCCACGACTCCGAGGGCGGCACGACATTCTGTCCGTCATGCTCGGCCGCGCTCATCGTGCGCGACTGGTACCGCATCGAGGACTACCGCGTCACGCCCGAGGGCAAGTGTCCCGGTTGCGGGACGGCGATCGCGGGGCGATTCGAGGCGTTCGAGAAGAAGGGGCAGTTCGGCCGCAGGAGGATCGCCGTCGCGATCGGCGGCTAGCGGCTCCACTCCGGGTGCTGCTCATGCAGCTCCCGGTGCTGCTCGATCAGCACCTGGTAGAACGAGAGGCGCTCGGGGGAAATCTCGCCGCGCCGCGTCGCCGCGATCACCTCGCAGCCGGGTTCGCCGAGGTGCGCGCAATCGTTGAACTTGCACGTGCCGAGGAACGGGCGGAACTCGCGCATCGCCTCGCCGATCTGGTCCTCGGTGAGATGGAACAGGCCGAAGGACTGGAAGCCGGGCGTGTCGATGATCGCGGTGTCCCGATCGAGCCGGTAGAAGCGCGAGAAGGTCGTCGTGTGGGCGCCGGCGTCGAGCGACGCCGTGAGCTCGCCAACACGCGCCACGTCGGAGAGGACGAGCGCGTTCACGGTCTTCGACTTGCCCATGCCGCTTTGCCCCACGAGGAGCGTGAGCTTCTCCTCGAGGAAGGGTTTCAGCGGCTGCGCGGTATCGAACTTCGCCGACATGCTGATGATCGTGTAGCCGATCTTCTCGTAGCCCTTCAGGGCCTTCAGCGATTCGGCGTGCTCGGGAAGATCGCTCTTGTTGAGCGCGATGATCACGGGAAGCCGCGCAGCCTCGCAGGCCACGAGGGAGAGATTGAGGAACGCCTCGCTGAAGGGGGGCTTCGGCGCGAGCAGGATCACGACCTGGTCGACGTTGGCCGCGAGCGTCTTCTCGCGCCACTGGTCCGAGCGATAAAGGAGGTTGCGGCGCGTGCCGACGCGTTCGATGGAGCCCTGCGCCGAGCCCGTGAGCCGTATCTCGACGAAATCACCGCACGTCGCGTCCTGCTTCTTGCCCTTCCGCGTGCAGGCGACCTGGCGCTTGTCGGCGAGCTCGACCAGGAACTCGCGCCCGAAGTCCGCGATCACGCGGCCCTCGGAGACGACCTGCTGCTCCCGTTCGCGCCGGGTGGTCAATTCAGAGCTCGAACAGGGAGTCGAGCTTGGCGGCGCAGATGAAGTCGTTTTCCGAAAGGCCGTCGATCGCGTGCGTCACGTAGGAAACGCGGCATTCGCCCCACTTCACGACGAGGTCCGGGTGGTGATCCTCGCGGTGCGAGATCCAGGCGGCCGCGTTCACGAACGCCATGGTCTCGTAGTAGTTGGCGAATTTGTACGTCTTCGCGATCGCCTTGCCGTCGAGCGCCCAGCCCTGCAGGCCCTTCAGCATCGGGCGGACCTGCTCGGGCGTGAGGGGTGCCACGCCGCCTTCGCAGGGAACGCATTTCTTGCGCGCCAGTTCGTTCATGGATCTCTTCTAGCCGGGAAGGGGCGCCTCGGTGCCACGCTTCAGGTGGTCGATCCGCAGCGCCGCCGGGGGATGCGAATCATACACCAGCGAATGCAGCGGATCCGGCGTGAGCGTGGACGCGTTGTCGCGATAGAGCTTGGCGAGCGCGCTGCGCAGGTCGGCCGCGGAGGCGTGCTGCGCGGCGAATGCGTCGGCCTCGAATTCCTGGCGGCGCGCCATGAGGCTCGCCAGCGGCTGGAACGGGAACGTGAACACCGGGACGATGAGGGCGAAGCCCGCGAGCGCCACTCCGATGTGGCGATGCTCGAGGCCCAGCAGGTGGTAGAAGCCCGGCTCGCGGTAGAGCCAGCCCAGGATCGCGAGGAGCACGAAGGCGAGCGCGAAGCGCACCGCGAGCAGCCGCGGGATGTGGCCGCGGGCAAAATGCCCCAGCTCGTGCGCGAGGACCGCTTCGATCTCCGAGGGCGTGAGCCGCTCGATCAGCGTGTCGAAGAAGACGATGCGCTTGTTCACGCCGAAGCCGGTGAAGTACGCGTTGCCGTGGGCGGAGCGGCGCGAGCCGTCCATCACGAAGAGCCCCGACGAGTGGAAGCCGCAGCGTTCGATGAGGGCCTCGATGCGGCTGCGCAGGTTGCCTTCCTCCAGCGGCGTGAAGCGGTTGAAGAGCGGCGCGATCCATCGCGGGAAGATCGTGACCAGCGCGAGCGTGAAGAGGATCCACGCGAACCACGTATAGAACCACCAGAAGGGCCCCGAGGCGTGCACGAACCAGAAGATGAGGAGGAGCAGCGGCGTTCCCAACGCGACCGAGAGCGCCGCGCCCTTGAAGAAATCGCGGACGAACAGTCCCGGGGTCGTGCGGTTGAAGCCGTAGCGCTCCTCGATCACGAAGGTGCGCCACGCGTCGAAGGGTAGCGCGAGGAGGGTCAGCACGATGGCGAGGCCGAAAACGGTCCCCAGGTCGTGCACGTAGCCTTCGCCCAGCAACGCGCGCGACGCACGCTCGATCGCCGCGAGGCCTCCCCCGATCGTGATGGCGAGCAACGCCACGCCGTCGATCGCGATTGTCTCGAGCAGCCCCGCGCGCTGCTTGTCGAGCGTGTAGCCGGCGGCCTTGCGGTGCGCTTCGAGCGGAATCAGCTCGACGAAGTCGGCGGGCACGTGGTCGCGGTTGAGCGTCACGTGCCGCATCTGGCGCACCGCGAGGAATATGCGCCAGGCGACCGCGGCGAGCGCGAAAGCGGCGAAGACAATCGGCAGGGAGGCGTAACTCATGACACAATCGTAGAGTGCCGCAGGACAAGACACCACTGGTCTGGATAGACATGGAGATGTCGGGACTCGTTCCCGACCGCGACCGCATTCTCGAGGTCGCGATGGTCGTGACCGACTCCGAGCTCAACACGGTCGCCGAAGCGCCGGTGTACGTGCTGCACCAATCCGACGAAGTGCTCGAAGCCATGGATTCCTGGAACAAGTCCACGCACGGCAAGTCGGGCCTCGTGGAAAAGGTCCGCGCGTCGACGCTCACGGAAGCCGAGGTCGAGGCGAAGCTCATCGAGTTCCTCAAGCCCCTCGTGGGCGAGCGCGTCGCGCCGCTCTGCGGCAACACGGTCCACCAGGACCGGCGCTTCATGGCACGCTACATGCCCGCGTTCGACAACTACCTGCACTACCGGATCGTGGATGTCTCGACACTGAAGGAGCTGGCGAAGCGCTGGAGGCCCGACGTGCTCGCGGGCGTCGCCAAGGAAGGCCGCCACGAAGCGCTTGCCGATGTCCACGAGTCGATCGAGGAGTTGAAGCACTACAGGCGCACGTTCCTGCGGGCGGACGAGAGCGCCTAGCAGCGTTCGCATCAGGCGCGCGCCCAATCGCGCGAGCGTTCCACCGCGCGCTTCCACACTGCGAGCCGCTCCGCCGCGGCGTCGCGTGAGAGGGCGGGATCGAAGACGCGATCGCGCGACCAGAGTGAAGCGATCTCCTCCTCGTCGGCCCAGAATCCCACCGCGAGACCTGCGAGGTACGCTGCGCCAAGCGCGGTCGTCTCGGTCACGCGGGGACGGACCACCGGAACGCCGAGCAGGTTCGCCTGCGTCTGCATGAGCAGGTTGCTCGCCGTGGCGCCGCCGTCGACGCGAAGCTCCGAGAGCGCGATGGAGCTATCGGCCGCCATCGCCTCGATCAGCTCCGCGCTCTGGAACGCGATCGCCTCGAGCGTGGCGCGCGCGAGATGCGCCTTCGTAGTGCCTCGCGTGAGGCCCACGATCGCGCCGCGTGCGTGCGGATCCCAATACGGCGCACCCAGGCCCGAGAGCGCGGGCACGAAGCAGACGCCGCCCGAGTCGGGAACGCTCGCCGCGAGCGCATCGATGTCGGCGGCCTTCGCGATGATGCCGAGCCCGTCGCGAAGCCACTGGATGGCAGCGCCCGCGATGAAGACGCTTCCCTCGAGCGCATACGATGTTCGGCCGCCGCGCGACCAGGCGACCGTGGCGAGCAGCCGATTGCGCGATACCGAAGGCTTGTCGCCCGTGTTCATGAGGAGGAAGCAACCGGTCCCGTAGGTGTTCTTCGCCATGCCGGCGCGATGGCACGCCTGGCCGAAGAGCGCGGCCTGCTGGTCGCCCGCGATTCCCGCGATCGGGATTCCCACGGGCAGCCCCTCACACTTTGTAACACCTGCCTTCGCGCTGGAGGGGACGATTTCCGGAAGCACGGCCCGCGGCACGCCGAGTAGGCCGAGCAGCTCATCGTCCCATTGGCCCGTGTGGATGTTGAAAAGCAGCGTGCGCGACGCGTTGCTCGGATCGGTGACGTGCCGCGTCCCCGACGAGAGGTTCCAGATGAGCCAGGAGTCGATCGTGCCGAAGGCAAGCTCGCCACGCTCCGCGCGGTCACGCGCGCCGGCGACGTTGTCGAGGAGCCACGCCAGCTTGGTGCCCGAGAAATATGCATCGAGCAGCAGCCCTGTTTTCTGCGTGAAGAGGGAATCTTTTCCAGCCTGTCGCAGAGCGTCACATCGGGACGCGGTACGTCGGTCCTGCCACACGATGGCGTTGGCGATGGGGCGCCCCGTCGCCCGCTCCCAGACGACAGTCGTCTCTCGCTGGTTGGTGATGCCGATGGCGGCGATGTCCGACGCCCCGAGGTTGGCCGCGGAGAGCGCCTGCGAGGCCACGTCGCGCTGCGTCCGCCAGATCTCCAGGGCGTCGTGCTCCACCCAGCCCGGCTGTGGAAAAATCTGGCGGAATTCTTGCTGTGCTGTTCCAAGGATGAGCCCGTCGCGCCCGAAGGCGATGGCCCGGGAGCTGGTGGTGCCTTGGTCTAGGGCGAGGACGGCCTTCATGTCATGCGCAAGCGATGCGCCTTTGGTTTCGCGGCGATGATACGTTAAGATTCAGATGATGAAGGGAATTGCAGGAGGGTTCCTTGGGATTACTAGACGATCTTAAGAAACAAGCGGATGCCCTGAAGGCTCAGGACACCGACCGCACGGAGAGCCTTCGCTCGACGGCGGTCGCGGTCGACCATGCCCTGCGCCGCACCTTCCTTTACCTGAACGACCTGGGCAAGCAGCTCAACGTCGTGCAGATGCCCAGTCCTTTCGCCTACGAGCTGCCCACCGTGGGCAGGATCGACGGCCTCGTCATCAAGGATTTCTTCTGCGATTTCCGCTCGAAGCACTTCATCGACAAGGACTACTACGGCGAGGTGCACATCGCCTATCGCTGCTGGTCCGACAAGGTGCTCACGATCAAGAAGGGCCCGGACGACATGGAGAAGTTCCGGGACCTGCTCTGGCAGTCGAACATCGAGCACAAGAGCGAGCAGTTCCGCAACGAGCGCAAGGTGATCACCCACGAGGTGTTCAAGGTCTCGTGTGATTTCCGCGTGCAGGGCAAGATCGAGGGCGACCACGAGTCGGGACGCCTGAAGATCGTCGTGAAGAACGTGGGCGGATTCTCGGTCGACCTGTACAACATCATGGGCGGCGAGATGAACGACCAGGCCGTCGAGGAGTTCGCGAAGTACTTCATCGGCCGGCCCAACCACTGGGTGGAGATCGCGAAGCGCTCGGTGCTGAACCAGCGCCCGACGCAGACGGTCGCGCCGAAACCGAAGCCCAAGGTCGAACCCACGTACGTGCAGGCTCCGAAGCCCGCGCCGGCGCCCGTGCCCGAAGAGAAGAAGGGCCTCTTCGGTTCGCTCAAGGGCATCATCAAGAAAGACTAGCGGCACTCCCGGACATGACGCGGCTCGCAGTGCTCGTGGGGACGCGCAAGGGACTGTTCGTGCTCGGCGCCGATCGCAAGCGCCGCTCCTGGACCATCGACGGGCCTCATTTCCTCGGGCAGGTCGTCAATCACGCGGTCCTCGATCCGCGCGACGGCCGCACGATTCTCGCCGCGGTGAAGGCGGGGCACCTGGGGCACACCGTGTACCGCTCGGAAGACTTCGGCCGGAGCTGGGAAGAATCGAAGACGCCGCCGGCGTTCGCCAGGGCTGCCGACGGCGCGAAGGGCGAGACCGTGAGCCACGTGTTCTGGCTCACGCCGGGTCCCGCGAAGGAAAAGGGGCGGTGGTATGCGGGCACGTCGCCCGCGGGCCTGTTCGTCTCCGACGACGGCGGACGCAACTGGTCGGGCGTGGACGGGTTCAACGCGCATCCCGACCGCCGCAAGTGGATCGGTCCGCCGGAGGACGCTCCGCCCGACGGCAACACGTTGCATTCGCTGAA
>DATGGI010000038.1:0-2814 GCA_035308545.1 Usitatibacter sp.
AGTAATCCGCCGGAACCTTCCCCCGCGGCCAGAGCTTGCACGCGTGGAGGAAGTCATCGACGAGCGCCGTTCCGAAGAAGGACTTCGAGGCGCGCGCGAGGTCCTCCGGGGTGATCCTCGGAACATCCTCGGAACACAGCACCGACAGGTGCAACCCGACGGCGAGGTTTTCCGACACGTCATCGACGAATTCCAGGTTCTGCGCGAGCAGCGGATTGAAGTCGCCCTCCGCCGCCGCGGAGACGCCGTACGGCAGCAGGCTCGCGAGCTCGGCGATGTAGAGCGGCCGGAAAAGGCCCGAGAGGAAGACGTTCTCGTTCACCCGGATGTCGGCGCGCTCGCCGGTTCGCGGGTCCTGGATCGCGGCACGCGCGGGAGCGCGGGCGAGCCGGCCCTTCAGGGCATCGATGGCTTCGCGCAGTTGCGGATAGTTCGTGCCGCAGCGCGCTTGCGCCTTGCAGGCGTCGATCAGCTTGCCGAGGGCCGCCTCGCCGTCGGAGACGAATGAAAGCGGCAGCTTCATCGTCGCCGGGGCCACGCCGTCGAGCACGACGGTGCGCACGCGATCACCGTGCCGGCGAAGGTACTCGAGCGCCATCCGCGTGCCGTAGGACGCGCCCCAGAGATTGATGCGCGCATACCCGAGAGCGTCGCGGACCTCGTCGAAATCCTCGACCGCGATCGACGTGACATAGAGGCGTGGATCCGCATCGAGATGCGCGAGGCAGCGCGCGACGACCTTCTCCGGCAGCGCGTCCTCGAACATCGCCTGCAGCGGCTGCTCCTGCTCCTCCTTGCAGCCGAGCGGATGGGATTGGCCCGTCCCGCGCTGGTCGATGAGGACCACGTCGCGCGTGTCGTTCAGGCGCGAGAAGAGTCCCTGCACCTGCGCGGCGAGCGATACCGCGCCCTGCCCCGGGCCTCCGGCGAACACGAATACCGGATCGGCATCGCGCGCGCCGACGCGCGCCGGAATCACGGCGATGTTGAGCTTGATGCGCCGGCCCGACTTCGCCTCGCGGTCTTCCCAGACTTCGTAGGTGCCGCAACGCGCGGCGCTGTCGACGCCCTGCAGGCGGCAGGTCTCGAGCGCGATGCGCGAACGCGGAGCCTCGTGTCCCGAGTTGCAGGCGGCGAGCGCGAGGCACGCGGCCGCCGCGAGCAGGAGATGCTTCATGGAGTCGAGCGGGAAGATGCGATGGAGTATAGCCGTTCGGCGCTAACATCTGGCCGTGGCTGCTCCCGAATTTCCAAAGCGAGATCCCGCGGGCCCCGAGTTCTGGGACCTTCGCTACGAGGCGAACTTCGCGCCCTGGGACGCGGGCAAGGTGCCCGCGCGCCTGCGCGAGCTCGTGGGCGCCGCTCCCGCGCCATTGCGCACCCTCGTGCCCGGTTGCGGCAGCGCGTGGGACGTGCGCTTCCTCGCCGAAAACGGATGGGACGTCACCGGCCTCGACTTCAGCGCCGAGGCGGTGGCGGCGGCGCGTACGGTGCTCGGACCCCACGGCGATCGCATCCGCCAGGGGGATGTGTTCGCGCCGATCGAGGGCGAGCCCTTCGAGCTCGTCTACGAACGCGCGTTCCTTTGCGCCCTGCCCCGGCGCCTCTGGACGGATTGGTCGCGGCGCATGGCCGAGCTCGTCGCGCGCGGCGGACTGCTCGCGGGCTTCTTCTACTTCGACGCGGGCGAACGCGGGCCGCCTTTCCCCCTGCACTCGCAGGCCGAGCTCGGAACGCTTCTCGATTCGTCCTTCGAGCGGACGGAAGACGCGGAAGTCCTCGATTCGATCCCGGTATTCGCGGGAAAGGAACGCTGGCAGGCCTGGCGAAGGCGCTAGTCGTCGTCGAAGAGGACCGACTGCGGGTACGCGTTCCCGAGATCCTGGTCCACGTAGATCGCGCCCGAAGTCTGCGCCTGCGCCTTTTCGGCGGCGCGTTTCGCGACCGCGATCACCTCGTGGCGCGATTCGAACACCCCGGGCAGCACCGGAAGGATCCCGATGGCGAGCTTGGGCAGCGGCCGGACGTACTCGCGCCCGTCACGGCGCTTCACGGTGAAGTAGCCGCGTTCGCGCGCCGCTTGCGGCAGCTGCGTCGCGAGCGCGCCGCCGAAGGCTTCCAGGAGTCTCCGCGCGCGCGCCTGCCAATCCTCGCTCTGCACCAGCATCACGAAGCGGCATCCCGTCACGTGCCCCGCGAAGTCCACGCCGTGCTCGCAGGCTTCCTCGAGCAAGCGCGCGGTCGCATGGATCAGCGCATCGCCCGCCGTGAAGCCCTCGCTGTCGTTGAAGCCGCGCATCTGGTCGATCTCGACGAGCCACGCCGTGAATGCCACGTGCCCCGCGAGCAACCGCTCCAGGTGCTCGTTGATCGGAACCTGGCCCGGAAGGAGCGTGAGCGGATTGGTGTAGCGGGTCGCGAGCACCCGCGAGCCCTGGAGCGAGCGCATCACGTCGGTAGACGAGCCCATCCCGAGGTAGCGTCCCTTCGAAAGGATCACGAAGCCGTCCGCCACGCGCTGCGCATCGGATTCGACGAGCATCGCCGTGAGCGCCCCGAGATCGAGACCGGCCTCCACCTCGATGGGCGTGCGGTCGGCGAGCTCGATGCAAGCGCGGGCGCGAATCGATTGCGCCACCCGGGTCGCGCGGGCGAGCTCGAACCAGGCGCGCGAGACCACGCCTTCGACGCCGGAGGCGCCGACGACGGGAATCGCCGCGAGCGCGGGCAGCGAAGCGAACCGGTCGAGGAGCGTCGCCATCTTGTCCGTGGGAGCCGCGGGATCCACGGCGCGCACGAAATCGTGGGCCGAAG
>DATGGI010000039.1:0-2531 GCA_035308545.1 Usitatibacter sp.
CTCTCCTACCAGCACTCGGCCGGAGAGAACCTCGACTACCGGGTCTCGTTCTTCCACCGCTACACGGATGTGTCGTACCACCCCGATCCCGTCGGCGACCTGACCTTCGACGGCGTGGCCGCGCAAATCCTCCGGTACAACGACGCGGGCGGCGTGCAGGCCGACGCAAGCTATCGCCTCGGCAACAACCACACGGTGCGAACCGGGCTGTACGCGAGCCACGAGCGATTCATCGTGAAGAACGCCTCGACCGTATTTCACGCCGACGCGGACGGAAACCAGGTGAGCGACGTTCCGGTCACGATCCAGGATGACAGCCAGATCGTCGGCAATACGTTCGGCATCTACCTGCAGGACGAATGGCTCGTGACGCCCGGCCTCACCGTGAACTACGGATTGCGCGGCGACCGCATCGACACCGTGGTGAAGGAAGGGCAGTTGAGCCCGCGGCTGGGACTCGTCTACGACTTGTCCGACAGGACGCGCATCCACGCCGGCTATGCGCGTTATTTCACGCCGCCCACCACGGAGAAGATCGACACCACTTCAGTCGCGCTCTTCCAGGGCACCACCAACGCGCTGCCGTCGGATGCGAACACGGCAGTGAAGTCCGAGCGATCGAACTATTTCGATGCCGGAGTCTCCCACCAGCTCACGCCATCGGTCACGCTGGGACTCGACATGTACTACCGCGACGTGCGCCACCTGCAGGACGAGGGCCAGTTCGGCAACGCGCTGATCTTCTCGACGTTCAACTACGACAAGGGAAAGATCTACGGCGTCGAGTTCTCGGGGACGTTCAAGCAGGGCGGATTCACGGCTTACGGCAACGTGTCGGTCTCCAAGGCGATGGCCAGGGGCGTCGAGACCGGGCAGTTCAACTTCGAGCAGGACGAGCTCGACTACATCGCGGCCAACTGGGTGCACCTCGACCACGACCAGCTCGTGGCCGGCTCCGCGGGCGCGTCATACAAGTGGCGCGACACCACGCTCACCGCCGACCTGCTCTACGGCAGCGGCCTGCGGCGTGGCTTCGCCAACACCGAGCACCTTCCCGGCTATACGAACGTGAACCTCGGTCTTGTCCAGTCCCTGGTGCTTCCGGGTTTGGGAAAGCTCGAGGGGCGCCTCGTGCTCGTGAACCTCTTCGACAGGACCTACGAGCTGCGCGACGGCACGGGCATCGGCGTGGGCGCTCCGCAGTTCGGGCCACGCCGCGCGCTCTATGGCGGCGTCACGAAGACGTTCTAGGGGCGTATCATTTGCGTCCGATGCGGCCTTCCCTGCGCCTGGTCCGGGCACTCCTCTTCGCCGTCGCTCTGCTTGCCGGTCAGCACGTGGCGGCGCTGCACGACCTCGCCCACGCGAAGGAGCAGCTTTCGCAGAAGGACGCGAAGCCCGGCTCATCGACATGCGATCAGTGCGCGGCCTGCGCCCAACTCTCGGGCGGCGCCGCGGCGACGACGCCGGTGTTGCCCGTCGATGACGTGGCTCCCGCGCAGGTCGCCGTTTCGCTCGCGCGTGACGCCGCTTGCGCACCGCGTCTCGCTTTTCGCTCCCGCGCGCCCCCGACGCTCCTCTAGCAGCTTTCGTCATCCCGGACGCCGCAGCCGCGGCATCGATCCGGGATCCAGCGTCACCAGCTAGAGGAGATTCACCCGTGCCACGTCATCCGTTGTTGCCGCGCGCGCTCGCGCTGGCACTGCTTTTCGCGCCGAGTGCCTGGGCGGCCGATCCCGAGATCGATGCGATCCGCAAGGAGATCAACGATCTCAAGTCCAACTACGAAGCCCGCATCCAGGCACTCGAGCAGCGTTTGAAGGACGCGGAGGCGAAAGCAACCGCTGCGCAGGCTCAAGCGGCGCAAGCCCAGGCCGCCGCATCGGCGCCCGCGCCCGCGCCGGCGCCCGCGGCGAGCAGCATCAGCGCGTTCAATCCCGCCGTGTCGGTTGTGCTCCAGGGAAGCTACGCCAACCTCTCGCAGGATCCGAACAAGTTCGCCATGACCGGCTTCCTTCCCGGCGGCGAGATCGGTCCCGGCAAGCGCGGCTTCAGCCTCGGCGAGTCCGAGCTCGCCCTGTACGCCAACGTGGACGACAAGTTCGCCGGCAACCTCATCGTGTCGCTCACGCCGGAGAATACGGTCTCCGTAGAGGAAGCCTACGGCCTGTGGGTCACCGCCCCCTATGGCCTGACACCAAAATTCGGCCGCTTCTTCTCGGGCCTGGGCTACCTCAACGAGCAGCACCAGCACAACTGGGACTTCGTCGACGCGCCGCTTGCGTACCAGGCGTTCCTCGGTGGCCAGTACACCAACGATGGCGTGCAGGTGAAGTGGATCGCGCCGATCGACCAATTCCTCGAGCTCGGCGCCGAGGTCGGCTCGGGCGAAAGCTTCCCCGGCACGTCGCGCAACAAGAACGGCGCCAACTCGTGGACTGCGTTCGCACATACCGGCGGCGACATCGGCGATTCCCATAGCTGGCGCGTGGGGCTTTCGTACCTGCGCACCAACGCCGACAATCGCGCTG
>DATGGI010000040.1:0-7761 GCA_035308545.1 Usitatibacter sp.
CTCCTACGACATGACGCTGCACCATGGCCTGCCCCACGGCATCGCCTGCTCGTTCACGCTGCCCATGGTACTCGGCCGGGCGGTGGGCGTGGACCCGAAGCGCGACGCCGTGCTGCAACAGGTCTTCGACATGCCTTTGAAAGATGCGCCCGCTACCCTTGGCGATTTCCTGCGGGGACTTGGCGTGAGCACCGATTTCGCCGCCTACGGCGTGGGCGCCGAGGAAGCGGAGCGCATGGTCGTGAACGCGCTCGACGGAGTCCGCGGGAAGAATTTCATCGGCGCCGGCGCGGCCGCCTGACGTCCCCCGGGCGGTTGCGACATAATCGCTTCGGGAAAAGCCGGCACTGCCAACTGCCATCCAACGGGAGGGTTCCACATGAATAGCCAACGACGCATCCTGCTGTGCTTCGCCGTCGCCACCGCGTTTGCCTCGGCGAGCGCGTGGGCGCAAAAGACGGAGCTGCTCGTCTATACCGCGCTCGAGACGGACCAGCTGAAGGCGTATACCGAGTCGTTCCAGAAAACCAACCCGAACATCGAGCTGAAGTTCGTGCGCGACTCGACCGGCGTGATCACCGCGAAGCTCCTCGCCGAGAAGGCCAACCCGCAGGCCGATGTCGTGATGGGCGTCTCGGCCACGTCGCTTGAAATCTTCAAGCACGACGGAATGCTCGCCCCGTACGCTCCCGCTGGATTCGACAAGCTCAATCCCGCGTTCAGCGACTCCGCGAGGCCGCCGGCCTGGGTTGGACAGGACGTGTATGCCGCCGTCGTCTGCTACAACACGGTGGAAGGACAGAAGAAGGGCATTCCGAAGCCCGAGTCGTGGCAGGACCTCACGAAGCCCATCTACAAGGGACAGGTCGTCATGCCCAATCCCGCATCGAGCGGCACCGGCTTCCTCGACGTGTCGTCGTGGCTCCAGCTCTGGGGCGAGGCGGGCGGATGGAAATACATGGACGCCCTGCACGAGAACATCGCGCAGTACACGCACTCGGGCTCCAAGCCCTGCCGCCAGGCCGGCGCCGGCGAGTTCGTGGTCGGCATCTCCTTCGACTTCCGCGGCAACGACGTGAAGCAGAAGGGCGCGCCCGTGGACCTGGTGTTCCCGAAGGAAGGGCTCGGTTGGGACATCGAGGCCTCCGGCATCATGAAGAACACGAAGCACATGGACGCCGCGAAGAAGCTCATGGACTGGATCGCGTCGAAGGAAGCGAACGAGGCGTATTCGAAGAACTTCGCGATCGTCGCGCATCCCGACGTGAAGCCGGCGCTGCCGTTCCTCCCGCAGGATCTCGACAAGAAGCTCGTCAAGAACGACTTCGCCTTCGCCGCGAGCAACCGCGACAAGATCCTCACCGAATGGCAGAAGCGGTACAACGCGAAGTCCGAGCCTAAATGACCGAGTTTCTCGAGCTCCGCGACATCCGCAAGGAGTTCGGGAACTTCACGGCGCTCAAGGGCGTAAGCCTCGCGGTCCACCCGGGGGAGCTCGTCTGCTTCCTCGGCCCTTCCGGGTGCGGCAAGACCACGCTGTTGCGCATCATCGCCGGGCTCGAGGTGCAGACCTCGGGCACGGTGATCCAGGCGGGCCGCGACATCTCACGCCTTCCGCCGATGAAGCGCGACTACGGCATCGTCTTCCAGTCGTACGCGCTGTTTCCCAACCTCACGATCGCGCAGAACGTGGCCTACGGCCTCGTGAACCGCCGCATGGCCCGGGCGCAGCGCGACGCGCGGGTGGCGGAGCTCCTGGCGCTCGTGGGCTTGCCCGACAGCGGTGCGAAATTCCCCGCGCAACTCTCCGGCGGCCAGCAGCAACGCATCGCCATCGCGCGCGCCATCGCGACGTCGCCGGGACTGCTGCTGCTCGACGAGCCGCTCTCGGCGCTCGATGCGCGCGTGCGCTCGCGGCTGCGCGGCGAGATCCGCGGCCTCCAGCAGCGCCTGGGAATCACGACGATCCTCGTGACGCACGACCAGGAGGAGGCGCTGTCGATGGCCGACCGCATCGTGGTCATGAACCAGGGCGGCATCGACCAGATCGGCACGCCCGCCGAGGTCTATCGCGATCCGCGCACGCCGTTCGTCGCCGACTTCGTGGGCAAGACCAACCTCCTGCCCGCCGCGCGGGCGGGCGACAGGCGCGTGCAGGTCGGCGCGCAGCGCTTCGAGTGCGAGATGGAAGGCGACCTGGGCGACGGCCGGGCACTTCGCATGTTCTTCCGTCCCGAAGACGTGATCGTGCGCGGCGTGGGCGGAGCCACTCCCAACTCCGCCGCGGCGGTGGTGGAGAAGGTGGAGTTCCTCGGGGCGTACTCGCGGCTCACTTTCCGGATGAACGGCATCGAGCAGCCCCTCTTCGCGGACCTCTCCGTGAACGACATGGCCGAATTCCACGTGAAGCCCGGCGATACGCTGCGCGTGGCGATACCGGCCGAGCGCGTCCGCGTCTTCGCGGCCGGATGACGCTCAAGGTCCACTGGTCCGACCGCGTCGGCAACGCGCTGCTCGTGGTCTCCGGCGCTGCGCTGGCGATCTTCCTGCTCGCTCCCATGGTCGCGATCCTCGCCAAGAGCTTCGAGGACAAGCCGGGCGCGTTCGTTGGGCTCGCGAACTTCATCGAGTATTTCAAGACGCCGGCCCTCGCCACCTCGATCTGGAACAGCGTCTGGGTCTCGACCCTGGTGACGGCGATCACGATTCCGCTCGCCTTCACGTTCGCCTACGCGCTCACGCGCAGCTGCGTGCGCTTCAAGGTGTTGCTGCGCAACATCGCGCTGATCCCGATCCTCGCGCCGTCGCTCCTGGCCGCGATCTCGTTCATCTTCTGGTTCGGCAACCAGGGCCTGCTCAAGAGCTGGCTCGGCGCGACCCAGATCTACGGCGCGCCGGGAATCGTGATCTCGATGGCCTTCGCGACGTTTCCGCATGCGCTCATGATCCTCATCACCGCGCTCTCGCTCACGGACGCGCGGCTCTACGAGGCGGCCGACGCGTTGGGCACGACGCCGGCGCGCAAGTTCTGGACGATCACGCTGCCCGGCGCCAAGTACGGGATCATCAGCGCGTGGATGGTTGTGTTCACCTACGCGCTTTCGGATTTCGGCATCCCGAAGGTGATCGGCGGCAACTTCAACATGCTCGCCACGGACATCTTCAAGCTCGTGATCGGCCAGCAGGACTTCCCGAAGGGCGCGGTTGTCGCGATCATCCTGCTCGTGCCGGTCGCCGTGACCTACGTCGTGGACGGCTACGTGCAGAAGCGTCAATCGGCGCTCCTGTCCGCGCGGTCGGTGCCCTATGTTCCCAGGCCGTCGCCCGCCTACGACTGGGCGATGACCGCGTTCTGCTGGCTCCTCGCGGTGGTCTTCGTCGCCGTGCTCGGGATGGCCGTCTACGGTTCCTTCGCGAAACTCTGGCCCTACAACCTCACGCCGGTGCTCGACCACTATCGGCTGGGCCTCGTGGACGCCGGGGTGATCGTGTCGTGGTGGAACAGCGTGAAGATGGCCCTCGGGTGCGCGACGTTCGGCGCCGCGTTCATCTTCGTGACCGCGTACCTCATCGAGAAGACGCGTGGCATCGATCCGTTCCGTCCCTTCGTGCGCCTCATGGCGGTGCTGCCCATGGGCGTGCCGGGCATGGTGCTGGGACTCGGCTACATCTTCTTCTTCGTGCCCGAGGGCAACCCGCTGCACGCGATCTACGGCAGCATGACGATCCTCGTGATCTGCACGACGGTCCACTACTACACGACCTCGCACCTCACCGCGGTGACCGCGCTCAAGCAGATCGACAACGAGTTCGAAGCGGTGTCGGCGTCGCTGCGCGTGCCGTTCTGGCGCACGTTCTTCAAGGTGACGGTGCCGGTGTGCCTGCCCGCCATCCTCGACGTGAGCCGGTATCTCTTCGTGAACGCGATGACGACGGTCTCGGCGGTTGTGTTCCTGTACTCGCCGCGGACCACGCTCGCTTCGGTGGCGATCGTGAACCTGGACGAGGCAGGCGACATCGGACCAGCCGCGGCGATGGCCACGCTCGTCGTGCTCACGTCGGCCTGCGTGTGCTTGCTCTATTATTTGCTCCAGACATGGCTCGAACGCCGCACCCAGGCGTGGAGGAACTGAAATGATCCGAGGCAACGACCCGATTCTGCTCACACCCGGCCCGCTCACGACGTCGCTCGAGACCAAGCAGGCGATGCTGCGCGACTGGGGCTCCTGGGACGCCGCGTTCAACGCGATCACGACGTCGATCCGCCAGGATCTCGTCGCCATCGTGAACGGGGAGGGAACCCACGAATGCGTTCCGCTCCAGGGCAGCGGCACGTTCTCGGTCGAAGCCGCGCTCTCCAACGTGGTGCCGCGCGAGGGCAAGGTGCTGGTCCCGCAGAACGGCGCCTACTGCCAGCGGATCGTGAAGATCCTCAAGTACCTGGGCCGCGCGCACACCGCGATCGACATGCCGGAGGACAAGCATCCCACGGCGGCGATGGTGGAGGCCGCCTTCAAGGCGGATCCTTCGATCACGCATGTCGCGCTCGTGCACCTGGAGACGGGCGTGGGAATGCTCAATCCCCTCGAGGAGATCGCGGCCGCCTGCAAGCGCCACGGCAAGGGGCTCGTCGTCGATGCGATGAGTGCCTTCGGCGCGATCGAGATCGACGTCTCGCGGCACTCCATCGACGCGCTCATCGCCGCGTCGGGCAAGTGCATCGAGGGCCCTCCGGGCATGGGCTTCGTGATCGTTCGCCGCGCCGTCCTCGAGAAGTGCCAGGGAAATTCGCATTCGCTCGCCATGGACCTCCACGACCAGTGGACGTACATGCAGCGCACGTCGCAATGGCGCTTCACGCCGCCCACGCACGTGGTGGCGGCATTCCGCGTGGCGCTCGACCAGTTCATCGCCGAAGGCGGAACGGCCGCGCGCGGCGCGCGCTATCGCAGGAACTGCGACACGCTCCTCGAAGGCATGGCGGCGCTGGGCTTCAAGTCCTTCGTGCCGCGCAACGTCCAGGCGCCAGTCATCGCAACTTTCCACGCGCCCGCCGATCCCGCGTACGACTTCAGGACGTTCTACGAGAACGTCCGCGCCCGGGGCTACATCCTCTATCCCGGCAAGCTCACGCAGGCCGAGACGTTCCGCGTGGGCTGCATCGGCGCCATCGACTCGAATGAGATGCGAAACGTCGTTTCGGCCATCGCGGAAACGCTGAAGGAGATGGGCATCCGGCAGGTGGCACCGGCGAAGGCCGCGGCCGCCGCGTAGTCTCCCTGTATCATCCGGAAAAACCGAGGGGGAGGGTGATTTCCGGATGGGCCAGGCGATCGGCGTGCTCTTCGACGGCATCGCCTATGGAAGCCTTCTCTTCCTGGTGAGCCTCGGCCTGTCGGTCACGATGGGCCTCATGAATTTCGTGAACCTCGCCCATGGCGCCTTCGCCATGGCGGGCGGATTCACGTGCGTGCTCGCGATGACGCGGCTCGGCATCCCGTTCCTCGCGACGCTGCCGCTCGCCTTCATCGTGACGGCCGCCATCGGCGCGGTGCTCGAGCGCTTCCTCTACCGGCGCCTCTACAACGCGGGTGAGCTCGACCAGGTCCTCTTTTCAATCGGCCTCACGTTCATGTCGATCGCGACGGCCACGTACTTCTTCGGTTCGTCGCAGCAGCCCATGCACCTTCCGGATTTCCTGCGCGGCCAGTTCCATTTCCTCGGCGGGGACTTCGGCGTCTACCGGGCATTCCTCATCGAGACCGTGATCGTGCTCACCGCGGTGCTCGGATTCCTGCTGACCCACACGCGGTTCGGCTCGCAGGTGCGCGCATCGGTTGACGATGCGACGGCGGCGCGCGGCCTCGGCATCGATGTGGATCGCGTCTTCAGCGTGGCCTTCGCGCTCGGCTCGGGTTTGGCCGGCCTCGGCGGCGGCCTCGGCATCGAGGTGCTCGGCCTCGACTCCACGTTCCCGCTGAAGTACATGGTGTACTTCCTGCTCGTCGTCGTGGTGGGCGGCGTGGGAACGATCAAGGGTCCGATCGCCGCGGCGCTCCTGCTCGGAGTCCTCGATGTCGCGGGCAAATACTACGTGCCGCAGGTGGGCGCGTTCGTGATCTACGCGGCGATGATCGTCCTGCTGATGCTCTTCCCCGCGGGCCTCTTCGGAAAGCGCCGATGAAGCCGGGATCGCGGGCGGTGGAGATCGTCTTCTGGTTGCTGCCGCTCGCGGCGTTCTTCCTCCTGCCGGGCTACCTCGTGCTGGGAAGCCAGATCCTCATCGTGTCGCTCTTCGCGATGTCGCTGGACCTGCTCCTCGGCTACGCCGGCATCGTCTCGCTCGGCCACGCGGCGTTCTTCGGCCTCGGCGCCTATACCGCGGGCCTCCTCGCGGCCCATGGTTGGGGTGAACCTCTCACCGGCCTCGTTGCCGCGGCGGCGTCTGCGGCGATCTTCGGTTTCGTCGTGAGCTTCCTCGTCGTTCGCGGCGAGGATCTCGCGCGGCTCATGGTCACGCTCGGCGTGGGCCTGTTGATGTTCGAAGCGGCCAACCGCGCGGCGTTCATCACCGGCGGCGTGGACGGCCTTTCGGGAGTCACGATGTGGAAGCTCTTCGGAGTCTTCCCGTTCGATCTGTCGGGGCGCACGGCGTTCCTCTACGCCTATGCGGTTTTGCTCGCGGCCTTCCTGCTGCTGCGCCGCGTGGTGAATTCTCCGTTCGGATTGTCGCTGCGCGGCGTCCGCGAGAATCGCAGGCGCATGGCCGCCATCGGCTCGCCGGTGAACCGGCGCCTCGTCGCGATCTTCACGCTCGGCGCGGGCGTGGCGGGGATCGCCGGCGCGCTGCTCGCGCAGACCACGCAGTTCGTCGGGCTCGATACGCTGGGCTTCGAGCGCTCCGCGGACCTGCTCATCATGCTGGTTCTAGGCGGAACCGGGCGGCTTTATGGAGCTGTCGTGGGCACTCTGGTCTTCATGGTGGCGCAGGACTATCTCTCGGGCATCAACCCGGTCTATTGGCAGTTCTGGCTCGGGATGCTGCTCGTGCTCTTCGTGTTCTTCGCGCGCGGCGGCATTCTCGGCGCGGCGGAGGCCCTGTGGAAGCGACGGTGAACACGGCCCTGCGCACGGAAGGGCTCTCGAAGCATTTCGGCGAGCTCGCCGCCGTGAACGGCGTGAGCCTCTCGCTCGCGCGCGGCGCGCGCCACGCGTTGATCGGCCCCAACGGCGCCGGCAAGACCACGCTCATCAACCTGCTCACGGGCGTGCTCGAGCCCACCGCGGGTGAGATGTATCTCGGGGACGAACGCATCACGCCGCTGCCGCAGCATCGCCGCGTGAAGCGCGGGATCACCCGCACTTACCAGATCAACACGCTCTTCCCGAACCTCACGGTGCTCGAATCCGTCACGCTCGCGATCCTCGAGCGCAAGGGTTTCGCCGCGCGCTGGATGAAGGCGGTCTCGTCCCATCGCGAGGAGCTCGAAGAGGCGAGGGCGCTCCTCGCGACGTTGAAGCTCGATGGCGACGCCGACAAGCGCACGGCGCAGCTTCCCTACGGGCACCAGCGGTTGGTCGAGATCGCGCTCGCGCTCGCGACGCGGCCCTCGATCCTTCTCCTCGACGAACCGGCGGCGGGAATTCCCGCGCGCGAGAGCGTTGAAGTCCTGGGCGTCATCGCCGCGTTGCCCGCCGACGTCACGATCCTCTTCATCGAGCACGACATGGGACTCGTGTTCCGCTTCGCCGAGCGCATCA
>DATGGI010000041.1:0-7162 GCA_035308545.1 Usitatibacter sp.
AATTCCAAAGGGGCTCCAGGCCCTGCGCGACGAGGATGCACAGCAGCGGAAGCATCGGGAGTGCGTGGCGGAAACCGATGTTGAGCTGCGACGTGACGAGGCCCGCGAGGAAGAGCGCCGCGCCGACGGCCGGCGCACGCGCACCGTGACTTGCCCACTCCCTCCACGGCTTTCCGCGTAGCGCGAGCCAGGCACCCACGATCGCCAGCGCCATCAGCACGTGCAATGCCGCCGGAGTCTTGAGGAAGAAGAGGACCGGAAAGAAATACGATCGGCCGCCGTTCCACTGCTCGCCGAAGAGGAATGCGGGACGCCCCAGGGTTCCGCCCAGGCTCTCGACGAAACCTTCGGCGAACTGCGTGAGGCGCCAGTCGCCCTGGTACACGATCGCGATCGACAGATAGACCACGACGGTCGTCACGAGCGACGCGAGGGCGATCCGATGGCGCCACGCGCGATCGCCCCATCGGCCTGCGATCGCTTCGAGCGCTACCAGCACGACGGCGACCGGCCCGAGGACCACGCCGCTGTACTTCGTGCAGACCGTCAAGGCGATCGCGAGCCCGGCGAGCGCGGCGAGCGGCACGGTGGGTTTGCGCGCGGCCGAATCGATCGCGTACACGCTGAGCAGGTAGCCGAACGTGAGCGCGATGTCGTTGTACGCGATGCCCGAGTGGGCGAGCATGTCGGGGAGGAATGCGACGAGCACCGCCGCGATCAGGGCCGCGGCCGCTCCCATGTGGCGCCGCGCGAACGCGAACGTGCAGGCGACCGTTCCCGCGCCCAGGGCGATCGCGACCAGCCGCGACTTCATCATCAGGGCTTCCGCGGGATTGCCCATGCTCCAGAGCAGCTCCCGGGCGTACATGTAGCGCGGCATCATGTCGAAGTGCAGGATCGCCTCGGACGGATAGCGGATTCCCGAGAGGAACGCCGGAAGCCCGTAGAGATATTGGGGGAGCCGCGGATGGTCCGTGACGAGGCTGAAATCCCCGGTGTGGAATCCGCGCGCGCCCACCGCGAAGAACACGATCTCGTCGAACGTCGTGGAGGTGTGCAGCATCGCGCTCGCGGCGATCACGACGAACACGAGGACGATCAGCCCCGCGACGAGCGCGGGAGACACCGATCTCGACGCAGGAATGGCGATGCGCATGGAGGCGTCCAGTATACTCGGGGCGAATGGAGGAACTGCCCGAGTGAGCGCGAAGATCATGCCCCTCGCGGACGCGGTTTCGCGCTTCGTGAAGGATGGCCAGACCCTCGCGATGGAAGGCTTCACGCACCTCATCCCGTTCGCCGCGGGACACGAGGTGATCCGCCAGGGACGGCGCGACCTCATGCTGGTGCGCATGACGCCGGACATCATCTACGACCAGATGATCGGCATGGGCTGCGCGCGCGGGGTCGTCTTCTCGTGGGGCGGCAATCCCGGCGTGGGCTCCATCCACCGCTTCCGCGACGCGATCCAGAACGAGTGGCCGCGCCCGCTCGCGATCCAGGAACACAGCCACGCCGACATGGCCGGGCGCTACCAGGCAGGCGCCTCGGGCCTGCCATTCTCCGTGCTGCGCGGCTACGTGGGCTCGGACCTGCCGAAGCACAACGAAAACATCCGCACGATCGCCTGCCCCTTCACCGGCGAGAAGCTCGCGGCGACGCCCGCCATCAATCCCGACGTCACGGTGATCCATGCGCAGCAGGCCGATCGCAAGGGCAACGTGCTCATCACGGGCATCGTCGGCATCCAGAAGGAAGCGGTGCTCGCCGCGAAGAGCTCAATCGTCACCGTCGAGGAGGTCGTGGACGACCTCGACGCGCCGATGAACGCGTGCTTCATCCCGCACTGGGTCGTGAACGCCGTCTGCGAGGTTCCGCGCGGCGCCCATCCGAGCTACGCCCACGGTTACTACGGCCGCGACAACGCATTCTGCAAATCGTGGGACGCGATCTCGCGCGAGCGCGACCCGTTCCTCGAGTGGATGAAGAACCACGTGCTCGGGACCCGGACCCACGGCGAGTTCATGGAATCGATCGGCATCCCATGAGCTACACACCCAGCGAGATCATGACGATCGAGGCGGCGCGACGCCTTGCGAACGGCACCGTGTGCTTCGTGGGCATCGGGCTGCCGTCGGCGGCGGCGAACCTCGCGCGGCTCACGCATGCGCCCGACGTGGTGCTCATCTACGAATCCGGCACGATCGGCGCGAAGCCCGACGTGCTGCCGCTTTCGATCGGGGACGGAGAGCTCGCGGAGCACGCCGACACGGTCGTCTCCGTTCCGGAGATCTTCCGCTACTGGTTGCAGGGCGGCCGCGTGGACGTGGGTTTCCTCGGCGCGGCGCAGGTCGATCGCTTCGGCAACATCAACACCACCGTGATCGGCGGCGACTACGCGAAACCGAAGGTGCGACTGCCGGGCGCGGGGGGCGCCCCGGAGATCGCGTCCAACGCGAAGGAAACCTGGATCATCATCAAGCAGACGAAGCGAAGCTTCGTGGCGAAGCTCGACTTCCTCACCTCCATCGGTCACCTCGAGGGCGGCGATTCCCGCGCCCGCTCGGGCGCCCGCGGCGCGGGACCCACGGCGGTCATAACGGACATGGGAGTGCTCGCGCCCGATCCCGTGACGCGCGAGCTCACGCTTGTCGCAATCCATCCCGGCATCACGGTCGAAGAAGCGCGCGCGAACACCGGCTGGGACCTCAAGGTCGCGCCGAATCTCGCGATGACGGCCGCGCCCACGGACCAGGAGCTCGCGACGCTGCGGGAGCTCCAAGAGAAAACGGCGAAGGCCCATGGGACCTCCGCCGTTTCGGAGTGATGGCCGCTCGAGGCGGCCGGAAAATCAGAACAGGTGCAGCAGGCCCACGCCGAACGCCTTGATGTCGGCGCCGGGCGCGATCGAAGCGGCCGTGCCCACGAGCGGCTGGACCGAGTACTGGCCCGATTCCTTGTTCGTGAGCGCGTAGTACGTGACGTAGCCGTCCGTGCGCTTCGAGAAGTGGTAGATGTAGCCCAGCGCCCAGTAGTTGGCGCCGAGGTTGCTCGACACGCACGCAGCCCCGCCGACCACCGTGCAGTCTCCATCCGCCGCCTGGGAGTACGAACCCCAGAATGCGTGCGGGCCGAAGTTCTGCTCGAGCAGCAGGTAGTAGGCGTTGCGCTTGTACTCGCCCACGTGGCCGACCACAGTATCGCTGTTGGTGTACTTCAGCATCTCGTACGAGCCGGCGATGCGCGTGTCGCCGAACTTCCAGATCGCTGTGAACTTGTTGCCTGTGTCCTTCGATCCGGTATTGGTCGCCGCGGGAGCGCCGCCGCCCAACACGCTCAGGCCGAAGTAGTCGCGGTGCTGTTCCCATGCATAGCGGATCGAGAGCCCGCCCCAATCCCAGATCGCGGCCGCCGACCAGATGTCCGGATGGATGTACGGGATGCCCGTGCCGGGGCTGGTCGCGCCTTCGTCAGTCGAATAGGCCACGCGGAACGTGAGCCCCGACCATTTCGGCGACCACCACTGCACGACGTTGCCGACGCGCTTGTCGAACGCCGCATCGGGCTTGGCGCCCGTGCGCGTGGCCTGCGTCGTCGTGGCCGGGACGCCCATGCCGGGGTTGCCCATAATCGGCGTGTAGTCGAACACGTAGCCGGCGCGCAGCGGGTTGATCGCGAGGTTGATGAACTTGTAGGGCGTGTCCCACTGGCCCATGAAGAGGTCGCCCCACGTGGCGCTCGAGAAGCCGACACGCGAGTTGCGTCCGCTGATGCCGGGGCCGGTGTTCTGGTCGATCTGGAACGCGTTCTCGAGTTGCCAGACGAGCTTGAGATCCGGGTTCAGCTGCTCGTAGCCGCGGAAACCCCAGTTCGACGTGCCCACCGTGATGCGGTTGCGCGAGAGATCGTTCACGCCGGTATAGGCCGCGCTTCCGACCATCGTCGGCTTGTCGCCGGGAGCGCCCTGGGTCGCGCCCGTCGTCTTGGCATTGTCGAAAAACGGCATCGCCGTGCCGTACATCTCCACGACGCTGTCTGGGGCCGCGTGAGCCTGGAAGGCCAGCGCGCCGGCGATCGCGGCAACAAGTCGGAGCTTTCTCATTTTCACCTCTCCCAAGGTTCGGTTATTTGCCCGGGTCCTTCACATCCGTGAACTTGTCGAACTCTACGTTGTAGTACTCCGCGCCGATCTTCTGTACGCGGCGAATATACACCGTCTGGACGATATCGCGCGTCGCCGGGTCGATGGCGATGGGACCCCGGGGACTCACCAGCTTGACCTGCTTGAGCACCTCCATCGCCTTGTCGCCGTCGACGGGAACGCCCACCTTCTTAACGACCTCGGCCATGGCGGCCATTCCGTCGTAGCCTCCCACCCCCATGAAATTGGGCCGGGCGAGCCCGCCGCCCACTTCCTTGAAGGCGGCCACGAACGCCTTGTTCTCGGGGGAGTCGTGGGCCGCGGAGTAATGATGGCTGGTGATCACGCCCACCACGGGATCGCCCATCGATTGCAGCACGTCGTCGTCGGTGAGGTCGCCCGTGGCGATGAGCTTGATGCCCTCCTTCGCCAGGCCGCGCTCCTCGAAGGCCTTCATGAACCCGATGCTCTGCTCGCCCGCCACGACGAACATGAACACGGCGTCGGGCTTGGCGTCCTTGATGCGCTGGACGAAGGGCGCGAAGTCGGGATTCTTCAGCGGCACGCGCACGGAATCGACGATCGTGCCGCCCGCCGCGGTGAACGTGCTCTTGAACGCGGTTTCGGAATCGATGCCCGGCGCGAAATCCGAGACGAGCGTGTAGACCTTCTTGATGCCGTTCTTCGCAGCCCAGGTCGCCATCGGGGCCGACACCTGCTGTAGCGTCATCGAGAACCGTGCGATATACGGCGAGCGCGTGGTCACGACGGAGCCGGCCGCGTTCATGACGATCATCGGGGTCTTGGCTTCCGTCGCGATGGGCGCCGAGGCGAGCGCCTCGGGCGTGAAGCCATAACCCGCGAGGAAATCCACCTTGTCGCGCGTGACGAGCTCCTGCGAGAGGCGCTTGGCGACGTCGGGATTCGGACCGCCGGTGTCGCGGACGAGGATCTGGACCTTGTGGCCGGCGATCACGTCGCCGTGCAGCTTGAGCCAGGCCTTCATGCCCGCCTCCATCTGCTTGCCGTAGTCCGCGGCCGAGCCCGAGAACGGCCCGACGACGCCGATCTTCACGTCCTGCGCGGCGACGGCACCCGCAAAAGCGAGGGCCAGCGCGGCCAGCAGAGCTCGTCCCATCTTCCCGGCCTCTCCTCTTGTTTTTTATTGTGCGGCTGCGAGGCATTTGAACCCGCACACCCAGCAAGGTCAAGTGCGATTATTGACAGAGTGTGCGGTTATCGCACACTGTTGCGAAATGGCATCAGATCCGGACTTCATGGCCTCGCTGGCAAGGGGGCTCACCGTGTTGCGCGCCTTTTCGCAGCAGCGTCCGCACCAGTCGATCTCGCAGCTTTCAGTGCGCACGGAGATCCCGCGCGCCGCCGTTCGCCGCTGCCTTCACACGCTCGTGAGGCTGGGCTACGTAGGACACGACGTCGAGCGGCGCACCTTCACCTTGCGCCCCAAGGTGCTGAGCCTCGGGTACGCGTACCTGTCGTCGATCCCGATGGTCACGCTCGCGCAGCCGGTGCTCGACACGCTCTCGGACAAATTGCACGAGTCGTCCTCGATGGCCGTCCTCGAATCCGACGACATCGTGTACGTCGCGCGATCGAAGACGACGCGGCGCCTCATGGCCGTGGACCTCAACGTGGGCAGTCGCCTGCCCGCCTACTGCACCTCGCTCGGGCGGGTGCTGCTCGCGGGACTTCCTCCCGAGGAGATCAAGCAATACCTCGCGCGCGTGCAGCCGGTGCGGCACACGCCGCGCACCGTGACCTCCCGCGAGCACCTGCGCTCGATCATCGACGACGTCCGCAAGGACGGTTACTCGATCGTGGACGAGGAGCTCGAGATCGGCCTTCGCTCCATCGCGGTCCCGGTCGTGGACGCGCGCGGACGCGTGTGCTCGGCGATCAATTCGAGCAGCCAGGCCTCGCGCCTGTCGTTGAACGAATTCCAGCGAACCTTCCTCCCGGCGCTGCGCACCGCCGCCTCGGAGCTGCACATCCATGAGTGAAGCCTTCATCTGCGACGCGATCCGCACGCCGTTCGGCCGTTACGCGGGCGCCCTGTCCTCCGTCCGCACCGACGACCTCGCGGCGATCCCGATCGCCGAGCTCGTGAAACGCAATGCGCGCATGGATTGGTCCGCGCTGGACGACGTGATCTACGGCTGCGCGAACCAGGCTGGCGAAGACAACCGCAACGTCGCGCGCATGGCGCTGCTGCTCGCGGGCCTGCCGCTCGAGATCCCCGGCGCGACGGTGAATCGCCTCTGCGGTTCGGGCATGGAAGCCGTGGGACAACTCGCGCGCGCGATCCGCTCGGGAGACGCGCGGATCGGCATCGCGGGCGGAGTCGAGAGCATGTCGCGCGCGCCTTTCGTGATGCCGAAGGCGGAAAGCGCGTTCTCGCGCGCGAACGCCGTCTACGACACGACGATCGGCTGGCGCTTCGTGAACCCGAAGATGAAGGCGAAGTACGGCGTCGACCAGATGCCCGAGACCGCCGAGAACGTCGCCGCCGATTTCAGGATCTCCCGCGCCGACCAGGACGCCTTCGCGCTTCGGTCGCAGCAACGCGCGCTCGCAGCGCAGGCTTCCGGCGCGCTCGCCGAAGAGATCGTGCCCGTGACGCTTCCCGCGAAGAAAGGCGATCCCGTCACGATCGCGAAGGACGAGCATCCGCGCGAAACCTCGATCGAGGCACTCGCGAAGTTGAAGCCTATCGTCCGCGACGACGGCACGATCACCGCGGGCAATGCGTCCGGCGTGAACGACGGCTCGTGCGCGTTGATCGTCGCATCCGAAGATGCGGCGAAGAAGCACGGCCTCACGCCGCGCGCGCGGATCCTCGGCATGGCCTCGGCCGGCGTGCCGCCGCGCATCATGGGCTTCGGTCCCGCCCCCGCGTCGAAGAAGCTCCTGGCGAACCTCGGCCTTTCGATCGCGAAGATGGATGTGATCGAGCTGAACGAAGCCTTCGCTTCGCAGGTCCTCGCGGCGTTGCGCGACCTG
>DATGGI010000042.1:0-5256 GCA_035308545.1 Usitatibacter sp.
TCGATCCAGTTCAAGGCCAAGGGCCCGAACGTGTCGATGGTTTCCGCCTGCACGACGAGCGCGCACTGCGTCGGCGAGGCGGGTCGCATGATCGAGTACGGCGACGCGGACGTGATGATCGCCGGCGGCGCCGAAGCGTGCATCAACATGTCGGGCGTGGGCGGCTTCTGCGCCTGCAAGGCGCTTTCCGAGCGCAACGACGACCCGGCTACGGCATCGCGTCCCTTCGACAAGGATCGCGACGGATTCGTCCTGGGCGAGGGCTCGGGCATCCTGATCCTCGAGGAGTACGAGTTCGCGAAGAAGCGGGGCGCCCGCATCTACGCCGAGCTCGCCGGCATGGGCATGAGCGGCGACGCGAACCACATCACCGCCCCCAACATGGACGGCCCGCGCCGCGCGATGCTGGCGGCCCTGAAGAATGGCGGCATCAATCCGTCGGAAGTGCAATACGTGAACGCGCACGGCACTTCCACGCCCCTGGGAGACGCCAATGAGACGGCCGCGTTGAAGGCCGCGTTTGGCGATCACGCGTACAAGATGGCGGTGAATTCCACGAAGTCGATGCACGGGCACCTGCTCGGCGCGGCCGGCGGAGTGGAGGCGGTGATCACGGCGCTCGCGATCCACCACCAGGTGTCGCCGCCCACCATCAACATCTTCACGCCCGATCCCGCGTGCGATCTCGACTACGTGCCGAAGACGGCGCGCGACATGAAGATCGACGTGGCGCTGTCGAACTCGTTCGGGTTCGGTGGCACCAACGGGACGCTCGCGTTCCGGCGCATCACCTAGCCGCCATCAAGAAAGCGTTCAGGCTCCTCGTCGCGGCCGCCGTGCTCGGCGCGGCGTGGCTCGCCTATTTCGCGCTCACGCCGATGACGGTTCCGGCGAAACCCTACGAATTCACGGTGAACGCCGGCAGCGGGCTGAAGGCCGTCGCGCGGCAGCTCACCAACGACGGCGTGTTCGCGGAGCCGGAGTCCCTCCTGATCGTCGCGCGCGCGCTCGGCAAGGGACAAACGATCAAGGCGGGGACCTACCGCCTCGATGGGCCGACCACGCCTCTCGAGCTCATCGACAAGCTGGAGCGCGGCGACGTGGTGCTCGAGGAAATGCTCTTCGTCGAAGGCACCACGCTTCGCCAGTGGCTCGCCCAGCTCGCGGCGCAGCCCCGCCTCAAGCAGACCCTCGCCGGCAAGAACGAGATCGACCTGCGCGCGATGCTGGGCGAAACCGATCCGCTCGAGGGCTGGTTCTTTCCCGACACCTACCGCTACGCGCCCGGCACGACGGATCTCGACATCCTCCGGCGCGCCCACGTGGCGATGAAGAAGCGCCTCGCGGAAGCATGGGCGGCGCGCGATCCCGCGATCGTCCTGGAGACACCCCAGGAGGCGCTCACGATGGCCTCCATCGTCGAGAAGGAAACCGGGCAGGGCGTCGAGCGCCCGGTGATCGCGTCGGTGTTCGAGAACCGCCTGCGCCGCGGCATGCGCCTCCAGACCGATCCCACCGTGATCTACGGACTCGGCGAACGCTACGACGGCAGCCTCCACAAGCGCGACCTCCTCGAAGACACGCCATGGAATACCTACACGCGCGATGGTCTCCCTCCCACGCCGATCGCGATGCCGGGCGCCGCGTCGATCCGCGCGGTGCTGCACCCGGCCTCGAGTCCATACCTCTACTTCGTCGCGCGCGGCGACGGCACACACGAATTCAGCGAGTCGCTCGAGAACCACAACCGGGCGGTGGCAAAATACCAGCTGGGCAAGTGAACGCACGAAGCGCGAGGCACGAGAGTTGAGCCGCGGAAAATTCATCACGCTGGAAGGCATCGACGGTGCGGGCAAGTCGTCGCACCTCGAGTTCCTTTGCGAGCAGGCGCGCTCGCGCGGCGCGCGCGTCGTGCTCACGCGGGAGCCCGGTGGCACGCCCCCGGGAGAGAAGATCCGCGAGATCGCCCTGCATGCCGCCATGAACGCGAAGGCCGAAGCGCTGCTCATGTTCGCGGCGCGGGCCGAGCACGTCGCGCAGGTGATCGAACCGGCGCTCGCCGCGGGCGACTGGGTCGTCTGCGACCGCTTCAGCGACGCGACCTACGCATATCAGTGCGGTGGACGGGGCCTCGCACGCGACTTCGTGGTCGGACTCGAGCGCCTCGTGCACCCGGGCCTGCAACCCGACGCGACATTCCTCTTCGACGTGGATCCGGCGGTTGCCGCGCAGCGCCAGCGCGCCCAAAGCCGCACGCCCGACAAGTTCGAGCGCGAGCAGGCCGAGTTCTTCACCCGCGTGCGCAATGCCTATCTCGACCGCGCCCGCGAGCATTCGCGCCGCTTCCACCTGATCGACGCCTCGGGCGATCTGCGCCAGGTCCGCGACCGCATCGAGGTCGCATTCGCGCAGGCTTTCGCGTGAGCGCTCTGCCCTGGCATCGCGAGGCGCTCGCGCGCCTGCTCGCTTCGCGCGATCGCATGCCACACGCGCTCCTCGTGCATGGGCGCGCGGGAATCGGGAAAGTCGAGTTCGCGCGCGCGCTTGCCGCGAGCATCCTGTGCGAATCCCCCCAGGATGGCCTCGCCTGCGGCCGGTGCGCATCCTGCCACTGGCTTTCGCAGGGAAACCATCCCGACTATCGCGAGATCGTTCCCGAGGCTGCGAGCGAGGAAGAAGACGAAGGCGAGGAGTCGGCGAAATCCGACAAGCCGAAGAGCCTCGTCATCAAGATCGACCAGGTACGCGCGGTGGCGGACTTCGTGTCGCTCACCACGCATCGCGATGGATACCGCGTGCTGCTCATCCACCCGGCCGAGGCGATGCATCCGGCCGCGGCCAACGCGTTGTTGAAGACGCTCGAGGAGCCACCGCCGCGCACGCTCATCGTGCTCGTGAGCGACCAGCCGGCGCGGGTGCTCGCCACCATTCGCAGCCGCTGCCAGCTCGTGGGCCTCACGCCGCCCGACCGCGATGCGGCGCTGCGGTGGCTCGAGACGGAGGGCATCGCGGACGCGGCCTCGGCACTCGCGGCAGCAGGAGGCGCTCCGCTCCTCGCCCGCGAGCTTGCGGCGCCCGACGAAGCGGAGCTTCGCAAGCGCGTCGTGAACGAGCTGGCGCGCCCCGGCGGCGCCGATGCCCTGGCGCTCGCGGCCGCGCTCGACAAGGAATCCATTCCGAGGCTCGTCTTCTGGATGCAGACCTGGGTCCAAGACCTCGTTCGCGTGCGCATGGCGGGCGAACCGCGCCATCACGTCGAACAGCTCCAGGCGCTTCGCGCCCGCTCCCGCGGCGCCGATCTCGAGGCGCTCTTCGAGCTCGATCGCGGCCTCGCGGAGGCAAGGCGCCTCGCTTCGCATCCGCTGAACGCGAGGCTCGTGGCCGAACACCTGCTCATGGCCTACAACCAGGCGACGCGGTAAAGGACGATCGATGCCTGACCTCACCAGGAAGGGAGATGCCCACCGGGGTCATCCATTGCTGGACCCGGTGTCCGCCGCGAAGCTCTTCACGGAATTGCAGGGAGCGGATCCGTCCACCGCGCTGCAGGATCTCAGCGCATGGCTGGAAGAGGCTAAGGACATTCCCGGCGAACATGAAAAGGCGCGCAGCGACGTCCTGGCGCTGATCCAGCAGGCCGGGGAAGTGCCGGTCTCCAAGCTGCTCGCGCGGTTCATCGCGAGATCGGCGGAGCCCGCGGCGGCGCGAGAGGCTGGCTGGAACATGCTCAATCTCTACCTGAAGGGATTGACGACGGCGACCTGCGAATCGGCTGTGCACCTGTTCGAGCAGGCCGGCGCGGATCCGTCTCTCCAGCTGCACGCGGCCACGGGCGCGGCGAGGGGCCTGCATGCCTGCCGCGTGATGGCCAAGGTCTATCTGGTCCACTACCTGAACGTTCCTGCGAGGTTGTGGCAGTTCGCATATACCCTGCACGCGCTGGCGGAAAAAGCCGATGGCGCCTCGAAGCCCGTTCGCGTGCACGCCGCGCAGAAGGCGGCCACGACGGTGACGAATCAACTGCTCGGACTGTTGATGCTGCAATCGAGCTCGCCGGAGATGATGTCGCCGGAGCAGATCGAAGTGGCCGACCGCGTGGTCGAGCAGGTCGGCAGCGAGTTCACGCTACGTCCCCCAGGCGCGGCGGACAACGCGTTCTGGTTCGATCGCGCGACCGACCGGCCGCCGCGGCGCGCCACCGATGAGCCGCCCGGACCCGGAGCCGACGCCCGGTACTTCGGCGCGGGAATCGCATTCGATGCGCTCGGGCGCCTGCATGCCGAATTGGGCCAGATGCGAAGGGAAGCCGACGCGAGGCCTTTCGGAAAGGAGATTCCGGCGCATGCGCAACTGTCGGCGATTCGGCACCTCTTGCTGTTCTGGGGCCAGGCGAGCCCCTACACGGCGCCGGGCCGAGTGGAGGCGACGGGCACGCTCAAGGTCATCCACGGCTACGCGCAGGTCTGGCAGGAGTTGTCGCGCGTTCGCGCAGCCACGAGCGAAATGTCGTTGGCCGAGGATGGGGACGGCCCGGCGCAGGATCCGGAAACGTGGACGTTGCGGGAGACCGGTGGCAACGAGTTCGCCGCGGAGATTCCGCCGCGAACCGGCGATTGGGCACGCAGCGGCGACGTGGTCGGCATATCGATGGGCGGCGACGGCCAATACTGGCTCGCCTTGATCCGGTCCATGCACGCGGAGCCGGGCCACGCCATGCGTGCCACGCTCGCGGTCCTCAGCCGCGCGCCGCTGGCGGTGCAGCTGCGACTGATGATCGAGGAGGGCGATGCGAGCGCCGTCAGCGAGCAGGCCTCGAGGACATTTTCATTCAGCAACGTGCGCGCGGTCATCGTATCCGACGGGGCTGGGGGCGCGCAGAAGGCGAACCTCCTCATGCCACCCGAACACTGGAAGGCGGGGCGCGTCTACGAGGGCATGGTGGCGGCGACCGTGCGTCACCTGCACACGCTGCAGCTCCTCCGCCGGGGCGACGACTACGCGCGGGGGTCGTTCGAGTGGGTATCGCTGGCGCAAGGCTGAAGCAAGGCCTGCCGCAAGGCACGCTTGTGTTAGATTTCGACGAAATGGATAGCCCTCCATGAGCGACGCCACGTCCGAAACCCAGGCCCATCGCCCGGGGGTATTCACGCTCACCATCCGTTCGAAGGCCGCCCTGTACGCGGCCTGGATTCCCCTGCTGAGGGGAGGCGGGATTTTTTTGCCGAGTAACCGGTCCCATGCGTTGGGGGAGGAGGT
>DATGGI010000043.1:0-2519 GCA_035308545.1 Usitatibacter sp.
GATGGCGCTCAAAAAATTCAGTTCTCGCTGTATGAGGCCGGGAATATCTGAAACGTTATCGCTGATGTCCGCTCGTAGAAGCAGCCCCTTGAGCGGCATCTGCGATAACGTTTCAGATATCGCGGTCGTGTACGGCAGCGCCAAAATTTTTCTCGGTGTCATCGACAAGGCGTTGTTGAACGTTCGTGCCTTCTATCGCGGTCTAACTAGAATTGTGTTGACAGGCATTATTCGTCACTTTGAACAATAACGCCAAGTCGCCGCCAGGCGACCTCCATCCCGGCAGCAACGACGCCAAACCACCTCGAAGATAGAGCGACCGCGCGAAAAATCAGGCGGCGAGGCACTCGTCGCTTGTTTCGAGCCGGGACCTTGGAGGACGCCGTGCCCATCCGCTGTGACGGTGCAGCCTAAGCACGGATAGCGTGCCAGCCACGGAGCCCGAGCCGATACCCGCAAGGATTCTGGCGCGCATCTGTGCCGGCGCCGTCATTGCGGGAATGGCACGGGAACCGGCGCGATCGAAGAGCGCCGGCGTACTCCCAGGTCTCGGCTCGAAACAAGCGACGAGCGCCTCGACGGCCTGGGTTGCCCGTCACGCTCCCATCGCGGTGTACAGCTCCACGATCGCATCTCGCCTGTCGCGCTCCGCGTCGATCGCATCCAGCCGCGCCGCGAGCAGTTGACGCTCGGTATCGAGGAGATCGAAGAGGTTGATGGTCCCGTTCTGGTAGCGGATGCGCGCGAGATCCAGCGTCCGCGAGTAGGAGAGTTCGCGCTCGTTCTGCTTCACCCACGCCTCGCGCAATTCGCCCTGCGCGACGATCGCATCGCGCACTTCGCGGAACGCGTTCGCCACGGTCTTCTGGTAGTACTCGACCGCCTCACGCGTGCGCGATTCCGCGAGATCCACGCCGCCGCGGATCTGCCCGCCCGCATATAGAGGCTGCAGCAGGTTGCCCGCGAGGCTCCACGTGCGCGCGGGCCCGGTGAAGAGGTCCTTCAGCGCCACGCTCTCGCTGCCCACGTACCCCGTGAGCGAGATATCGGGAAAGTACGCGGCCCGCGCGACGCCGATGCGCGCGTTGGCGGCATGCAGTTGCGCCTCCGCCTGGCGAAGATCGGGGCGACGCAGCAACAAGTCGGACGGCATGCCCGCAGGCACCTCGACCTTGTCGGGCATGTCGATCTTGCCGCGATCGACGCTCGCCTGGAAGACTTCCCGCGGCGCGCGGCCGAGGAGGATCATCAGGGCGCTCTCCTGCTTCGCGCGCGCGAGGCGCATCGCCGGCAGGAACGCTTCGGCCGCATGCAGTTGCGATTCGATCTGGCGATACTCGAGCTCCGAGACCGCGCCCGCATCCCAGCGGACCTTCTGGAGATCGAGCGCCTCCGCCCAGCTCTGGCGCGTGCGATCGAGTGTCTCGACGCGCTGGTCGTAGGCGAGGAGCGCGAAATATCCGCGCGCCACATCCGAGACGAGTGAAGTGCGCACCGCATCGCGCCCCGCTTCCGACGCGACGAGGTCAGCCCGCGACGCTTCCGTCGCGCGCCGGTACTTGCCCCAGAAATCCAGCTCCCACGAGAATTGCGCCACGACGCGGTTGTCGTTGGTCTCCAGGAAATCCGCCGGCAGCGGCACCGCGCCGATGGAGGACGTGCGCGTGCGGTTGTGGTTCGCGCTCACGCCCGCTTGCGGCAGCTGGTCAGAACGCGTGATCGAGAGCGTCGCCCTCGCCTGCAACACGCGCTCGGCGGCGGCACGCAGGTCGCGGTTGGAGGCGAGCGCTTCTTCCTCGAGGCGATCGAGCACCGGGTCGTGGAAGACCTTCCACCAATCCTGCGCCGGCTCGACGCTCGATTGGGCGGTGGCATAGTCCTTCGGCAGGTCGACCTCGGGGCGCGCGTAGTCCGGCCCGACGGTGCAGCCCTGCAGCAGGATGATGGCGAGCGCCAGCGCGATGATGAAGATGGCGAGCACCGGGCCGCCGGATTTTCTCTGGTCAGTCATCGTGGCCCTCCGTATGGTGCGTGTGCCGCATCGTCCCCTGGTGCGACGTCTTGTGCAGCATGAGCTCGCGGTGATGCGCGGCCTCCTCCTTCAGCTGCGCGCTCGTTCGCGATTCGCCCACCTTGCGCTCCATGATCAGTTTGTAGAAGAACGGCACGAAGAAGATCGCGAGGAACGTTGCCGCGAGCATTCCACCCATGACGCCGGTACCCACGGCGTGGCGCGCGGCAGCGCCCGCACCCGACGAAATCGCAAGCGGCAGCACGCCGAAGATGAACGCGAGCGAGGTCATCAGGATCGGCCGGAAGCGCAGCCGCGCCGCCTCGAGCGCGGCCGCCGGAATCGAAAGCCCTTCCTGCGATTTCATGAGCGCGAATTCCACGATCAGAATCGCGTTCTTCGCCGCGAGGCCCAGCAGCGTCACGAGGCCGATCTGGAAGTACACGTCGTTGGTGAGGCCACGCAGGGTCACGGCCAATAGCGCGCCGAACGTGCCGAACGGCAGCGC
>DATGGI010000044.1:0-14712 GCA_035308545.1 Usitatibacter sp.
AGCACCTCGAATTCGGGCAGGGCGTGACGACGTCGCTGCCGATGATCCTGTGCGAGGAGCTCGAGTGCGACTGGACGAAGGTGCGCTACGAGCTCGCGCCCGCGAACGCCGTCTATGCGCACACGGCCTTCGGCATGCAGATGACCGGCGGGTCGTCGTCCGTGTGGAATTCGTTCGACCAGCTGCGCACGGTCGGCGCCCAGGCCCGCATGATGCTCATGCAAGCGGCGGCCGACCAATGGAAGGTGAAGGTCTCCGACGTTCGCGCGCAGAAGGGATTCATTCTCGGCCCCGGCGGCAAGAAGCTTTCCTACGGGCAGCTCGCGGATGCGGCGGGCAAGCTTCCCGCGCCGGAAACCGTGAAACTGAAGGACCCGAAGGATTTCACGCTCATCGGCAAGCCCACGCGGCGCATCGACTCGGTCGAGAAGATCGAGGGACGCGCGAAGTTCGGCCTCGACGTGCAACGCAAGGACCTCCACACGGCGGTGGTCCTGCACGCGCCGGTCTTCGGCGCGATCGTGAAGAGCATCAACGCCGAGAAGGTGAAGTCCGTGCCGGGCGTCACGCACGTGGTCGAGCTGCAGAGCGGCGTGGCGATCGTCGGCACGAATTTCTGGGCGGCGAAGAAAGGGCGCGATGCCCTCGAGGTCCAGTGGGACCTGGGTCCCGGGGCCAAGCTCAATACTCCCGAGCTCTTCGCGAAGTTCAAGGAGACCGCGAAGACGCCGGGCAAGGTCGCGAGGAAGCCCGAGAATCCCGGCGCGCTCACTTCCGTGGTGAAGACGATCACCGCCGAGTACGAGGTTCCATATCTCGCGCACGCACCAATGGAGCCCCTGAATTGCACCGTCGAAGTGCGCGAGAACGGGGCCGAAATCTGGGTCGGCTCCCAATTCCAGGGCGTGGACCAGGGTGCGGCGGCGAAAGCGCTGGGCCTCAAGCCCGAGCAGGTGACGCTGCACACGATGCTCGCGGGCGGAGGATTCGGCCGCCGGGCAAATCCTGTATCGGACTATGTCGTCGAGGCTTGCCAGATCGCCAAGCGCGTGAAGGTGCCCGTGAAGACGGTGTGGACCCGGGAAGACGACATTCGTGGCGGCTTCTACCGGCCGATGTACGTGCATCGCGTTGAAGTAGGACTCGACGGACAGAACAAGGTAATGGTGTGGAACCACGCGATCGTGGGCCCGTCGATCCTCGCGGGCACGCCCTTCGAGGCGATGATGGTGAAGGACGGCATCGACTCGACGTCGACCGAAGGCGTCGCCGACACGCCGTACGCCATCCCCAACATGCAGGTGATGCTGCACTCGCCGGACGTGGGCGTGCCGGTGCTCTGGTGGCGCTCGGTCGGCAACTCGCACTCGGCCTTCGTGATGGAGACGATGATCGACGAGCTCGCGGCCGCCGCCAACCAGGATCCGGTCGTGTATCGCCGCGCGCTGCTCGCCGACAAGCCGCGTGTGCTGAAGACGCTCGAGCTCGTGGTGGAGAAGTCGAACTGGGGCGCGCCGGTGGCGAAGGGACACGCGCGCGGCATCGCCGTGCACGAGTCGTTCAACAGCGTGTGCGCGCAGGTCGCCGAAGTCTCGCTGCAAGGCAACGACATCCGCGTTCACAAGGTGTGGGCGGCGTTCGATTGCGGCCTCGTCGTGAATCCGCTCACGGTGGAAGCGCAGGTGCAAAGCGCCATCGCCTACGGCCTGGGCGCGGCCCTCTACAGCGAGATCACGCTGAAGGACGGCCAGGTCCAGCAATCGAACTTCCACGACTACCGCGTGCTGCGGATGAACGAGATGCCCGTGGTCGAGGTGCACATCGTGCCCGGCGGCGAGAAGCCCACCGGCGTCGGCGAGCCGGGAACGCCGCCCGTGGCTCCGGCGGTGGCCAACGCGTTGTTCGCGCTGACAGGGAAGAGGGCGCGGACTCTGCCGCTGTCTTCCATGACGTGGAGCTGACGAAAACCGACATAGGCAGTTACAAAATTAGCCCCCGGGGCCGCGCACCGGAAAGGGGATAATTTCCGCACGCGATCGCGGCATCGATCTTGCATTCGAATGCACCGATGGGCTGATCGCGGGCCGTGGGGAACCCTCCGCAGCCGATGGCGGTCAGAGCCTTTGCAATCGGGGGATTCAGCAACGATGCAACCGATCCTTGGATCCAACTGGCAGAAGACCAAGCTGTGGAAGATCGTCACCAATCCGACCATCGAGGTGGTCGCGGCTATCGTCGTGGTGCTGTTCGCCGCGACGCTGGTGATTTGGCAGGAAGCGGACGACAAGACGGTCTTCCCGGTGCCGGTGCTCGCAAAGTAATCGCGAAGCGGGCGCTGCTCGCGATCGCCGCCATCCTCATCGGCGGCTGTGCCTACCTCTCCGAAAAACAGGGCGAACTCATCTTCCGTCCGTCGCGCGATGCCTGGTACGGCTACGACGGGAACGGTCACGCATTCCAGGACGAATGGATCCCGGTCGGAGCGGACGGCCAGAAGCTTCACGCCTGGTGGCTCCCGGGAGACAAGGCCAACGCGCCGGCGCTCCTCTACCTGCATGGCGCGCGCTGGAATCTCACCGGCAGCGTCTCGCGCATCGAGCGCTGGCGTTCCCTCGGCTTCGCGGTGCTTGCGGTGGACTACCGCGGCTTTGGCCAGAGCACCGACGTCGCGCCCACCGAGGAGTTCGCGTACCAGGATGCGGAAGCGGCCTGGGATCTTCTCGGCAAGCTCGCCCCGGGCAAGCCGCGGTACATCGTCGGCCATTCGCTGGGCGGCGCCATCGCCGTGGATCTCGCGAGCCGGCATCCCGAAGCTTCGGGCCTCGTGCTCGAGGCGACCTTCACGTCCGTGCAGGACATGGTGGCGCATTCGACGTGGGGATTCCTGCCCGTGAGCCTCATCCTCACGCAGAAGTTCGACGCGCTCTCGAAGATGGGCGAGGTGAAGGTGCCCGTGGTGATCGCGCACGGCACCCGCGATTCGATCGTGCCCTACGAGATGGGCGAGCAGCTCTTCGAGGCGGCGCACGAGCCCAAGCGCTTCATCAGCGTCGAGGGCGCCGGCCATCACAACCTCGGGTCGGTGGGCGCGGCCCAGTACAGGCAGGTGCTCTCGGAGCTCTTCAAGCTGCGTCCCGGCTCCTGAAGTACCATTGGCGGCATGCAAAGTCTCGACCTCGACGTCCTCCAGCGCGCGCTCGAATGGCGCCGGGCCGGCCGCGGCACCTGGCTGCTCACGGTGGCTCAGACGTTCGGCGCGAGCCCGCGCCCGCCCGGTTCGCTCGCCGCGATTCGCGATGACGGCATCCTCGTCGGCTCGGTCTCCGGCGGCTGCATCGAGGACGACCTCGTCGCGCGCCGCGGCGAGTACACGGGACGCAAGCCGCAGTTCTCCGCCTATGGCGTGACGGCCGAGGAAGCGCGGCGCTTCGGATTGCCGTGCGGCGGCGAGCTCGAGGTGATCATCGAGCCCGAAGTGAAGGCGGAAGAATTCGAGTCGCTCCTCGAAGCGATCGGCGCCGGGCGCATCGTCGCGCGCAGCGTGGATCTCGCCACCGGCGACTGGTCCATCGCGCCGGCCAACCCGACGGACGAGTGCGTCCGCACCGGGAAGACCTTCACGAGCGTGCACGGCCCGCGCTGGCGCATGCTCATCATCGGGGCCTCGGAGATCGCGCACTATCTCGCGGAGGTCGCATCCACCGTGGATTTCCAGGTTTTCGTGTGCGATCCGCGCGAGGAGTATCGCAGCGCATGGCGCGCCCACGGCGCGACGTGGATCGAGGGGATGCCCGACGACGCGGTCGTCGCGTTCAAGCCCGACGGCCACAGCGTGATCCTCACCGTCTCGCACGATCCGAAGCTGGACGACATGGCCCTTCTCGAGGCGCTGAAGGGCAGCGCGTTCTACGTGGGCGCGGTGGGATCCGGCCGCACGAGCGCCGAGCGGCGCAAGCGCCTCGCCGAGTTCGACCTCACGCCGAACGAGATCGCGCGCCTGCATGGCCCCGTGGGGCTGTCGATCGGATCGCGCACGCCGCCGGAAATCGCGCTGTCGATCCTCGCGGACCTGGTCGCCGCGCGCAACAACATCCTGCTCGAGAAAGTGGCCGCGCAGCGCAAGCGGGCATGATGCGTCACTTCGTTCGCTCGCTCGCCGCTGCCGCGCTCGCCATTGCCGGCGCGGCGTTCGCGCAGCAACCGCCGTTCCCGTCCAGGGCGGTCACGTTCGTGGTCCCCTATGCGCCGGGCGGATTGCCGGACACGATCGGCCGCGTGATCGGCCAGCGCTTGAGCGAGAAGTGGGGACAGCCCGTCGTGATCGAGAATCGCCCGGGCGGAAATGGCGTCGTGGCCGCGCAATACATCATGGGCCGGCCCGCGGACGGCTACACGCTGATGGTCACGGACCTCGCGACGTTCAGCATCAACCCGTACACCTACAAATCGCTGCCGTACGAGGAGAAGGACTTCACGTTCGTCTCGCTCACCGCACGCGCGCCGTTGTTCCTCGCGATCAATCCCTCGATACCCGCTTCGACGCTGCCGCAGTTCGTCGAGCTCGCGAAGGCCGATCCGAACAAGTATTCGTACGGCTCCTCGGGGATGGGAAGCATCATGCAGCTCGTGATGGAGTCGGTGAAGGCCTCGCTCGGCATCGAGGTGCTGCACGTGCCGTACAAGGGAACGGGCCAATCGGTGCCGGCCGCGGTCGGCAACCAGGTCTCGATGGTGATCTCCGCGTACCCGTCGCTGCAGGGATTCGCCAGGGAAGGAAAGCTGCGCCTGATCGCGGTGACAACCGCGAACCGTTCGCCGCTCGCGCCCGACGTGGCCACGATCGCCGAGACCGAGATTCCCGGCTACGACCTTGCGCCCTACATCGGCCTCACGGGTCCGGCCGGCATTCCTCCCGCGGTCGTGACGAAGATCGCTACCGATGTGACCGACGTCGTGAAGGAGCCCGCGATGGTCGAGAAGCTGCGCGGACTCGGCATCGATGTCGTCGGCGGCGGCCCGCGCGAATTCGCGCAGCAGCTCGCCACCGACAAGGCGCGCGTCGAGAAGATCGTGAAGCAGGCCGGCATCCAGTCCGAGTAGCCATGACGACGCCGGTGCGCGCGCTGCTGCTCTGCGGCGGCAAGTCCTCGCGGTTCGGTGCCGACAAGCTGCTCGCCGATCTCGATGGACACCCTCTCGTGTCGCAGAGCGCGCGGCATCTCATGGCCGGCGCGGGCAACGCGCTCGCCGTGATTCCTCCCAATTCGAAGGTGCTTCGCCGCGTGCTCGACGATGCCGGCTGCAAGGTGCTCGAATCGCGCGATTGCGAACGCGGCATGGGCGCGAGCCTCGCGGCCGGCGTGAGGGCGATTCCCGATGCAGGCGGTTGGATCGTGGCGCTCGGCGACATGCCCTTCGTGAAGCCGCTCACGATCGCGGCGATCGTCGACAGGATCGAGAAGGGCGCGCTCATCGCAGCGCCGATGCACCAGGGCATCCGCGGGCATCCGGTGGGATTTTCCGCGAGGCTCAAGGATGAATTGATGGCGCTCGACGGCGACGAAGGCGCGAAGCGCGTGGTGGCCGCCCATGTCGACGACGTGCAGGTGCTCCTCGTCAACGACCCGGGCGTGAATGCCGACGTGGATGTCCCCGACGATCTCGTGAACCGCAAGGGAGCCTGAAGATGCTGCAACTGAGACCCGGCTGCGAATGCTGCGACCGCGACCTGCCTGCGGATTCGACGGAAGCATTCATCTGCACTTACGAATGCACCTTCTGCCGCGATTGCACGGAGAAGACCTTGAAGGGCACCTGCCCGAATTGCGGCGGCGAGCTCGTGCGCCGGCCGCGACGCCCCGCGGAAAGGCTCGCGAAGAATCCCGCATCCACGGAGCGCATCTTCAAGCCACAAGGCTGCGCGAAAGCGGCATAGGAAGACAAATGAGCGAACGAACCGGAAGTTGCCTCTGCGGCGAAGTGAAATACAGGATCAATGGGGATCCGCTCGCCGCACGGATCTGTTGGTGCCGGGATTGCCAGCATCTCGCCGCGAATGGAACGGTGAACGCGCTCTTTCCGAGCGCCGCCATCGAGGTCACGGGCAAGCCCGCCGAGTACAGGAAGCCCGCCGACAGCGGCAACGAAGTCCTGCGCCGTTTCTGCGCGAAGTGCGGCTCGCATCTCTTCTCCGATTCCAGCGGCCGGCCGGGCTTCACGGTCGTGCGCGTCGGAACGCTGGATGAACCTTCGTCCGTGAAGCTCTCGGCGAACATCTGGAGCTCGAGCGCGCCGGGTTGGGCCTGCATCGATACGGCGCTCGAGCGATTCGAGAAGGGGCCTCCTGCCGCTCCGCCGCGCTCGACGTAGCGTTTCATGAAGGTCCGCGAAATCGAACCGCCCGAGATTGAAAGCGTCCGTGAGCTGCTGATCGCGAACGGTTGGAGCGAGCGAGACACCGTGGCCAACCGGTTTCGGGAGCTCCTGTCGCGGTCGCAGATCGCGCTTGTCGCGGTCGAGGGCGATGAAGTCCTGGGGTTCGTGCGAGGACTGACCGATGGAATGTCGAACGGCTACATCTCCATGCTCGTCGTCGACGGGAAGCACCGGAGAAAGGGAGTGGGTCGCGCCCTGGTGAGGGCCGCAATGGGAAGCGACCCCCACATCACCTGGGTCCTGCGTGCGGCGCGCGAAGGCGGTTTGGCCGCGTTCTACGAAAAGCTCGGTTTCACTCGATCCGAGGTCGCGATGGAGCGGCCGCGCGCGACGTCCGGCGGTTGACGATCCCGCGTCAGTGCGGCTTGCAGCTCGGATCGGCGATCTCGACTCTCCGGTTCTTCATGCGGCCCTCGTCGGACTTGTTGTCGGCCACGGGCATCGTCTTGCCGTAACCCTTGGAGGTCATCCGCGCCGCCGCCACGCCGTGTTGCGTGAGCCACGTCATCACGCTGCGCGCGCGATCTTCCGATAGCGCCTGGTTGTAGGCATCGGTGCCCACGTTGTCGGTGTGGCCCTGCACCTCGATCTTCAACGCGGGATTCCCGGTCATCAGTGCCGCGACCTGGGTGAGGATCGCGTCGGACGCAGGCTGGAGCGTCGACTTGTTGAAATCGAACAACACGCCGTAGATGGGAACGTGGCACTTGGAGGCGAGCGTGGACTTCAGCTGGTCCGGTGCATCTTCCGCCCCCACTTCCATGCTGTAGTCCGCGCCATGAATCACGAAGTACGCCCAGATGTTGCGTCCCTTCTTGCCATAGTGGGCAATGATGATCTCCGTGCCCACTTCCTTCTCGATGTCCCAGCCCGCCTTCACGAGCGCGTCGTGATAGACCCTCGAGATCAGGGCCTGCGAGCCGTCTTTCAGCGTGTAGCTGCGGATCACGGAGCTCTTCGCGACGATCTCGGGGTCGTTGGCTCCCTTCGGCGTGAGGCGCAGCGGATTGTTGATCTCCTGCCCGTTGTGCGTTTGCGAACCCGCAATCGGCGCGAGGAATGGAAAATCGCCCTTGCCCTGCGAGGGTAGTTTCTCCGGCGTCGCCGCGGGTTCGGCCAACGTGAGCGTGACGGGCGGGGGCGTCACCTCGATGATCTCCATGTAGAAATTCGTCCCCTGATTGTCGGTGCCCGCGTTGGCCCACGCGTCGATTCCGTTCTTCTCGTAGTGCAGCACGACGAGAAGGCCGCCGCCGAAGTTTTCCGAGACGACGGTCCATCCGGCTTGCACTGCGTAGGGCTTCACCGCGGCCCAGATCGCGTTGCGTTCCTTGAATCCCGGCGTCATCACGAGGAGATTCCAGTGGCGCCCATATTGGTTCACCTGGTTGGCGCCATACGAGGGCACGGTCGCCACACCCCAGGCTTCGTAGCTCATCACGCGGACCGCGCCCCAATGGGACATGAAGCTCGCTTCCGCGGGCGGCTTCGGTGAATCGCCCCAGCACGAGATCGACAGGAGAAGAGCCGCGAAGAACGCAGGAAGCCGCATGATTTTTTTCATCCGGCGATTCTATCGGCGCGTCGAGAGCCGTCGTCACTTTTTTTTGACGGCCGTGGCACGCAAGATTCGCGACGGCTTCGCGACGCGATCTAGTGCGGGATGAACTTGCCGGTGCGTGGATCGATGTAGCCGCCCGGCACTTCGCGAAGCGCCGCGCCCGAGCGTGGGTCGACCGAGATGCCGTTTCCCGTGGGGACCGCGACCGAGCCGTTGGGTAACGCGACCGGCTTCGGAGGCTGCGTGACCTCGATGTGCGCCGTGGGCACGTCGGGCAGCGGTGGATTCGCGGCGGGCTTCACGATCGGGCCGAGCGGCTCGATCGCGGCGCGCGGAGGTCGCCCACCGGTCGTGTCGCGATCCTGTCCCGCGGGACTCTTGAGGAGGTTCACCAGCTCGGCGCGCGCCGCCTTGCGCTGCTCGGCGGTTGAAGCGGGATCGGTGATGATGTGCTGCAACTCGCGCATCCGCGCCTCGACGGGCGAGGGGGGCGGCCACTGCGTGCTGTCCACGGCGAACGCGCTGCCGGCGAGCAGCGTGAAGACCACGGCTGCGACGCGCGCGATCATCCCGTCTTGCGAGGCGGATACTTCTCTCCCGCCTCGATCTTCACCTTGAGGATGTTCTGCCTGGGCGGAAGCGGGCAGGTCGTGTACTCGCTGAATGCGCAGGGCGGGTTGTAGACGGTGTTCAGGTCCAGCTTGAACGTCCCGCCGCCCGCGGGTTTCTTCTCGACGTAGAGGAAGCGCCCCGATCCGTACGTGGTCTTCCCGGCCGTGTCGTCGCGCAGGATGATGAAGAGGCCGCCGTCCTCGTCGAGCGCGTCGAGCTTGTATCGCCTGCCGCCGAGCGTGAATTCCACGTAGCCGGGCGCGGTCTCGTCGGAGACTTCGTCCAGGATGTTCACGATCGGAATCTTGCGCGCGGGCTTGTACTCGACGAACTTCGCGTTCACGAGGTAGCGCTCGTCCACTCCGTACCAGACGCGGCCGCCGAAATGCCTGCGCACTTCGCTTTCGTTGTCGGCGAGCCGCAGCACGTACTTGCCGTCGCGCTCGATGATGTGGAACGAGGCGCGGCCGAGCTGCACCCAGTCGCGATTTTCGGAGTCGGTGCCCATCACCTTGTCGGTCATTGTGATGCCGTCCTTCGCCATCGTGACGCCGGGCTCGAGCCTCACCTCGACACGCCCCGGCGCGACGTTCACGGTCCCCATGTGCGCGGGACCGAGTCCCGGCGGGAAGACCATGTCGCAGTCCTTGCCGGTGCCGAACGTGTTGGCGCCGGGCTTCATCACGTAGCGTCCCGCGAGCGTGAGCCAGCCGTTGTCCTTGCGCAGGCTCTGGTCGGCCTTCGCGCGCCAGTCCTCGACGGACTTCACGTAGGCGGGATCGGCCGCGAAGGCGGGCACGGCGAGCGCGGCGGCGAGAGTGAAAAGGGCGAGTTTCATGCGGATCATTCTAGTCCCGCGCAGAGCAGTCGATGGAAGTGGTGCACGCCGCGCTCCCGGGTGGGCGAGTAGCGGCCGCGAGTGTAGAGGCGCGAGCGCACGCCGCGCTGCACGGCTTGAACGATCGCCTCATCCTCGGCCTCGACGCGATCGAGCGCCGCGCCGGCGCCCTGGTCGAGCTTCGATGCATTGCCCACATAGGCGCGGAATTTCACCCGCGTCCTGTCGATCGAGAGAGGTTCGACGAGGTTCAGCGAAAGTCCCCAGGGATAGAAGTTGAGCATGAGGTTCGGGTAGATCCACCAGTAGCGCGCGGCCAGCTCGCCGTCTTTCGTCGACGCGAGTTGGATATTGGAATGCGCGTGGAGTTCCGACTGGTACGTTCCGTAGTCGACCACCTCGTTCAATCCCGCGTGCACGAACGGGATGTGGAATCCCTCGAGGTAGTTCTCGACATAGAGCGCCCAATGCGCGTGAACCTCGAAGTCGCGATCGCGGGACGGATCGGGCCTGAAGGTCTCCGGCCGCCACGGCGTCATCGCGCCCCTCATCGCGCCGAACACCTCGTCGAAACCGGCAGCGGGATCGAGCGATGCGAATCCGTGTCCCGCCCAATGGTGGAACGCCACGAGCGGCAGGTCGTCCGAGCGCGCCGGGAAATTCTTCGCCTCCTTGAACTCGGGCATGAAGGTCATGCGGCCCGCGAGGTCGAAGCGGCGCGAGTGGTAGGCGCAGCGGATCTCCTTCGCCGCGCACGCCGCCTTCACGAGGATGTTGCCGCGATGCGTGCAGACGTTCGAAAGGCACCTCAAGGTTCCGCCGGCATCGCGTGAAAGCAGCAGCGGCTCGTCGAGCATGCCCGGAAGCAGGTCGCGCGGCGAGAGCGACCGGGGCTCGGCCACGTCGGAAAGATCGCCGATCCATTGCCACGAGCGCGCGAACACCCTTTCACGGGAACGCTCGAAGGCCTCGGCGTCCGAATAGAACGATCCCGGCAGCGTGCGTGCCGACGCGATATCGGAGTCCACCTCGTACTTCACCCGATCGCCTCGAGCACGAGGACGGGGTCGAGAGTCTCGAGGCAGTTCGTGTGGCCGAGCGGGCAGACGCGCTGGAAACACGGGCTGCAGTCGAGCTTGAGCGTGATCACCCGGGCGCGCGGCGAAAGGGGCGGCGTGAACGCGGGGCTCGACGAGCCGAAAATCGCCGCCATCGGGCGATCGAGCGCGGCGGCGATGTGCATGAGGCCCGAGTCGTTCGAGACGACGCGCGCGGCGAGCGACATGAGATCGATGGCCTCGTCGAGCGACGTGCGGCCCGCGAGGTTCACGCATCTTCCGCCCGTCGCGGCTTTGATCTCGCCCGTGATCGGCGCGTCCTTCTCGGAGCCCATGAGCCAAACCGATTGGCCGCGCCCGAGCAACGTGGCGGCGAGCGAGGCGAAGTGACGCACCGGCCAGCGTTTCGCGGGACCGAACTCGGCACCCGGAGCGAATGCGGCGATGGGCTTCGAGAGGTCGAGCGAGTATTTCGCGACCGTCGCGCGGCGCTGCGTCTCGTCCACGGCGAGGCGTGGTTGCGGGATCGGGCGCACGAGCGCTTCGCCGGCGGGTTGGGCGAGCGCGGCATAGCGCTCCGCGATGAGCGGCAGCGCGGCCTCGTCGAGCTCGCGCATGTCGTTCAGCAATCCGTAGCGCATCTCGCCGCGATACCCCGTGCGAACCGGAATGCCCGCATGCCACGGGATCAGAGCCGACTTGAACGTGTTCGGCAACACGATCGCGCGATCGTAGGGCGAGAGCGTCTTCGCGAACCGCCGGCGCGCGCCGAGCTTGAGATCGCCGTGCCCGAAGGGAAGCGTGAAGGTGCAGGCGACCTCGGGCATGCGGCGGTAGACGGGCAGCGCCCAGGAAGGCGCCAGCACGTCGATGGATCCGGAGGGATCGCGTTCCCTCAGCCTCGCGAGAAGCGGCTGCGAGAGGACCGCGTCACCGATCCACGAAGGCCCGACGACCAGGACTCGAGGCACGGCTCAGTGGCCGGCCGGGGCGCCACCCACGAGTTTGTACAGCGTGCCGCAGTACGGGCAACGCGACTCGCCCGTCTTCTCGATGGGCATGTACACGCGCGGGTGCGTGTTCCAGAGCTTCTGCGAGGGAAGCGGGCAGTGGAGCGGGAGGTCCGCGGCCGTGATCTCCACGCTCTTGCGGTCAAGCTCGGACGGCAGCGACATTCTGGGTCTCCACGGGCGAGAGCCAATGGTGGTACTTGCGATTGCGGCCGTGGACGATGTCGAAGAACGCCGTCTGGATCTTCTCTGTGATCGGCCCGCGCGTTCCGCTGCCGATCGTGCGGCGGTCGAGCTCGCGGATCGGCGTGACTTCCGCCGCGGTGCCCGTGAAGAACGCTTCGTCGGCGATGTAGATGTCGTCGCGCGTGAGGCGCGTCTTCTCGCACGGGATGCCGAGATCCGTGCAGATCGATTGCACGCTGCGCCACGTGATTCCGTTCAGCGCCGTCGTGAGCTGGGGCGTGTACACGCGGCCGTCCTTGATCACGAAGATGTTCTCGCCGGCGCCTTCGGCCACGAAGCCGTCGGTGTCGAGCAGCAGTCCCTCGTCGTAGCCGTCGCCGGTCGCCTCGAGGTTGGCGAGGATCGAGTTGGCATACGTGGTGGCGACCTTGGCGCGGGCCATCGTCACGTTCACGTGGTGGCGCGCGAAGGAGGACGTCTTCACGCGAATGCCCTTCTTCAAGCCGTCTTCGCCCAGGTACGCGCCCCAGGGCCAGGCCGCGATGGCGACGTGGACCTTCGCGCCGACGGGCGAGACACCCATCTTCTCGGAGCCGTAGAAGGCGAGCGGCCGGATGTAGGCGGCGTGGAGCTTGTTGACGCGCACGACTTCGCGCTGCGCGTCCATGAGCTGCTCCTTCGTGTAGGGAATCTCCATCATGTAGATCTTCCCGGAGTCGAAGAGCCGGTCCGTGTGCTCCTTCAGGCGGAAGATCGCCGTGCCGATCTCGGTGTCGTACGCGCGGACGCCTTCGAAGACGGAAAGGCCGTAGTGCAGGGAGTGGGTGAGGACGTGGGTATTGGCTTCGCGCCACGGCACGAGCTTGCCGTCGTACCAGATGAAGCCGTCGCGGTTGGACATCGACATGATCCTGCCCCGGAAATGTGCGATCGAGACGAGGATTCTAGCCCAAAACCCGGGGCCCCCCGGTTACGATCTATGCCATAATCGAGCGCAACGCCCGCGCCGAAAACCTTGAAGAAGCGCGCCATCGAGAGCATGCCGGAAAATCCAGGGCAAACCGCGAAGAGCTTGACCATGCCGCTGTCGCCGGAGGAGAAGCTCTCGGGCGACATGCTGATGCTCACGACGGGCTTCATGATGTGCGCGGCGGCCCTGTGGCTCGCGGTGTACTGGAGCATGGGCTACCAGTACTCCACGGCGATCCCGCTCATCTTCCAGGCGCTGTCGGTCGTCACGATCGGCCTGTGGCTGAAGCTGAAGCGCCTCTACCTTTTCGCGATCGTCCAGCTGGCGCTGATCCTCTTCACGCCCTTCGCGATGCAGTGGTCCATCGGCAACTTCGTGAGCGCCTCGGGCGTGTCCCTGTGGGGCCTCATGGCGCCGGTGGGCGCGGTCACGGTGCTGGGCACGCGCCAGTCCGTGCCGTGGTTCTTCGCGTGGCTCTTCATGACCGCGATGGCGGGCTTCTTCGACTACATGCTCTCGGGCACCGTCAACAAGTTCGACCTGCAGACCGTGGCGGTGTTCTTCGTGCTCAACTTCGCGGCGATCTCGGTGATGATCTATTCGCTGCTCTGGTACTTCGCGAGCGAGAAGCAGAAGCTGCGCCAGCAGGTGGACGCGCAATATGAGGAGATCAAGCTCGAGCGCGACCGCAGCGAGAAGCTCCTGCTCAACATCCTGCCGCCCGCGATCGCCGAGCGCCTGAAGCGCAACGAAGTGAACATCGCGCAGGGACACGCGGACGTGACCGTGATGTTCGCCGACATCGTGGGTTTCACGCGCATGACCGAGGAGCTCTCGCCGGTCGAGACCGTGAAGATCCTGAACGACGTCTTCTCGCTCTTCGACGACATCGCCGACAAGTATCGCGTCGAGAAGATCAAGACGATCGGCGACGCGTACATGGCCGCCGCGGGCCTCGATACGGGTTCGCAGATCCACTACGCCGACGCGGTCGCGAACATGTCCCTCGAGATGATCCGCAAGGTGGACGACTACCGGAAGCAGACGGGCGAGCGCGTGCAGATCCGCATCGGGATCGCCACCGGTCCCATCGTCGCGGGCGTGATCGGCAAGAAGAAATTCATCTACGACATGTGGGGCGACACCGTGAACGTCGCGTTCCGCCTCGCCGCCGACGCCCCCGCGGACGCGGTGCACGTGGACCTCATGACGCACCGCCGCCTCTACAACCGGTTCGGTTTCGCCCCGGGCCAGGAGCTCGAGATCAAGGGCAAGGGGCGCATGCAGGTCTTCCAGCTCGAAGGCCCGCTCCAGCGCGAAGCGCAGGCCGCCACCGCGTAGTCGTCCCGGATGTCGCAGCTTCGACTGTCATCCCGGATGTCGCAGTTGCGACAATAGTCCGGGACCCAATGGTGTCCGCGATCCTTCATGCCCACAGAAGCGCTCATTGTCGTGGCGTTCGTGTGTACGGCGATCGGCCTTCTCATTCTCGGGCTGCCATCGCTCTCTTACGGCCATCGCACACTAATTGCGGTTGGCTATGAAATCCTTGTCATAGCCGGCACATATCTGGGCATGTCGCCTCTTGAAGGAAGGCAGATCCCGGCTCTCGGCATTTCGGCGCTCGCAGTCATCGTCATCGCCGTTCGCGGCTTCCGTTTGGCCGTGCTCAGCGTGAGGCACGAAAGTGGCTGGGCCATCGGCCTTTTCGGGCTCTTGGGTAACCTGGCGGCGATGGGTTGGGGCGCATTCGTCGTCTTGTTCCTGGTTGCACTTTCTCAAATGCACTGACGGTCGTGACGTGAAGGCAAGCTGATGCACACGATAGAGGAGCAGATCGACGAAGTCGGCCACTCGCTGAAGACATGGCACGGATGTCACACCGCGATTCTGTACGGTTCGTATGCGAAGGGCGACTTTAACCGCGACAGCGACATCGATATCGCGGGATTTGGTTCGTCCCCAGAGAGCTATCGAATCGCCGGCCCGTGGCGAGACACTTACGTTGACGCCTTCGTCTATCCAGAGAGCAAGCTGGCAGA
>DATGGI010000045.1:0-5125 GCA_035308545.1 Usitatibacter sp.
TGGCTACCGGATGAGAGACAAAAAAGGCGAGAATGCCTCCGACACCGGCACGTGCAATTCCCCCTCCGCCGCGGACGCACACGAGCCAGCCCGCCCATACCACGACAAAAGCGCGCGGCAACTCCCAAGCCAAGGTGGTCCAGGCCAGCAGCTCCGCGTGCTGCTCGCCGGGGAAGATGCCGCCAATTGTGTGCGAGGCAATCGCGAGAACGAAGACCGTAACCAGTGCCGGGCTCGTGACTTCCAAAATTGATTGACGCTCCATCACACCTGACACCTAACGATCTAGTTGAGCGGCCAGCCACGACCGCTGGTGCGCCCTGGCGAGCACGCAATTCATTGCGAGCACAGGGCGCCCACGACGACTCACGGTAAGCTCGAACGCGTTGTTAGAGGGCTTGTTCATTCGCTAAACGTAACGCCACTCAACCAAACCCGCACGACCCAGAAAGCGCCAGCAGAAAGACAGCCGATCGCGCACATGAGAAGCGAGCCTATCGGATCCAAGGTCCCCGCACCAACAAGGACGTCAACCATCGCGCCAATCAGGATTCCGGAGACCAACGTGGACCAAAGGTTGATCCAGCGAAACCATCGGAATAGAAGGTACGCGGGCGCCGCCAAGAATACCGTCGCGGCGATCGAATAGGGCGCAAAGAAGATGGCGAAGACCATGTCGCGAAGTTCACCGGTTTGAACAACTCGAAGGAGAGCCAGCGCCAACGCCGGAACAATAGCCGCAACTACAAATGCGAATAACGTGGCATTCGCTCCATTCATTCGCGCTGCAGCCATCCAAGCCCTCTAACGACCTAGTTGAGCGGCCGGGCACGACAACCGTGCCGCGGACAGACGCGGCCCACAATGTGTCACGGTAAGCTCGAACGTGTTGTTAGAACGCATGCGACTACGCAACGGGATGATTGGCAGATTGACCACGAAACACCCTTCGACCGGTCACGAAGAACGCAATGGCAAATAGCACGAGAAACCACGACGCCAGCGTTGAAATGAAACTAATGATGGCCGTCGCACTTGCGCCGCCCTCCGGGGCGAGCGCGTACACCCACGACGATGGAAGTATGCGAACGAGCAATTCCATAAGTGGCACGCCAACTAGAAAGATGACCTCAGCTATTGGCTGAATTGGAACCGCTGCGAGAAGGACGCCACCCGCAACGATGAGCGCCACCGCTATGACCGCCGAAATTAGAGAGCGCTTAGAGATGGGCATGCGTTCTAACTTAAATTAGGTTGACTGACGTTATTGATCATCATGAGCAATAAAACTTGCGGCTTGATGAATAACACTTGCATTTTGTAACTGGTGGGGCCCGGAGGTCAACCCGAAGTCCTTGATCGCCGTTGGGAAATTGTAATCCTCTCTCCGGCGGCACGATGACTGAAGCGCCTTCCCTTCCTGCAGATGCGGCAAATCCTGCGCCGGCGCGTCCGCGCCTCCTCGAGCAGCTCCGCGACCGCATTCGCATGCGCCACTACAGCCGCCGCACGGAGGTCTCGTACGTCCAGTGGGTGCGGCGATATATCCACTTCCACGGCAAGCGCCATCCGGGGGAGATGGGCGGCGTGGAGGTCTCGGCATTCCTCTCTTCACTCGCCACCGACCGGCACGTGTCGGCCTCGACGCAGAACCAGGCGCTCGCCGCGCTCCTCTTCCTCTACAAGGAGGTCCTGCGCGTGGAGTTGCCATGGCTCGGGGAGATCGTCCGCGCGCGTCAATCGCGGAGGCTGCCGGTCGTCCTCACGCGCGCCGAGGTGACGCTGATGCTCTCGAAGATGGAAGGCATCCACGCGCTCATGGCGAGGCTCATGTACGGCACCGGCATCCGCCTGGCGGAGTGCCTGGAGTTGCGCGTAAAGGATGTCGAGCTCGCGCGCCGCGAGCTCATCGTTCGCCAGGGCAAGGGCGCGAAGGATCGCATCACCATGTTTCCGGCTTCGCTCGTCGGCGACATGACAGCTCACCTCGCGGCGGTCCGGCTCATCTACGACCTCGACCGGTCGCGCGGCCTTCCCGGCGTGGAGCTGCCGGGCGCCTATGCGCTCAAGAATCCCTCCGCCGCCAGGAGCTGGGGCTGGCACTGGGTCTTTCCGCAGGCGACGCTGTCCACCGATCCGCGCGAGGGCATCGTGCGGCGCCACCACATTTTCGGGCAGACGTTCCAGCGGTCGTTGAAGCGCGCGGCGTCCAGGGCGGCCATCGTGAAGCCGGTCTCGTCGCACACGCTGCGCCACTCTTTCGCGACGCACCTCATGGAAAGCGGCTACGACATCCGCACCGTGCAGGAGCTCCTGGGCCACAAGGACGTGAACACCACCATGATCTACACGCACGTCCTCAATCGCGGCGGCCGCGGCGTGGTGAGCCCGCTGGATCGCTGAGCGCTAGCGCCCCGAGCTCCGTCCCCACTGCTTCCACCACAGCAGCGCGAATGTCGTCTTGGAATCGGTGATGATCCCGTCGCGGATCCACTCCACCGCATCGTCGATCTTCGCGGTGAAGCACTCCAGGTGCTCGCCCACGTCGAGCTTCGCGCCCACGTGCACGAGGTTCCTCGCGCCGTAGAGGTGGATCACTTCCGTCGAGTAGCCGATCGTGGGATCCATCGACGCGATGTGCCACCAGTCGCGCGCCTCGTAGCCGCACTCCTCGATGAGCTCGCGCTTCGCGGTGACGAGCGGGTCCTCGCCGGCTTCGAGCTTGCCCGCGGGAATCTCGATGTAGTGCTTGCGCTTGGGATAGCGGTACTGGCGCTCGAGGATGATCGTGTCGTCGTCGACGAACGCGAGCATCATCACGGCGCCGGGATGCTTCACGTATTCGCGCCACGCGGTCGCGCCGTCGGGCATGCGAACCGTGTCGCGGTAGACCTCGAGGAATTTCCCCTGGTGGACGAGCTCGGAGGCGAGCGGCGTCTCGGTGAAGTCGGCTGCGGATTCCGGCGGCTTCTTCGCCACAGCCCTACATCGCGCCGGCGATGGCCTGCATGCAGAGGTTCAGCAGCGGCGCCGGCATGACCCCGAGGAGGAGCGTGGCGATCGCCGTGGCGGAAAGCATCCAGCGCACTCCGGGTTGCGGGTCGATCGTGATCTCCTTCAGCGGCGCGTCCATGTACATGAGCTTCACGATGCGCAGGTAGTAGAAGGCGCCGATCACCGAGAGAAGCACCGCGTACACGACGAGCCACGTGTAGCCCGCGTCGAGCGCGGCCTGGAGCACGAAGAGCTTGCCGAAAAAGCCGACCGCCGGCGGGATGCCCGCGAGCGAGAACATGAGCACCAGCATCACGAAGGCGTACCACTTCGACTTCTGGTTGAGGCCCCTGAAGTCGTCCAGGTTCTCGGCCTCGAACCCGGCGCGCGAGAGCAGCAGGATCATGCCGAAGGAGCCCAGCGTCATCAACGCGTACACGATCACGTAGAACATCGCCGCGCTGTAGCCGGTGTCGGTGCCCGCGAGGATGCCGATCGTGACGAACCCCATGTGGGAGATCGTCGAGTACGCGAGCATGCGCTTCAGGTTCTCCTGCGCGATCGCGATGATGTTGCCCACGGCGAGCGAGGCCACGGCGAGGATCACGAGCATCGGCTGCCAGTCGGTGACGAGGCCGCCCAGCCCGCCGGCGAGGAGCCGCATGATGAACGCGAAGGCCGCGAGCTTCGGCGCCGCGCCCACGATCATCGTGGTCGGCGTCGCCGCCCCGTGGTACACGTCCGGGATCCACATGTGGAAGGGCGCCGTGCCCAGCTTGAACGCGATGCCCGCCACGATGAACACGAGCCCGAAGAGCGCGAGCGTGTTGATCACGTTGCCCTGCTCGATCGCGTGCGCCACGTGCGCGATTTCGAGCGTGCCCGTTCCGCCGTACACCATCGACATGCCATAGAGCAGCAGGCCCGACGAGAGAGCGCCCAGCACGAAGTACTTCATGGCCGCTTCGGTCGCGCGCGCCGAGTCGCGCTCGAGCGCCACCATCGCGTATTGCGACAGCGCCATGAGCTCGAGGCCGAGGAAGAGCGTGATGAAGTGGTGCGCCGAGATCATCACCATCATCCCGAGCGTGCCGAAGAGCGCGAGGCAGAGGAACTCCCCGCTGAGGAGGTTGCGCTTCTCCAGGTAGGAGCGGCTCAGCACGAGCGTCGCGGCCACCGTGATGAGCGTGAAGAACTTGAGCGTCTGGGACAGGAGGTCGGCCACGAACATGCCGCCGAAGGTGACGCCCATGGGCCGGCCGAGCGTCGTGAGCGTGAGCGCCGCCGTCCCGACGAGCGTCACCAGCGTGAGCCAGTAGGTCCACGACTGCTCGTCCTCGCGGAAGAAGAGGTGCGCGACCAGCAGGATCGACACGAGCGTGAGCAGCGCGATCTCCGGCATGGCCGGCGCGATCGTGGCGAGCGAAAAGGTCGCGGTGTTCATGCGCCCACCTTGGAGGTCGCGACGTGGCGAAGCAGCTCCTGGATGGAGGGATTCATGGCGTCGGAGAGCGGTTTCGGGTCGATGCCCATGGCCAGCACCGCGATCGCGAGCAGCACGAGGAAGGCCATCTCGCGCTTGCCCACGTCCTTCAGTTCACGCACGTGGTCGTTGGCGATGTCCCCGTACACGACGCGCTTCACCATCCAGAGCGTGTACGCGGCGCCGAAGATCAGCGTCGTCGCGGCGAGGAACGTGTACCAGAAGCTCACCTTCATCGTGCCCAGGATCACCGTGAATTCGCCCACGAAGCCGCTCGTGGCGGGAAGGCCCGAGTTCGCCATGGCGAAGAGCACGAAGAACGCGGCGAAGACGGGCATCGTGTTCGCGACCCCGCCGTAGTCGGAGATCTGCCGCGAGTGCACGCGGTCATAGAGGACGCCCACGCAGAGGAACATCGCCGCCGACACGAATCCATGGGAGATCATCTGGAGCAGCGCGCCCAGCATGCCCTCCCCGTTGAAGATGAAAAGGCCCAGCGTCACGAATCCCATGTGCGAGATCGACGAGTAGGCGATCAGCTTCTTCATGTCCGATTGCACGAGCGCGACCAGGCCGATGTACACGACGGCGATCAGCGACAGCGTGATCATGAAGCCCGCGAGGTAATGCGACGCATCCGGCGCGATG